>CALMZO010000373.1 GCA_937870825.1 uncultured Chloroflexota bacterium | reverse complement strand
TTGTGAAGGCGGAGCATTTTGTCTTTTTTCAGCCGTGAAATTCTATTTCATGCAGGCGCGGCAATTTCAAATGCGTTGGCTGATGAACGGGTGGTGAAAAAGGTGGACGAGTGCCAAAATCAACAAGTTCATGCCAAACCCTTTGCCATGCAAGGAAACGCGCTCGCACTTGATGCAGCAAGCAGAGACGGCATTGGAAAGCGAGCTCGATTCACTCCGAGTGCGTCTTAAAACTCTGCAATGAATGGCTCACGCAAAGGCGCCAAGAAACTAGAACTTAATTTCTGCGGTCTCTGCGGCTTTACGTGCGAGTTTCAAGACACTCACTCAAAGAATGGCGTGCCGCGCTTCCGAAACCGGAAATGTTCAGAGTGTTGCGGAGGCGCAGGGGCAACGCAGAAAAGGAGGCGCAAGACACACGCACGCGATTGAACGATTGGGAGAGGCGGCGCGCCCAAGTATCGGCACAAGATTCCGCGCTCGCTCAAGAAATTGATGCCAAACACTCGCACGCGGAAGCGTTCAGGTAAGCATGGGGAACGGCAAAAATCTTCTTGGCATTCTTGAGCTCGTTCTTGCACAATTCCTGTGCGAGCCGATGCGCTGTTACAAAAGTTGATGCGCAAGCCATTGCGATTCTCTTGATGACTTTTTTACCGTCTCTTGAATCCCTCTTAACACAAACCCGGTATACTGCGCGCCGGATTTGAGCGCAATTCAAAAATGATTTTATCAACCGATTTAGAGAATGCGTTGCCATGAAACGCGTGTTGTTCATTGACGTTCGCAATACAGCGCGCAGTCCGATGGCGGAGGCATGGTTCAACGCGCTCGCCGTCGGCTGGGGGCGCGCGATGTCTTGCGGCACCATGCCTGCTAAAGCGTTTGACTTGAATGCCATAACGGTAATGGCAGAAGTGGGTGTGCCGATTCGCCCACACCTGCCCCGCGCGCTCAATCAGCAACTGCTTGCGCGCGCACAATGTATTGTGATTCTGGGTTCGGATGTTCCCGCACGCGCGTTTCCGAACGCGCTGATTTGGGATTTTCCGGACCCGACGGGCGAAGCCGTCGAACAGTACCGCAACCTGCGCGACGCGATTCGAGAACGCGTCGCAGAGTTGGCGCACTCTTTGCATCCAATTCAAATGGAAGCGATTCCCGAAAAGGCTTGAAATTACTTTTCCGCAAGGAAAGAAAAATGAACAGCCCATTGTCTTTGTTCCGCGTACCGTCGCTGCAAGAAACTCGTAAAAGATGGAAACGCAACGCATGGCGATTGATGCGAAACGCTTTGGAGCTGCCCAAGTACAACTCCCGTTTGCTTTGGAACGATTCAAGCCGAACGAGTCGCCGAAAAAGCGCGCCCTCTGCTGGAACATATCCCTGCCCAAGCGCGGGCAGATGAAAAAGGGCGCGCGTCAAATTTGTAGAGGCAACGCTCATCCCAGTTTCTGTTGCTCGTTGTTCTCTTCGCGGTGCATCACCTCCCATGACGCGTGTTATCAATCCCTTACACAAAGTTTACGCGCGCGCCACACCATGTTCAAGCGGCATTAACCTCCGTGCGCGAAATTTAGGCAACTCGTTCACATCATTTCAAAAAAAGGAGTCCAAAATGGAAAACGTAAATGCCGTGGCGGAAGAAACGGTCACGCGAGCGCCCGTTGCTGCACTAGCCGACGCTGAGGATTCGACGCCAACGCCCTCTGCCGAATTGTCGAACAATGCTGCGGCGGAAATGTATGACGCGGAAGAGGTTGAAGCGGCAGAGGACACCGACGAAGAGGATAACGATGAGCAAGACGAGGACAACGATTGAGCGGTAACTTGACCTCTTGTAGGCGTCATGCCAATCCCATGAAACTGAATCGGGCGGAGCATCTCTGCCCGATTCAGTTTGGAACAAGCTTAAGAAATCTTTGCGCGAATTTAACAGGCGATTGACACAGCGTTCGTTCAAAATTAACGGCTTGCATGTATTCTCCGGCTACACCATGTTGCGTGTTTGGTTTCTTTCGGGTTTGCGTTTTGTGTTGGGCGCAATGAGCGCGCTTGCGGTTGTTGCATGTGCAGCGCCGCCAACCCCAACACCGCCACCGCCAACCCCACTTCCCGTCGCTTCTGTTTTGCTGAAAGGTGAAGGCGCGACATTTCCCGCGCCGATTTACAACGAATGGGCGGAATTGTATCCGTCCGTAGACCCGAGTGTGCGAATCGAATATCGGGTTACAGGTTCAGGGGCAGGCAAAAAAGCAGCCGTGGAAAACACGGTTGACTTTGCCGGGTCCGATTCACTGCTCACCACCAAAGAATACGAACGCGGGCAAGATTTGCAAATGTATCCGATGCTCGCGGGCGCGGTGGTCATTATTTACAACATCGAAAACATTTCCGGCGTACCCACTTTGATACTTGACCGCGAAACGTTGGTGGGAATTTATGACGGGACGATTTCACACTGGAATGACTCGCGCCTGCTTGCGCTCAATCCGGAACGCGCAACGCAGTTGCCCGCGCAGCCCATCACTGTGGTTCATCGCGCCGATGGTTCGGGGACGACGGAAATTTTTACCAAAGGACTTGCGGCATTTCGCGCGCAATGGAAAACGCAGGTTGGTTCGGGAACGAGCGTGGACTGGCCCACCGACAAATTGGGACGCGGCGTGGGGCGCGATTACAACTCGGGCGTCGCCGCGATGGTCGGTAGCACCCCCAATTCGATTGGCTATGTCGAACTCGCCTACGCTGTGACGAACAACCTTTTGTACGCGCGCTTGAAAAATCGCGCGGGCAACATCGTCACTGCCGGTCCCGAAAATGTGCAAGCGGCGATGGCGGATTTTGCGGGCACCTTTAGCGACAGACTCACGACAGACATTGTGGATGGCTCCGGACAAAACAGCTGGCCCCTCGCGGGTTACACCTATTTGATTTTGCATACCCAACGCATGACGGATTGCGTCAAGGCGCGCAAGCTTGTCGAATACATTCGCTGGAGTCTCACCGATGATTTTGCCCAGCAACGCGCCACCGCGCTCGGTTACAGTCCCCTCCCAAATGATGTGCGGCAATTGGTCTTGACCCGTCTCGCGCGCGTCACGTGCCAAGACCAGCCGTTGTTGTCGCCGTAGTAATGTTCGTGGAACGAACATCAATGAGCGTGCGTGCCGCGTTTGCGAACCTGACTCTTCGCAACAAACTTACCCTCGCCTTTTTACTTGTCGCCCTCGTTCCCCTTTTGCTCTTGGCGACAGTCAACGAATTCAACGCGCGCGCGCGCCTCGCCGCCGAAGCGAATGAGGCGTTGCTCACCGCCGCGCAGCAAACTGCTGCGAACCTCGATAATTTTTTCAATTCCAATCTCACCAGCATTCGGTACGAAGCGCAGCTGCGCGGGTGGGTTGAGTATCTCAAATTGAGTGTTGTCCAACGCGTGGAAGGTCCCACGCGCGCGCGCGCGTTGACGAATCTGCGAACGCTCGCGCGCAAAGACCCTTTGTACATTATTTCGTACTCGCTGCTCGACGCGAACGGCGTTACCGTGTTGGATACCTTTGCGCCAAATTTGCATGTGGACAATTCGCGACAGGAATACTTTCGCGCGGCAGTGAATGGCGGCGTGCCGTATGCCGCGCCCGTACAATTTCCGCGCGCCGCCGGCGCGCCTTCTTTTTTTATCAGCAGCCCCATTCGCGATGAGAACGGCGTCATCGTCGGCGTGCTCGCGGCGCAATACAACGCAGAAGTTTTGCAAAATATCTTGAACCAAACGCAAGGGCTTGCAGGCGGGCAATCGTACGCCGCGCTCTTGGACGAAAATCAAATTTGGCTCGCCGATTCTGCCAATCCCGCGCTGCGCTTTCGCGTACTCGTACCCGCCGATGAAATGCGTGTCCGGTATTTACAAAGCGTCGGGCGTCTGCCGCAAGCATCGGACACACCGCTCACGGTCACGCTTCCTGATTTGGCGCGCGGTCTGGCAAATTTGAGTAACGCGCCAAATTTTCATGCCGTGCTTGACCCGCACTCTGCCGTCATTCAACAGGTCGGCAGTGTGCGCCTTGAAACACGGCCCTGGACAATTGTGTACGCGCAGCCCGAAGCGGTGTGGTTTGAATTTGTCGCCGAACAACGCCGCGCCGCGCTCGCGTTGACGGCGGCGATTGGCATTGTCGTGATTGCCGCCGCGTTCGTCGTCGCGCGCACCCTTGCGGGCCCGATTGCGCGTTTGACGCGCGTTGCCGAACGCATCGCCGCAGGCGAACTCGACGCCCAAGTCCAAGTGGAAGCGCGCGATGAAATCGGCGAACTGGCGGGACGCTTCAATACCATGGCGCGCGTGTTGGCGGAACGCATCGAAGCCGAAAAACACGCGCGGCGCGCGCTTGAACAATTGAATCGCGAACTTGAACAAAAGGTTGCGGAACGCACGCAAGCCGTCGCGCGTTCCGAAGCGCGTTATCGCGCGCTGTACGACGACATTCCTTCGATGTATTTCACGCTCGCGCCCGACGGCACCGTGTTATCGGTGAATCATTTTGGCGCGGCATATCTCGGTTATCAAACCCATGAACTCGTGGGCGAATCGGTGCTGCGCGTGTTTCTGGAAGCGGACCGCGCTGCCGCGACAATGCACGTCGCCGATTGTCTCGCGCATCCGAATCAAGTGCTGCAATGGGACCTTCGCAAGCTGCGTCAAGATGGAACGATGTTGTGGGTCAAAGAAACTGCGCGCACGGTGGAAGACCAAGACGGCAAGTTGGTGGTGTTGATTGTGTGCGAAGATATCACCGAACGCAAACGCGCCGAAGAAGAATTGATTCAAGCAAAGGAACAAGCCGAAGCCGCGAATCAAGCCAAGAGTACTTTTCTCGCGCACATGAGTCACGAGTTACGCACGCCCCTCACGGTCATTCTCGGATTCAATGATTTGCTGCGGCTCGACGCGAACGCGCGCGCCGACGCGCGCACACTGGAGAAACTGGCAAAAGTTGAACTTGCCGCGCGTCAATTGCTCGCGCTCATCAGCGACATTCTTGACCTGTCGAAAATCGAAGCGGGGCGCATGGGCGTGGCGCTTGAAAAATTTGAACTCGAACCGTTGTTACAAGAAATCGTTTTGGAAACGCAGCCCTTGCTCGAAAAACATTCCAACGAGCTGCGCGTTGAATTCGCGCCGTCATTGGGCGAAATCGTTTCTGACCCCACCAAAATCCGCCAGGCGTTGTTGAATCTTTTGAGCAACGCCAGCAAATTTACGGCGCGCGGCACTGTCGAATTTTTTGCGAAACGCAGCGGCAGCGGGCAACACGATTGGATTGAATTGCGCGTGCGCGACACGGGCATCGGGATGTCGCCCGAACAACAAAAAAAATTGTTTCAACCGTTCACCCAAGCCGACGCCTCTACCACGCGCAAGTACGGCGGCACGGGACTCGGATTGGCAATTACAAAACGTTTGACAGAAATGCTCGGCGGCTGGATTGATGTGGAAAGCGCGTTGGGCAAAGGTTCCACGTTCACACTTCATCTGCCCGCGCATGCAATGGAAACACACACGGAGGAAAAGGATGCCGAAAATTCTCATAGTGGAAGACAATGATTTGGTATTGGATATGATGCAAGAATGGTTGTCGCGCCAAAAATGGGAGGTGGTGATTGCAACGGATGGCGTGCAGGGAGTGGGACTCGCCAAAACGGAACTGCCGCATTTGATTCTGCTCGACATGAGCTTGCCGCTCAAAGATGGTTGGACTGCCGCGCGCGAAATCAAAGCGTATCCCGCGCTGGCGCATACGCCCATCCTCGCACTGACGGCGAACGCGGTGAGCGGTGACCGCGAAAAAGCGCTCGACGCGGGCTGCGACGATTACGTGACCAAACCGTTCAATTTTGCCAAGCTGTTGGAGAAAATTCAGACGTATCTCGAATGGAGTACGGCGCAACCAGCCGCAAAATAATGCAGGACGGTCAATACCGTCACAGTCCCTCGCACGTCTTGGGCAAATTCCGATTTGGTTTGGTTACAAGTTCCCATGGGCGCTCCGCCGAACGATGCCGAGTGCAAGCTCAGGGATATCGGAGCCGATACGACCGGGTGGTGGGGGATCCTTGTGCTGACTGTCCTTACGGATTTGCGCGCAGGGGTCGAGTGATAGCGTGGACGTACACGCGTGGAACAGAAAAAGACGCGACAGAAGAATCGTCCGTGTAACCGTTGATGGATTGGATGAGTTTGTTCGCGCCGAAAATTGAATTGCGTCAAGCCGTTGCCAAAATGCGCGCGAGCATTTTTCCTGATTCGCCGTTTGGCGCGCTTGGCATGTGAGCGATTGGCAAAGGAAAAAAGAGGGACCGCCTCGTACACGTTGTGTGAGGGGGTCCCTTTTCATTTGTACCGCGTACAAAATCTGTCGAGACGCGTCCCAACTGCAAAGCAGAAGCGCACCGGAAAAAGAATCGCGTGATTGAAAGGTGCGCGCAGACATGCTAGAATCTCCGCAACGGACGCGTGTGGGTAGATTGGCTCTTTCGATTGCAATGAATTCCTTTGCCCCGTACCCTTTGCGCGTGTGGTGGTGATTTCTTTTGCTTGGAGGCTTGCGCTGTTTTTTCGTGTCTTTTGTGTTTACGGCTTGGAGAAGGTTGTGGTGCAAGACTACGGTTCCGCGCGCCCGCGCGCGGAACCGTTTTTTTTTACGCGCCGCTATTCGCGTTGCGTCCTGCGCAACGCGCGCCTGTTACGGTGTTGTCAAACGCTTGACGCACGCGTACAGGCA
>CALMZO010000372.1 GCA_937870825.1 uncultured Chloroflexota bacterium | reverse complement strand
TGCCCGCGCATATTTTTTCCATTCGACGTTCCCACAACATTGACCGCGCCTTCCCAATACGTGAATGACACGCGCATCTCTTGGTCGGCAATCAACGGCGTCAATGTCAAATCTAAATTCGCGGATGGGACTTGAACGCGCCATTTATTTGGATACTTGCCTTGTGAAAAATTGCTCGTCCAAAATTCTTGCGGCGTAATTTTCACATCATCGCGTTTCAAAAATTTTGTCGAACCGTCTGGTTCAACCAATGTTCCCGACGACAACAATTCAATACTTCCATCTTTGTTGCGAATTTGAAAAAACATCAACTCTGACACGCGGTCACGCTCATCGCTCGACGTACTAGGGCGTGACCGCGTGTCAAGATTGTCGTCGAGTTGAATCGAAAACCAATCCCAGCCCGCCGCGTTTTCACCAAGTGAAGTTGTCCCCCACTCGTGGTCAAACCACGAATTCCCTTGCACGGAAAATGTTTCGCCATTGATTCGCACCGTGCCTCGCGTGGGCATTCGCGTAAACGAAACATAGTACGAGGCGTTGCCAACCGTTTCCGTTTTTTGCGACACGCCCGTTTCACCATGAACAACGGGCGGCTTGCGCGCGTTCAATTCCAACTCTATCGCCATCTTGCCAACTTGCTCTGAGCTTGCCAAAGAGTCCGCAATCAATTTCACATTCGAACCATCGGCGTTCAAACTTTCGCTTGACCAATTTTCAATCCACACGCGAAATGGTGTTCCCGACGCGCCCGCGAGTCCCGCCGCGCCGCGCGCAAAAATTTCTGCTTCGTTGTGCGTATCATTTTTTTCGTCCGTAATCGCAAAATGCGCGAAATAAATTTGATTCGTCGCCCAATCCGATGAACGCGCATTGGGAACGCCTGCTGTAATGCCGCGACGGAAAAATGTTAATTGATACCCAAAGCGCCTACCGTCCGCCGTCGCCAAATTCCCTGTGTAATACCACCATTCCGTTTGAAAATCGAAATGCGGTCCATGGTCTTGCGGAAATTGCATAGTGCGCGGTTCCGTCACGCGCGCAAAACCTTCCGCGCCTTGCGCGGATTGCAATGCAACAATTTCCGTCGCCACAGGCGCGCGTTGTTGAGAACGCCAGTACAGAAATGCCGCAATACTCACAAGTGCCAGTACGAAAATTCCAATAACAATTCGTCTCATCGTACAAAAGTTATCAGTAATCAGTAACCTGGTGAATCCTGATTACTGATTACTGGTTACTGATTACTGGTTACTGCTCACTCTTCTCGCAACGCCTCAATCACTTGCAAATTCGACAAACGCACCATCGGATAAATCGCTGCAATCAACGACGCGACAATCGAAACGAGTAACGCCTGCGCGTACACTTCGGGAACGCTCGTGAAAAAAATGGTCCAGCCGAACGAACGCAAGTTAATCACATAAATCAAAATCGCCGCGAGTAACAAGCCAACGGGAATCGCCAAAATTCCCGCCGCCGCGCCCATCAAGCCGCTTTCCAACAATGTCAATCGCCACAACTGTCGCAATGTCATGCCCGTCGCGCGCAAGGTGCCGAGTTCGCGCGTGCGTTCGAGTTGCAGCGCCATCAGCGCGGACAAAATTCCGATGAACGCGACGGCGACGGCGATAACGCGCAGCGCTTGCGTAATTGCAAACGTTCTGTCAAAAATTACGAGTGCGGCATCACGCAACGCGCGATTGCTTTGCACTACCACATTATTCCCGCGCAGCGCAACACGCACCGCATCTTCCACTGGATTCACATCATAGTTCGGCACAACATACACCGAGAATCCCGAAATCGCATTGTCGTTCCAAAATTTTCGATACACGTCGAGCGACATCAAAATCGAACCCTGGTCACTCGAATAATCGTAATACACGCCGACAATCGGAAAATTTTGCGCGCCGTTTTCTGTGACCAATGTGAGCGTCGAACCTTCCGCGACGCGATGTTTGTTCGCAAACGGTTCGGTAATCGCAATCGCGCCCGCGCTCAATTGTTCATAAATTTTATTCGGGTCACCGCTGTGACTGCGAAAAATTCTCGATTCGCGCGCGACGCCGCCCTGTGTTGCATTCAATCGCACATTTCCCAATGTTGGCGATGTAACAGTCACTGAACGCAGCACTTCGATATTTTGTACGCCCTCGACAGCGCGCACTCTTTCCACCAATGCGGGGTCCATCGTCACAATTCGATTCGCGCCCGTGAGCGGCGGCGAAACATAAAAATCCGCGTTCAACGTTTGTCCCAACCAATTTTCCACTGTCGAACGAAACGAAGCAATCATCACCGTCACGCCAATCGTCACCGCGACGGCAACCATCAGCGAAGCAATCGCCACCGATGTGCGGCTCAAGGCTTGCGTCACTGTGCGCGACGCCATGCGCGAAATCAAGCCGCTGCGTCCAATCGTCGCCGTTGCAATTTTCATCAAGAGAACAGTCACAACAGGAACGTACATTGTCAGTCCAAACAGCGCGAGAAAAATTCCGCCAAACAAGAATGACACATTGCTTTGTCCAAAAATCAAAATCGCCGCGCCGAGCACAATCAAAATTCCGCCGATGTAATTCAAACGCGGCAGCAAGCGGCGAATGCGGTCTTCTAAATCCGAACGCTGTAACACTGTCACGGCGGGAACGGCGGATGCTTCATACGCGGGCAGCGCGGCGGCAAGCAATGCCGAAACAATTCCAAGCAACAAACCTTTGACCAAACTCAACGCGTCCACATTCACGTCGCTCACCGTCAACGTGAAATACAAATCGTTGATGGTTTGCGTGACGAGCGCGACGGTTAAATGTCCCAACAAAATTCCGAGTACGAGTCCGAGCAATGAACCAAGCAGTCCCAACAATGCGGCTTCGCTCATTATCAAGAAAAAAATTTCGCGTCCCGTCACGCCCACACAGCGCAGGATGCCCAACATGCGGCGGCGCTGCACCACACTAAACATCACCGTGTTGTAAATCAAAAACATGCCCACCGCGAGCGCGAGCAACGAAAACGCGGTGAGGTTCAATTGAAATGCGGCAGTCAATTGCGTTACCGTGTCCGCTTGTTCCGACGCGCGCGCGAGGCGCAATCCACTGGGTAATGTATTGGCGACTTGAGTTGCCTCCTCTTCCGTCGCAATCAAATCAACGCGCGTGAGTTTTCCATTCAAATCAAAAAGTTCTTGCGCGCTCGCAATGTCGGTGAGAATCAAACCTTCCAACACGCGCGACGAAACTTGATTCGGCTGGCGCATCAATCCAACAATCGTTACCGTTTTTGGCTGCGTGCCAATTTGCAATGTAATCTTGTCGCCAACTTGTAGGTTGTACCGCGCCGCGCTGTCCGCGCTGAGCAACACCGCGCCCGATTGTGTATAAAACGCGGTGAGCGCATCGAGCGAAACGGTTGTCCCCGCCGTGATGTAGGTACGAAACGGCGGCTCGGCAAACAAATCAATTCCCAGCACGCGCATCGTTTGTCCGTCGAGTTCTTGCGCGCCCGCGTATCCTTCGACGATTGGCGCACTGTTACGAAAACCGCGCAATCGCAAATTGCGATAGACCGCGTCGTCGAATCCATTCGCGCCGCCGACGATTTGATGCGTCGCTTTTCCCACAATCACTTGCGTCGAAAGTTGAAACGCGCGCGTCGCCGACGCGTTCGCCAAATCCACCGCGACGACGACGGCAACGCCGAGCGCGACGGAAATAATCAACAGCAGCGTCAGCCAAGGGCGATGCAGTTGGTCGCGGAGAATGGTTTTATAGAGAGTGAACTTCATCCGCGTCATGTGCCGAGTGTCATGGTGTCGCGTGATATCTTGACACTCGATACGTCTGACACTAACTTGCCATCTTCCATCCGCAAAATTCTATCCGCCTGTTCCGCCACATCGCTCGAATGTGTCACCATCACCAAGGTTTTATTTTTTTCGTGCGCGAGCGTAATCAGCAATTCCAAAATTTTCGCGCCTGTTTCTGCATCAAGATTGCCTGTCGGTTCGTCGGCGAGAATTAATTCCGCGTCCGCGCAAAGCGCGCGCGCAATGGCAACGCGCTGCTGTTCGCCGCCCGAAAGCTTGTCGGGGAAAACATTCGCGCGTTCGCGCAAACCAATCGCGTCGAGCAAACGATTCGCCTGCGCCTGCGCGTCGGAATCTTGCCAGCCCGCGAGCTCGGCGGTCATCAACACATTTTCGCGGACGGTGAGCGTCGGGATGAGATTGAAAAATTGAAACACGAATCCGATATGCTTGCGCCGGAACAGCGTGCGAGCATGGTCGCTCAATTTCGCAATGTTCACGTCGCCGATAAAAATATCGCCGCGCGTCGGCGTATCAAGTCCCGCGAGCAAATTGAGCAGTGTGCTTTTCCCGCTGCCGCTGCGTCCGACAATCGCAACAAATTCACCGCGCGCGATTTCGGCGTTCACGCCTTGCAGCACCGCGCGTTCTCTGTCACCCTCGTGAAATTGTTTCGTGATGTTTTCAAAGCGAATGAACGCGCTTTTTGCATTGCCAATTGAAGAAGCCATTTGATTCTCTTTGTGAAATTTTGCACTATTATAGCCCGGTTCTTGGTGATGGGCAATTCAAATCTCTTGCGAAAAAAGGACAACTGTTTGACATTTTACGTTTGACGTTTCATATGCTGTTCCCTATAATCTCGTTATGCCTTTTGCCCGCGTGTCCGATTTGCAAATGTTTTACAATGAACACGGTTCGCCGGATGCGCCGCCGCTGGTATTGATTCACGGTTCGGGCGGCACGGGCGCGAGTGAGTGGGAGCCCGTCGTTCAAGGGCTCGCGAAAAACTTGCGCGTGATTGCGCCCGATTTACGCGGACACGGCAAAACGCTTGACCCGCGCAGCGCGTACTCGTTTCAACTTTTGGCAAATGACCTTGCGGACTTGATTCGCGCGCTGCGGCTTGCGCCCGCGTTCGTGGTGGGACATTCTAACGGCGGCAACGTTGCGCTTGTGTTGACGGTAGAGTATCCGCAATTGGTTCGCAAGAGTGTGGTGATGGCGGGGAACGCGTATGTGAGCAGTGATTTGCTCCGCTACGCGGTGGGCAAGTGGTCAGACCGCATTTCGATTTCGTGGGGCAAGCAGTTGGCGGAACGACATGACGCGCTGCGTCACGAAGGATACTGGCGCGAATTGATGGACCGGACGGGCTATGAAATTGCGCGCGCGCCCAATTACACGCGCGAGGATTTACAAAAAATTCAAACGCCGATGCTGATTGTTCAAGGGGAAAACGACGACGTGAACGCCCCCGCGCATCACGCGGAATTCATGGCAGAAAATATCCCCAACGCGCAATTGTGGCTCGCGCCCAAAACGGGACACAGCGTCCACGAAGAACATCCGGAAGAATGGGTGGAACGCGTGACAAGATTTTTTTTGAATGATTGAGAATTACTATGGATAACACGCTTCACGTCGTTTCTGAAACTGTTGGCGGTGAGAGGTATAACTTTTATCCGCTTGGCGAATACGTGGTGCGCGCGTTTGGTGTGTGCGGGGGACGCCCCACGTTCAAATACACGCGCATTGAGATTACAGGCACGCTTGAGCGTTTAGCCGCAGGCGAACCGCTTGACGAAATCGTTGCAGGGTATCAAGGGCGCGTATCGCGTGAAGCAGTTCTTGAGGCAATGCGTCTCGTCAACAGCCAATTTCTTGAAACACTTCCCCAACTTGAAGCGGCGTAATGATTGTCCTCGATGAGCAATTGCTCGGACGCAATTTAGAAATAGAAATCGCGCGCTGGTATCCAGGCGCGATTCTGTATGTCACCGCTTTGCGTCCAAATTCCGTCATCAAAGACGATGCAATCCCAACACTGTTGCGCGCACAGAATCAACCAACCTTTGTAACAATCAATGACACTGATTTTTGGCGGCGCATTCCCTTGAGCGAAAATTATTGCGTGGTGTGCTTTGCTCTACCCGATTCGCGGGTGCGCGAAATTCCCGCGCGTTTGCGAACCTTGTTGGAGCATGAGGAATTCAAAACCAAGTCGGCGCGTATGGGGAAAATGATTCGCGTTGCCGAACAAGAGATTGTTTATTATTCCATGCAAGACCGCGCCGTGCGTTCCCTTGAATGAGCGGACAGTAACGCGTTACATACTCCACAGCGCATTCGCGTTTTTGATTTCCTCCAACGCGCGTTTCCATTTCCATTCGTCCACACGCGACACAAAAATTTCTCCGTTCGACAATAGCGCGAACAATTCATCGTCCACTTGGTTGAAACGTTCGACCATGTGGCGCGCCCAAGGCACGTTCAGTCCGTCGGACGCGGGCTGCCAGGTTGTGCCGCCGTCGCGCGATTCTTCGATGCGTCCGTTGCGGTCCACATTGTCGGCAGGTCCCAAAAGGATATGCGACGAATCACTTGCGTCGAGCCACATCGCGCGCACATAACATTCGTATTTCAATTCCCACGTCGCGCCGCCGTCGCGCGAAGTATAAAAGCCGCCACCGGTCGGTGCATACACCAAATCGGGCGACGACGGATGGACCTCAATCGAATGCACATCGGGATAAATCAACGGCGCGGGCGGACCTTCCAAATCGGGATTGCCGTTCGAGCCGTCACACAATTTCCAGGTCGCGCTCCAATCGTCCGAACGCAGCGCGCCGCCGACTTCGACTGCCGCGTACGCGCGCGCACCATGGAATGCAAAACCGCGCACGCAACCCGCACCGGGCGAATACGGCAAAAACCAATGATACGCGTCGCGCAAACGCGCCACCTCATTGCATTCGCGCCACGAATTCGCGCCGTCGCGTGAAACAAAAATGTTCGCGGGTTCCGTTCCCGCAAATTCGCAGTCGGAAATATCGGGATGGTACGCGAGCCAGCGCACGTACCGCGTCGTCAAGCCGTTCGACGCGTCGCGCCATGTTTTGCCCAAATCATCCGAACGCATTACGCCATCGCGCGAACCAACAAGAATCACACCTTCGCGCGCAATCACACTCGTCAAATGTTTTCCATTCAGCGCGCGTTCGGAAATTTTCCATTCGCCATTTTCTTTTGCCGCAACGCCAATTCCGTTTGATGTGGCGATAAACAATCTGTTCGGCATACGTCCTCCGTCGTCATTCTTTCCAAACCCGCTGCCCCAACGCGCTCGCGGCGAGTTCCACCGCGACGACTGCCGTGCGATTTTTTTTATCCAAAATTGGATTCACTTCGACCAAATCCATCGCGACGAGTTTGCCCGATTCCGCAATCAATTCGCACGCGAGATGCGCTTCGCGATACGTGAGACCGCCGGGAACAGGCGTGCCAACCCCCGGCGCGTACACCGGGTC
>CALMZO010000371.1 GCA_937870825.1 uncultured Chloroflexota bacterium | reverse complement strand
TACCAAGCGAAATGCAAAACCGCCGCCCTAATCTAGGAGGACGGCGCGTTGCTTGTCTGAATTCTTCTGGGAAGAGGATGCGCGGTAAACGCGTGAGCGGAATTTCAACCACGCGCATCCAATTCACCCCGCGCGTGCAGTTGCTGATTCGCGTGTAAAGGGATTGAATAATCGGCGCAATCGCATACCCACCTGCGTCAGTAAGTGACGCCGCGCCATTTGACGCAGACGTTCCAAAAGTTCATCGGGCGCAAGCGGCGCATGAATCACTTCTGCCACATCGAGATAAATCGTCGCGGATGGAGGCAAGCTTTCGAGCAGCGAGAGTCGGTCGAGGACATCAATCATCAAACTGTAAAGCACATACGCGGGCTGGTCCAAACGCGTTCGCCAATTGGGCAGGGGCCATGGCAACGGCGCGGTCAAATGAAATAGCGCCGCGCGCAGAATCGCGAGTTCGAGAATTGCGCGTTGTTGGTCCAAATAGAGAACGATGCGCGCCAAACGTTTCATAATCCCCGGCGGCAAACATCCCAACACGAAAAAAAGTGTCGCGGCGAAATTGATGTTCTTTTCAATCGCAAGAAAGAATACGCTCCATTCGCTCGCGCCAATCACTGCGCCGATGTGAGCGAACACAAAGAACCGATTCACAAATGCGAGCGCCGCGCCAATTGTAAAAAAACAAAACCGCAAGCGCCCCGCGAGAAATTGGTCGTCTTGCCAAATGCGATACAGACACCGCGTTAATTCTGCAAGCAGGAACAGAGTGCTTGTTGCAGCGGCAATGCGTAACAAGAGAAAGATGGGCAACGTGTATTCCAAGGTGGCATCGGTGTTTGCGAATGATGGAAGTGGCGTTTGCACAAGCACGAGAACCGAGATGAGCCAAAGCGAATAAAAGCCGATGATTGCTGCGATGACAATACGCGGCAATCGCCATCTTTTGATGGTGTGGAGTGCGGCGATAGCAAGCACGTAACACGTCTCTAAAAAGAAAAAGCGCAGCGCGAGCTGCAGCGCTGGATTCAAAAAATTGCTCAATAGTGGGTCGCTGCCGACCCAAAAAGCAAGTCCGTTAAAGAAAACAAAACCGCGAATGAGCCATGTCGCTCGCGAACCGCTGCGGCTCAAAATATGTTGCGGCAAAAAGAGATAGATGATGGTTGCGATGAAGGGAATTAGGAGCAAGGTAGGCATGATGCTATTGCCCCACCAGTGACATGATCATTCGGTCCGTCGCCGCATCGGATGAGACACTCTGCGCGCGAGTTCGAACATGATGCTCGATGTGTCGCTGTTCCGCCAACCGCGCCAATGTTTCTGCCATGATGTCGCGTTCCAGAACAGGTTCTGACAAACGTTCAGGTTCGACTGCGCGGCAAGTCGCGCCGGGGCAATTACATATCGCAGAAATATCGCCCTTCAAATCTAATAGCTGCTGCGCCGTGAGCATGACGGTTTGATGTCCGAGTGTAATATGCGCGAGCTCGTGTGCGCGGACGTGGTCTTGCATGAGTGGTATCAGTCCCCGCGCAGTGATTACGATTTCTACAGGACGCGTTTCCGCTGCGCCCCCCGTCGGTAAAAGGATGATGCGCGCGCCAAAAAATCCCTTTGGCAAGGGCATCTCGACAAATTGAATTTTCTTGAACAGGAAGGATTCGAGACGCCGCGCCCAGTTCTCGATGCTAAAGTTTTGTCCATCCGGGACGAGCGTTTCAAGCGCGTCGTTGATGCGTGCAAGTGCGCGCGAATCTATCGCGCCAGTCAAATGCGTTTGGCGTGGTTGATTCATCCCACCCTCTTTATCTGAATTTGTGAGACCTGCGCGCGGGGCAAAACGTTTGCCTTGATGTGGTGAGAAGCGATTACGTTTCCGGCGGCAAGTTCGAGCTTGGATTCTGCACGGCGTCAACAATTTCGCTGAAAATTTTTTCGAGGGTCTGCCGCGCTTCCGGGTCCAGCGCGTCCATTCGCAACGCGCGCGCCGTCATCAAACCGTAGGCATTGTCGGTAGCGGGCAGTGGAGAAGTGTAATGTTCGACGTGGTACTGCGCGACTTGCAGAACCCAATCTTGGGGAACACCGTACAGAGCTGCAAGGACTCGTAGGCGCTGCTCATTGACGAAACCGAGGGAACCACTTTCCAGTTGGGCGAGTTCCGCGCGAGTCAGCGCCACAGTCGCGGGAAAGCCGCCGAGATAATCTTCAACTGCTTCCGGTGTCGCGCCACTTGCCATACGCAAGCGCACGAGATATTCACCTAACGAATCGCCTTCTTGCGGACGAAATTCGGATTTCGATTCGGCGTCTTGGACGATTCCACGCGCGAGAAATTCGTCAACCGATTCACCTAATATGGGGCGATTTATTTCAAGTTTTGTACGAGCCATGCCTGTTGTTCCTCTGACACGCGCTCACTTGCCGAGCGGAATCGGTCAAAAATCTTTTTGACCATGTGGCAAGCACTCGCGTCGTCGCCAAATTTGGCGCAAATAGATTAACGGGTCAAACCGCATTTGTCAACGTTTTGGAAAATGGATTTCGCGTTTGAGTTTCCACTAAATTCTGTTTCAACCGAAACGCACCTATTTCCAAGCCGCTTTCAGACGATATTGGGACCCACTGCGCGCGCAAAAAATTTTTGGAAAACCAATCTTGTCATTCGCGTTTTGTGGCAAGAAAAACGTGCACACGACTGCGCGCCAATTCCACGCGTTCCACACGCCAATTAAACAACCTCATCAGCGAACCACCGTCCACCGCGCTCAACTTTTGCATCACTTGTTCCGTTCCCGTATTCGCCCCCACATTGCTCAAATTCAACGCGCTGTTCAAAATTCGTGACCATGTATCGCGCGCGTAAAGAAATGGGTCATCCACCCAAATCACCATTCCGTTCGGCTCCAACACGCGCCACAACTCACGCATCGCCGCGCCATCGAATACAAAACCCGGCGGGAACGTCATCACGAGCGAAGAAAAATATTCGGATGGAAATGGAAGTTGTTTCGCATCCGCGCGCACAAGACGCGGAACAATAGACCTGTTTGGGAAACGCGCTTGAAATTTTCTTCGCGTAAGGTCAAGCATGTACGGCGACAAATCAATGCCAACGGGTACATACCCTGCATTGTATAAATCCACATGCAAGCTGCCCGAACCAAGCGCGAGTTCCAAAACGCGCGCGCCGCGCACAAACGGAATCGCCGCCCGCGTCCAATTCCACCACTCACCGCGTGAGACGATGTTGCTGAATGTGTCGTAGCCGAAAGAGAAGGTTGTGTAGAGTTGATGAAAGAGGAATTTTAGGAAAAAGGGTAATAACCTGTACATTGCAAAAATGATACCACTGGTTTAGCAACGCGCCCTGCTTTTTTCCAAAAAAGTTGTGCGGCTTCAAGTCTATTGCCGTCATTTCGCTGTGAGTTGTTTATGAGACTTTGTAGAAGCCTAGCGTTACAATAATCACTTGGCTTTGTGGGAACTCACTGACGCAGTTTGAACACGCCATCGCCTAGCGATGCAAAGAGGTCTGGATGATGCCCCATAAACACCAGAATCCCTTTTTCCGTTACATCAAGTTCCGGGTTCCGCTCTTGAACAATTTTCGCAAGGACTGTGTAATGCAGAGGGCGACCATGCGATTTCAATTGATTGCTAACGGCAATGATTAATTCAGTCTGGCGTTGCTTTTGACGATTTTCATTTTCTGCTGCGATGTCCAAAAGGGTTTTTAGCTCTTGGCGCAAATCAGGGTCTCTTTTGAGGCGACAGACAGTCAAATCAAAATAATCGCAAGCATAGCAATCAAACTGCTCGGTTTCCAAACACTCTGGGTGCCGATCAGGAGTAATGCTTACCCCGTCAATCCAATAAGTGTTTTGGTAGGATCGCCAAGGCATAGATGTATCTCCTTGCAGTGAAAAAACGAATACGGAGCTTGATGCAATCAAAGTGGCAACATCAGCTATCTCCAGGTGGTTCGTCCGTATCCATCGCACCAAGTTGCGGGTTTGCGAGATATTTTTTCACCTCTTCAGCGCTGACTTGACCGCTATCGTTGACACCTCGAGCGTACTGGCTTTCCAAAAGAACGTGATTGAAGTAGAGCATCAAGCGACGCGGGGTAATCGGTTTGGTTTTGCGTACATGAAAGATGATTGCGCGGACTGCTTCGGGAGTGAAGGGAAATGCCCAACGTTCGTCCGGAGTAATTCGAAATTGGTCCAGTAAATCACGGACGAATTCCTCACCCTCCGATTCGGTCAAGACATCGAGACTGATGGTCTCCGGCTCGGCGCGGCTGCGAAGCTCATTGCTCAGCATGAAAGCAACGTTGTCGCGCCGACCAAAGGAAAAAGAGAGAGCGAGATCCATCCCGTTCGGGTTGTCGTTGTAGTAGGTGTGGATACCGCTGCTGAGCTCTTGCCTTACACTCTCTCTCAATTCGCCAATGCGTTGAAACTCGTCCACCATAATGACAAGTTTGCTTGGCGGGTTGGACCCGAAAGTCGCAAGCAATGTGAGTGCAGTGAGTGCGCTGATTGCCTGGTCTGCGGTTCGAATCGCATAAGTAACTCCCAACGCTTTACGATCCGAATTGGACAAGCCGGGTTGCCCAGCAAGCCATTGACGCGCAATCGTTTCGAGTACCATATCGTGCGCGCGGATTTTGAGCAGGGCATTGACGACGCCGGGAGATTTTCTAAAGATAGGGTGCTGCGCGACACTTCCGCCCGCGCTGTTGCCGACCTTGATCAATTGTTCGCCGAGGAAATCATACGGCAATTCGGTGACAATGGCGCGATACAAATCCAGAAACCCCGTTGCCTTTTTCGGCATGACTGCATATACGGGAATCAATTTGCCTTTGGTTTGATTCGCAAGGTGTTGCAAATGCAAAAGGGTATGGGTTTTGCCCATGCCAAAGTTTGCCCACAAGAGATGAATGCTCGATTTCGGGGCAAACTGCATTTTCCAAAGCAAGCGAGAGAGTTGTTCCTTGCTTTTGCGACGACCTGCCCAAATAGTTGCAAATTGCGCATCCGGTACCACTTGAAAGGGCCAGGCTTTGAGGTTGAGATGTTCGTACATGATTATCCGTCTTCAAGTAATGGGAGATTCAATTTGCGCCATGTGTCCGTCACAAAACGTGCGGCGGCGTTTTGGTCCAGGGTGCGCGTAAAGTAGGCGTGATGCAAGCGTTCGCGCAAATCGCGGAGATACTGCTGATACGCGGTTACAGCGCGTGAAACCTCAACCGCTTGTTTTGGGACATGCGCAATCGTATGTCCATTCCCCTGCGCATAGAGAATGTAACGCATCTCGAATTTGTTTGCAGCATGAAACGTTTGCCCATCCTCTGTGCCTAACTCCTCTTTGCCCATCCAATGTCCCTTATAACGAAGCGGAGTGCTCGGTAGAGGAATATCACGGAATTCACCGTTGCGGACTGCAGGTGGCAAAAAGTCATCGGGAAACTTTTTGGGACCGTGCGGCAAGATGTCTTGTATAACTTCTTCGGAGACGCGCCCTACTGCTTTTTGAGTTCGGGAGCGACGGGACTGGCTGCGCATTTGTCCAAGTTGAATGCGCTCGCGCACGAGAGTGGTCAAGCCATCATAAATGCGAGGTAGCCATTTGTCCGCATCCAAGCCCATGGCAGTCAAGACCGCGCGGTCGAGGGCTTGGCGGTCGGGCTGTTTCACTTCATCCAGCACAGAACCGATGGGGCGTTGCAGGAGAGGTTTGAATGCGCGTTCTATTTCTTGTTTTGACTCGCGGTCAAAGCTGCGCAAATTAGGGATGAGCAAGTAATCACGCACGTCTTCGACTTTGAGTTCAAGCGCACCATCCCCTAATGTCACTCTGCCGACTAATTCGATGAAAAGATTCACAAGCGATGAATTCATCACTGCCGCAAGCAGCGTGTGGGACACATCTTGCGGGTCAAGAAAATACAATCGGTTATCCGCGATGAGTGGAGTTGGTGAGTAGCTTACGATATGGCGTTCGCCAGATGCCATTGCCATGAATACTTGTGCGGATTTAGTCTCACTTTCTGGCAAGGCATACCATCCCGGCTGGCGATCCCTTACCCATGGACCATCGGGCCACTTCATTCCATGCTGAACACCACTTGGATATTCCTGTTTTTCACCCCATTCGATATAGTGCAATGTGCCCAATTGATGTGCCGCTTTCAATTCAGCCTTTGACTTTCGACAAATGAATATTTTAAAATATAGCTCGCTATGGTCAATCGTAATTGATTCTGCTTCACTTGGAGACTTGATGAGAGAAAAAAAATATTCGTCATCAATAGACCATTTGTCAATTGCATCTTGAGTGAGGTGAAAAAATTCATTGATCCGAGTTTTACTGCCAAATCGGGGTGGTGCAATATCTCGCAGCCAAGCCAATTCATTCGCAGTCTTCTGTAGTAAATCGAAATAAACTTGGGGTGCGCGAAGCAATGCACCCCATTTGACCGTTTGCCCGGATGCTTCAACCTGTTTTCGCAACGCACTTTGAGTGACAACGCGAATGCGGAAATTTTCATCTTCGACGGTTTTTGGTTTTGCGGGGTTCGATGCAGCATCCCATGCCGATTCGATGCGCTGCACCAAACTATTCAAGCCGTTCCAACGCGCGAGGGCGTCGAGACGCATATCCCAAGGAATGAGTTCGGCAAGCGGCTTTTTGATTTTTACAAAGCGCGCGGGATGCGCGTCGCGTTCGCTGGCGGACTCAGTGCGCTCCACGATGGTGACAACCGTGTTGACAGCGGCTTGTTCAAACCATGGCTCGCAACGGCTTTCGAGGATGGCAATGATTTTGAAATTATCCAGAAGGAACTTTTGGAGCGCATAGCCATAACCCACATCTAGCCAGGCATTGTTGGTGATGATGCCCATACGCCCGCCGGGTTTGAGAAACGCGGCGGCATGCCAAAACAGAGAGACGTAAAAGTCTGCGTAGGATGAAATAATGGACTCGGCTTTGTCAATAAATTTGTCGAGGGGCAAGTGCTTTTTGAGAGCAGCATGGAATTCTTTTTGCTCGGTGGTGGTTCTAAAGGAAAAGCCATCGGGGTATTCGAGAAGCCATTCCGAGGCGATGCGGTGATTAATGGTGTTGCGGTAGTTCTTGACCGTCTGCTCAATGCGGTCGGCACTGATGTATGGAAAGTTGCCCAGAATTGCGTCAAAGGCGGGTATTTGTTCTTCGATCAGTTCCGGGTATTCGGCATCCGCTTTGAGGGGTGGAAAGCGATAGGTGCCATTCGGAATAATCTTGAAAAAATCTTCATTGATGATGCGCGGAAAATTGCCCGGCTCGCCGACGCGTTGGCGAAAGAGATTGATGGTTGCTAACTCGGCGGGGAAGGGCGCGATATCAATGCCCCAGATTTGGGAAAGTAAGCGGCTGTGGTCGTGAACACCGAGGCGCACGTTCAAGCAGTTGTAGGCGCGAATATCAAACGTGCCGGTGCCACAGGTTGGGTCCAGAATTTTGTCATCGGGATTGCGCACACAGAACGCGACAATCAAATCCACCAACGATTCGCGCGTAAAAAATTGTCCGAGCGCATGGCGGTCTTCCGGCGGAATCAATCGTTCAAAGACCGCGCCGACAACATCTTGCGGCAAGTGCGCAAAGTCACGCGTATTCAGGTCGCCCACAAGGTCGCGCAATTCTGCGGATGCAGCAGCAGGGAAAGGCAAGCGGTCAATGATGTCTTCGCGAAAAACGGCGTGATAATCAATTTTGTGCGCTTCGGAAAAGCATTGATTCAGGCGGGGTAGAACCTGGCTTGTGTCCAACCCCATGAGATTCATTTCGGGCAGGTGTGTGGCGGCACGGCGGAGACTCTGGTAAAAAATGATTTTGCCGAGAAGACGATAAATAGACTGACGCACCACCGCTTCGGCAAAATCGGGAGAACGTAAATCGGCGGCAATACCCTGAGGCGTCGCCCAAGCCGTCAGCGCTTCAGCGAATTTTGGGTCCATACCCAACTTGGTCTGCAACGCTTGCTTGACTGCTGGTTTGAGAATGTCAACGGCGCGAGTAAGACGCGCGACAAAGAAATCGGCATCGGGCAAAACCATATCGAGTTGTCCGTCACGATGCAGTTCCAATAAATCCGATGCGAGCGAATCGGCTAATTCGGAAAATGCGATGCTTTCGGGAGGCTCGATAGAGCGGGTAGAAGTTGGCGTGATTGTTACGAGGGGCGGATAGTGTCGCAGAATTTCTAACGCTTCATCATCGCGTTTGGGAACTCTTGTGAGAAATGTCTCGCGTTCGTTGGAGAGAATTATGAATTTCAGCTGTCGCGCGCGGGCGCGGCGAGCGAGGAAAGCAACAAATGCCTTTTTTTGTGGAGAGACCGTTGGTTCGGTCAATCCCAACAGGGCAAACGGCTGCCCTGTCACCGAGACCGTGAGGGTACAGAGGGGAGCGCCTACGTCAGGCGGATTCTCTGACTTGAACGGCTCTGAAGTGGAAAGATTTGTAGCACTGCCCAAGTGATCTTTGAAAATGATGAAAACTTGGTCAAGTCGGCTGTCCATCGGCAACTTGAGAGTTTGGTTGAGCAGGGGCTTCTAAAAAGCGCGCATGCGCCAACACACCCATTCGATTTACAGTAAAGCGAACTTGATAAGGATTGGTTTTTTGATACGCAATAATTGCATCGCGCGCATCGCCCGGCTCGATAATGAGCTTTTGTTCCAGCAAGGCGTGGATGCCCGCGACGATTGCCATTTCTTCAATGGGGGCATAACCCCCGGGGCTGTGCACAGCGTGCCACGCTGACTGGAGGAAAGGCACAATTTCGTCGTGTGTGGTGATTTTACGTGCCTCTATATTCCAAGCGATCGCAGCGGTTGAAAAGAACTTGCGCGCAAGAAACTCTTCCACTTGTTCGCTGGTTTCAATGGTTTGAAATGCATTTGCCCAGGATAGACCCGCTGATGAAAATGCAAACTCATATTTGAAAGGATTGGGTTTGGTCAATAATCCAATGTCGGCATACGGCTCGACACGGACACGCGAGGCATGTTCTCGCGAACTACCAACATAGCGTTCCACATCCGCCCGTTTGGCAATGCTGTTTGCGGTTTTTTCGAGAGTGAGCAAGCGGTCACGCTGTTGAGCAGGAAGACTGCGGGCGCGGTGACGGGTGGCGATAGCGCGATAAATGTCCGGAAGACGATCACCTGCATCGCGGTCCGAAAATTTGTTAGGGAGTGCCTCTGCAAGTTGAACGAACAAAGGTGCGATGACTTCACCATCATTCTCGATGAGCGCATAAAGGAATAGCAACGCTTGTTGCCTTGTGATTTGCAGCGGATTTGCGTCCGGCTTGTAATCGAGAAACGCTTGCTGTTCCGCATCGGAAACAAAATGTAGCAGAGAAAGGGCGCGGGTGTTGGCTGAAAATGTTCCGCCACGAACAAGCCCAAGACATACACCAAGAACCGGATAACTCTCCCATTCCGTCTTTGTTAGTTTGCCAACGCGTGAGGGCATGCCCGGCGCAGCAAGATAAAGGTCTTGCAATTCCATGAGCACGATGGGAGTTTCCATCGTATTCTCTTGTTTTTGCCAAGAGGAAACTTGTGCTTTTAGCGAAGCATAGGCACGATCATAAAGACGGAGTTTTACATATTCCGCAAGCTCGGGAGAAAGAGGCACACGCGCTTTGCGCGTAACGTTGTCTATCAAATCACGTCCAAGATTTTCCATGTTGGTCGAGCTCAAAGTCGTCACGCGCCGAACGATGCGCTTGAGATATCCCAAGCGCTGCATCGGACGTTTCGTACTCTCCAACGCGCGAATCTCGGGCATGAATCAGAATCCTCCGTGGACACTGACACGCGGTCGAATGTCCACGAGCAAGGCGCGATCGGCTTCGGTGTTTGTGATGAGAGCCTGACCGGTATCCAGACTTCGAAGCAGTTGCTCGAACTCTAAACTTTGATTGTTGAATGTAACGTCTTGAGGCAAATTGGATTTGAGGTTGCGATGGACGTATTCGATATCGCTTTGCACGGTGAGTTTGTGCGCGATCAACGTATCAACTTGCGCAAGGATGCGATTGTCAATGGCAGTAGGTTGTTGTGTCGCGACCATGAATGACAAGCCGTAATTGCGACCCTCGCGAACAAAACGAATCAGCATATCACCTGCGGCGGTACGTCGTTCCGAGGGCAGTATATTTTGGGCTTCATCTAGCGCCACCCAAGTTGGTGGAACAGCCTGCGAAAGCAGATCCTCCAAATTCGCGCGTTCTTGCGGAGTCAGATCAGCCCGAATTGCCAGATGCTTCTCTGCCTCTGAGGCACTTGTCCGTTGATCCAACAAGCGTCGAATCATGGAACTCATAATTACAAGGCGCAGCGGACCAGACATGCGATTCATCACTAGCACATTTAGGCGTCCCGGCTGTAGGAGTTCGGGTAGTGGTGTCCCGGCGCTCTGGAACAAAGGGTTGCGCACAAAAGTCGTGAGCTGTTGTATCACTGCGCGCCGCGTCTCGGTTTGATAACTCGCCAAGAGTTCATCATCCTCAGAAATGCAATCAATCAAATCCTCAAGCGAGTACGTTTGGATTGCATCGTGGTGGCGGTCTTGACTATTCCATCCTTCCAGCGTGACTTTGATAAATGCATCGTTGAGAAGTTGCCCCATGCGATCTTGGTAGATATCCAGATTGAGAAGATAACCCCAATCATCCGCGCTGAAGTCGCTAGTGCGAACTGCAAACTCGCGATGACCTGAAGGTGTGGTCGCGTCAC
This sequence comes from uncultured Chloroflexota bacterium, assembly GCA_937870825.1. Taxonomy (GTDB): domain Bacteria; phylum Chloroflexota; class Anaerolineae; order UBA4142; family SHND01; genus SHND01. The sequence goes on along the minus strand of CALMZO010000371.1, from coordinate 5,614 downwards.
GAGTACCTTGTGGAATCCAAACTTGAACGTCCAACTCTTCCGGCTGCAATTCCCACCCCCGCCAAACAGATTCTTGGTGCGCGCGGACTGCACCATCCTGAGCTTGGTCGAGGCTAATATCGGTCCATTGAAAAATGCCGAGGGTATCAAACAGGAGAACTGCCTTGTCGCGCATGATTTGAGAAATACTTGAGCTTGTTGAGCGCGTGCAAAACCCTTCAAGCATTGAACCCATCGTATACGATTTGCCGGAACCACGTTTCCCAAATATGGCAACGACGTGCGGATGAGCAGCATCAAAATGCACATTTGTTAACGGCCCAACTTCTGCCAAGCGCCCCAGATAAATCCAGGGGGAATCCGCAGCTTGACCGTTGCCAATGGTTAATGTATTTCGGCTTGCTGTTAGGCGTGGTTTGACGGTGAATTTTTTCATGCGGATTAGGCAAAGACAAACTGGGCGACGTTGTTTACGATATTGTCGTCAACAACTGCTTTCTTTTCGTCCCAAGCTTGAATAGCGCATTCGTTGATTGCATTGATGATATAACGCGGCAATGCACGCGAGTTGTCTTGCGTGGCATAGTCCGCAAGGAGTTCAAAGGAGGTCTGGGTAAACGGATAGACCCCGTGCTCCGTTTTTGCTTTTTGTTCCCGAATTCGCTCCTTGACTTTGTCCTCATCGGTCAGGTTTTTGAGCAGTTCGCGCATAAATGTTTTTACATCTGCTATCGCTGGCAAGGGCGGAATATCAACATAGTTGCTGCTTCCAATTCGGCTACTCACGTCACCGCGGCGTAAGACTTCGGGAGCGTCATCAAGCACATCTGCTTTGAACCCGACCAAAAAGCCAGCGGTAGAGTTCGCGGGTTCGGCAAGTCGTCGCAGATACTGGTGAATGGATTCAGTGGCATCTCCTGCTTTGACGTTCTGCAGCTCCTCAAACTCATCGATTAGGAAGATTAATTTCTCACCGACTCGGCTAGCCAAAGTGCCAATAGAAACTAATGCATTCACAAGATCCCCTGCACCCACGTCGACGAGATTGCGAGTCAAACGCAAGCTTGCGAGTTCACTACTTTTTAGAATTTGCCCCTCGAGCCATCGCCAAGCAGTAAAAGTAGTCTCGCCAGACAATCGAAGTTCTTTGAATGCTGACGCCATGTTTGGATCCTCAGTGACGCTTGAGAGCGCTTCGTCCGGATTCCCCGAGTGATCAATCAGCGCGCGCACCCATTCGGAAACTTTTTCTTTCCCCAAGGCTTCCATCAATTGCATGTGAAGATGTGCGGCGGTGGAATTGCTTCGCATTTCTACGGTGACGTAAAGGGTGTGTGGAGTACCACCTGCAGACTCTGAAGATTGGTTCTTTAAGTAGTGTTGAAGATAGTAGAGGGTTTGCGTTTTGCCTGAGCCATATGGTCCCCAAACCATCATCTTTGGAATGCCCGGCGCAATGAACGCACGGCGAATCTGCTTTTCGAGACGCGTCTTGATATCATCGCGTCCAAAATAATACCGAGCATCATCAGGATTGATTTGTGGGTCAATCGTAAAATTTGTTCGGTTTTTCAGACAGAACCATGTTCGAAAATCCATGTTAACCTCCGCGTTAGAGTTTGATTGCCTTTATTCGCTCGCTCGAAGAACGAACCCCAAACGTGCTCCACTGATAAAGCTCCCGAAGCAGTTGCTTGCCATAGCCTCGCGACAGGATCATCATGCCAAGCTCAATATTGTTGCGTAAACCGCCTTCTGTCAGATTGCCGGAGCCGAATAAACCGAAACTTTCGGTTTCGTCGCGATTCCACGCGATAAACAGTTTCGCGTGCACATCCGAGTTATAACGGATTTCAGAATATTTGCACTTTTGAAGCATCTGGATAGTTTCCATTTGATAAATTTCTTTTGGTGGCTGTGTGACAACGTAAAGCCGGGTTCGATCTCTATTAACTTTTTCGATGACACTAGATAGATTGTACGAGCTATTCTCCATCTTACTCATGAATGGACTAATCAATACCAGGGCTTGAGATGCGATACCACTGAGCAGAAACCGCTGCAGAAATTTTTCAACGGGACGAGTTGTCACTATCTGAATTCCTGACGGTCCATTAGAAGTGTGAATAGTACTCTCACCGTAATTCTCTAGATCAGGCACGTCTGTTGACGCGGTGGACTCGGTAACGAGTTCCTCCGCGGCCAGCGATGTCGCTATCTGCGGATTGTATCCTATTGTGGTGTCAGCTGCATGCGGCTTTACATAGCGTGGATTGTTTATGAATAAATCTCTCAACTCGGCAAGGGTCATCTTTAATTTCATGCGCTCGTAACGTCTGACAATCTCGTTCCGTTCCTCAAAAGTGACCATGTGCGGGCGACGATCGCTAGACGGCACATGAATAACGACAACTCCTTGGTTGAATCCTGTCTCATATGCCTGAATTTCGAGCCGTTCAATTCGTTCTGTAATTCCGGAAAGGCAGATTTGCCTGATGGAATTAGCGGTTTTTACGGGTTCCGGAATTGGGGAAAGCGCCTTCGCATGGTCATTCCCATCTTCTTCAATCCCCAATATCAGATATCCTCCATCTGCGTTTGCAAACGCAGTGATGTCACGCAGCATCTCATCGCGCTTGTTATTGGGGTACATCGCCTGCTTAAATTCGAGATGTACTCCTTCAGGAACGCGCTCGTCCACCAAAGAGAGAATGTCATCAATGGATATGTCATTGAGGGAACGGTTGCCTAAAATCATAATAAATGAGAGGGGAATGAAACGATATCCATTATATTCCCGGGACCAGGAATTTCAAGCATTTTTTGGAATTTCGTATTTCCGAGTAATTGAAAATTCGAGCAAAAGAATTCAGATAACATTAAGGAAACCTGCTTACAAGATCCTTCCTGTCTCACCTTTGTCTGTCCTAACGGTCCAAAATCTCCAGAAATCGTCGCGGCAGCACAATCATTATTCCGTTGTAGTTCGCAATTTTCGCCAAATGCTCGTCACTCGACACAATGTAATCCACGTTTCCTTCCTCCGCGCACGCCAAGATTTTGTCATCGGTTGGGTCCTCTTCGACTACGTGGACTGCCAGATCGCCTTCCGTCAAGTGTGCGGCGATTCCAAGTGCAACGATGAAAATGTCAATTTGTTCATCGGTCCACCCATGACGCTTGCGAATGTGGCGATACCCAAGCACGCGACGCAAGTCTTCTAGAATTGGAATCGAAATGTAGAGTTCACATTCGCCGTCGTGCCAGGCGCGCATCACTTGGGCGGGATGTCCGTCGGCGCGGATGGTCGCGCTGACAAATTGACCTACATCCAAAACAGCTTTCATAGTTCGAGGGCTACGCCTTTACCTTTTTTGCGCGCACGCTGTCCTTGCTTTAATGTCTTGACGGCTTCGCGCACATCACGGTCGAGTTCAGCAGCGGGCACTTTGGCATTGCGTTTTTGCGCTTGCTCCATCATTGCCAACATCTGATTCTTGGCGACCTCCTGCCAGCGTCGATAATCCTCAATCGAAACCAAGACCGCCATCGCGCGGCCCGAACGCTCGATGATGAACGAGTCTTTTTTATAGAACGCCTCTTCGATGAGCTTGCCCAAACTCCGCCGCGCTTCAAATGCGCCGATTGTCTTTTCCATTATTCTTACTCCTCCATCCTTTGCAGTAACTACACAATTGCACAAACATCACAATTATCGCAGTGAGTTCCGCTGTTGTCAATGTCGGCAGGCTCTGTACGAGTCGGCGACATGCTCCGTACACAAAAAGACCGCCGTACACAAAAAAAGAACCCAACACACGCGGTTGGATTCTTTTCTGGTAGTTCTAATTCTCTCACTCGTCCGCTCTGTCACAATCTATCTCCAAATCTATCGTCTTCCCTCCATACACTTCTACAATCCGTTCACTCCCCACACGCTCCAGTGTTCTCACAAAATCGCGCAGCACCGCGTAATCGAATTCCGCATCCTCACCGAACTCGACACCGAAAAACTTTTTGAATTCTTCATTTGGATTCGGCGCACCGTCAAAATCATACAGCGTCCATCCGCGTTCCACGTCATCCACGAGTGCCAAGTGATGCGCGTTGACGGTGATGTGAACTCGCGCACAGGAATTCCGAAACGCATCGTGTTCCCACGCGCCGCCCGTGATAATACCTGTGAGTGTTTCCATCGGTTCTTGATTGTCAGCCATTGTTTGAACGCCACCTGATTGTCCCGTCGGCGTCATCGCAAAAAAATCGCGCTCGGAGATTTCTTGCAGGGCATAAGTTTCAGCGGATTGCGAGTCAAGAATTCGCACAATCTCGTACCCCTCGCCCTGCTTTTGTGATTGGAGTGATACCATCTCCTGTTCAATGTCATTCGAAAGATAAGGATGTGTATTGATTCCCTTTTGTTGCGCTGCATTACGCGTCGCACCATAGGCAGCAATCAATATCAGATTGTTTTCATCCTCAATATGCTTTTCGTACGCGCGCAGTAAATATACTTTGCCTCCACTAACCGATGCACATTCAAACAATTCTGATTCCTTGACAAATTGCGCGCAAGGAATTTCTCGCTCCGCTCGCGCATCACACATAGCACGCAGCGCGTTCATCACATTGAAATATGTTTCCCTACTTATTGTTCGCATATCGTCCTCCTGATTCGAGACTGCCTTACGCCGTTCAAAAGACGAGAGGTGTTTGCTGAAATAAATCAAGCAAACACCTCTCGTCACATTCTCTTTTTACCTTGCCGATTCATCGCGCATTGCGCTTGGTGTAATCTGCGCGAGGGTTTCTTGCATCTGCTCGCGCGTGTATCGAGCGCGAGCGCGCATCCCTTTCAACGACTGCTGAAACGGATTAAATTTCGCGCCGCGATGTTTTTGTAACCAGCGCGCGGCAGATTCGAGATTGTTGTCCGCGTCTTCTAAACGTATGAGTGCGCGCTGCATGTCGTAGAATTCCTGCAATGTCTCTGCAAGTTCGAGAGACCAAACGCGCGCAATCGAACTCGTAACCTCTTCGAGCGCTTGTTCGCGTTCAAACGTCACATCATCACCCTCGCGGCTCGCCCATTCATAGTTGTCGTTTGCGACAAAGAGATAGCCGATGGACCACGCGGTATGGTGAAACCAACGAATACAATCCTCGGCGTTTCCGGCGAACGTGATATACGTCCACGAGCCGTTTTTATCGTTCCGCTCCTGAATCAAGAATAGCAGATAACCAATGCCTTCGATTTCGATTCTCTCCGTGAGCGCGACGTACGGACATTTTTCAAAATCCGTGCGACAACCACTCACGCGAATTTCAGGGATCGGCGCGTCGTGTTCGAACGCAACTTCACGCCCACAAAAGTTCAGCGTCGCCGCCAGATGTTCATCGCCGACGATTCGCGCGGTGCGGCTGTAGATGAGGGTTGATTCCAAATGCGGATGCCAACTGTCCTCGTCAACCGTTTCAATCCACACCTCACCGCTGAATTTTTCCACCAACGCATAGCCCATGCATTTGAGTAATACTTGGGTGAACTTGTCGCGCTCGAGCCATTTGCCGAAAGGTTCACGAACGCATTGTGCGGTCTCAAATCGCGCCGGCG
>CALMZO010000370.1 GCA_937870825.1 uncultured Chloroflexota bacterium | reverse complement strand
GTGATGATTATTCGCGAACATCACGTACACTTTGTTGCGAACGAACCAAGTCGGCTCACCGTGCGAAAGTTTTTCGGCAGTTTCCGAAAGCGTCGAACAGATGCGCCGCACACGCGTCAATTGTTTTTTGCTCACATTTCAATATCCCCTTACTTGATCCGCTCAAGAATTTTTTCAAACGCGTTCCAATGGACGATGCGGTCCCGGCGGCAGTTCGACGCGAATCACGTCGCCCGGTTTCACCTCGCCATCGCGCAGCACGATTCCCATCACTCCCGCTCTGCGAATCAAGTTGCCCTGTTCGTCCTGTTCCAACACCGCCTTCATCAACCCATCTTGAAAACCATCCAACTGATAACATGGATTCCGCAAGCCCGTGATTTGTACAACAGCATTTTCGCCGATATACAAACGCGTATCCGTCGGCAGCGCTAGGAGTGGAATTCCGCGCGTGGTGATATTTTCGCCCATGTCGCCAGCGCGCACGCGAAACCCCGCCGCGTTCAATTCGTCGTGCAGTTCCGCGTGAATTAAATGCACTTGGCGCAAATTCGGCTGATTCGGATTTTGTTTCACGCGCGAACGATGCTTGACCAATTCGCCGCAGTGCGCGTCACCATGTACGCCGCGTCCCGCCAACAGCTGAATACTCGACACATTCGGTTTGCTGAATGTGTGCGCGGGACTCAAACTCACCGCTTGCACAATTCCGTTCGCACTCATCCTCACACCTCGATTCCCAACGCGCGCAATTCGCGCGCCAACTGTTCCGGCGATTGAAAATGAATCGTTTGAAAATTCAATTCCCGCGCGACGGCGATATTTTTTTCGGCATCGTCAATGAACAAACATTCCTCCGCGCGTCGCCCGATTTTTTCCAGCAGCAATGTAAAAATGCGCGGGTCAGGTTTCGCCATTTTCACCTCGCTCGAAATCACATACGCGTCGAACACGTCAAACAGCGCGTACCGTTCGCGCACCAGCAAAAATTTTTCCATTGCCCAATTGCTCAAACCGTACAACGGATACCCCGCGCGTTTCAGCGCGTACAAAATTTCTACCGTTCCCGCAATTTCGCCGCCGACGGTTTCGAGATAACGTTCGTGGTACGCGCGCAGCAGCGCGGCGTGCTGCGGAAATTTTTTCGAATGTTCCGCGACGCCTTCGTCAAACGTGCGCCCTTTGTCCTGTTCATCGTTCCACGCGGCAAATTCACTTTCCGCGAGAAACTGCTCGATAGCGTCATCGTTCTCAAACAATTTGCGATACAAATAACGCGGGTTCCAATCAATCAGCACTCCGCCAAAATCAAAAACGATTGCCCGGATGCTCGAATTCATAATGTTGCTTGACCCTCATCTGCTTGTTTTTTTCTTTGCGCCGCTTGCGGTTTGCGCAAGATGCGGCTTGGCGTGAGATATTTTACGATAAAGCAACCAGACATATCGCATGTGTTAAATCAGTGGTAACCGCCAACGTATGTTGATTCGCCGCGTAGCTTGTCGCATTTTCCAATTCCGAAAATTTTGCCGAAACCCCATTTGCCGAAATCGTTCCATCACGAATCAGTTTGAACGGCGACGAAATTTTTTCCTCGCGCGTTTTCTCAAAACGATGCAGTGTCGCACCGAACGCATCTGCGAACAATAAATAATTTTCATCCCCATCCCTCGCGACAAATCCCTCTTTCGTCCACATCACACGCGGCGGCGCAAGAAACGTTCCCCCAAACCCGCGAAAAGAACCGACACGTTTTACAATTTTCAATTCGTCGTTCGTCCTTGGTCGTTCGTCCTTCGTCGGCACATACCACGGATTCGCCATCAACGCATAATGCAGCGCGTTCACGTTCACCGCATCCAATCCAAAAATTACGCGCGCGATTTTTTCGTCGGGCGTTTTCAAAATTAACAGCGCACCGATGCGATAGTGCGCCATGCCTGCCCGCCACGCGGCAACTTGTCCCGCCTGCAAAAAATGTTCCGCGTCCGCGCACAACGGCGCAACTGCGCGCATTGTTTCAAGCCATTCATTCGGACGCGCGCCGGGCGTTTGTGAAATGTTGTGCGCCGCGTTGACGAGCGATGCCGCGACGCGCTGCGGCTGTTGAATCAAGAATGTCGCGGTGAACGGGAGCAATTCGCGCCACACTTGCGTAATAACGCCTTCAGGCGTCAACAGTCCATCGGCAAACAAATCCAACGCAACATCGTACAAATTCTGTCCGACGACGAGCGCGGCATCCTCTTGCCTCTGCGCGACAGCTTCGACGACGGGCGCAACACATTCGCGCAGCACATTCAAAAACGCGTCGCCGTCCAAATTGGGCTGCGTGATTTGTTTTTCCGCGAAACGCGCATTGAAATACCCGCGCCGCGCGGCGAGGACGCGATGAAACGAGTCGGACATGTATGGGGAAATTGGAGCTTGGAGCTTGGAGCTTGGATGTCAGATTGTCGGATAGCCGGCTAGTCGGATGGTCAAGCACATGCGAAATGCGATACGCGATTTGCATTTCCCATTTCACCGATTACCGATTACTGATTACTGATAACGGATTACTGATAACGGATTACTTGCTGTATCTCACCCACCTTGAATAATTCGTATACCGCTGATGCAGATATTTCAATTTCAAAATATCGTCGAAGAGATTGCCGTACAATTTTCGCCCTTTGCTCCATTCGCCAAGCAAGCGTTCGATTTTGACGAGGCGTTTGCGCGTTTCGTTTTCAGTCAAGCCGTCGAGCCCGCGCGCAAATTCCGCTTCGAGTTCCGCGAGCGGGTCTTGTTTGTCCAAATCGAGGCGGTCATATTCCGCGCACGCGAGGTCAAAGAGTTTGCGAATCCAACTCACGCGGTCGGTGCGATACATCGCGTTGCCCGGCGCATCAAAAAACGCGTGGTCTAAATCGGGCTGCAATTTGTCGTGCAACACGAACGGAAGCATTTGCCGCAAATCTTCGAGTTCCACAATTTGCGCGCCGCGAAAGTACGCCATCGCTTTTGAAAAGGTAAGCAGCGTAAAAAGAGTTCGCACGGACAACCCATTTTTCGTCTGCGCGCCAATGTCTTTTATTCTGTCTTTGCCCGATTCGCCGCTCGTCAAGGTGTGTGTATCCACCGACGCGAGCCGTGCGGTGTCTTTGGTGCGATATTCAAATTGTTCGGCGGCAGGTTCGAGAAATTCAAATTGACTCGCGAAAAATTCCACGCGCCGCAAAATTTCGCGCGGCATCTTGATTTGCAAAATTTCGCGATAAAGTTGCTCGCTCTCTTGTGCATTAAAAATAATTTGCGGCGGCACGAGTTCTTCCGGTTTCAAACGTTTTTCGACGCGCAGCAACAAGTCGTCCATGAAACGCATGTTGAACGACAATGCTTTCACCACCACATCAATTCTATCGCGCAGCGCTTCGATGACCTGATACGTTCCGCCGCCCGCGTCGTCGTTCGCGGTGAGATACCACGCGCCGTCGGGACATTTGAAAACGTGGTCGAGAATTTCCGCGTAATTGTCCGCCATCACCGTCAGCAGCGCGGACTGTGTGCGCGTCGGAATGCGATTGTATTCGTCAATGATGCGGACGCGCATCGAAAGCCACTTGCGCCAACTGATGCGAATCTCTTGCATACTTTGCGCGTTCACCAAATCGGCGGGCAGCGGATTGCCCAACAAATCGCTGATGGTCATTTGCGGCTGCCCGTGCTGCATCGCCTCGCGCACCTCGTTGAGCGAATAGCCCGCGAGAATCCCCATCAACACCGCGCTTGTCGTCTTGCCGCGTCCCGGTCCGCCAATCAACAAACATCTCCCGCGCACCGCAAAATTCAACAACGGCAGCAAAACAAAACTGGAATAACTTTGCGCGGAGGGAAGATTGAGTTGCGCTTTCGTGTCGCCAAATGTAAATGTTTGCGGCGGCGCGTCGTTGTACTCGATGTCGTAGTGCGGTGAAATGACCGCGTAGTTCACAATCCAAAAATACGCCTGCCGCAATTTTTCGTCGAGCGCGATGTTCGTCGCTTGCGCGGTTTCCAAATTTGTCGCGGGTCCTTGATACAATGCCGCAACATCAAATTGTCTCGGCGCGTCAGCGCGCGACTGTGGATTCGTGGGGGATTGCGAAACGTGAGCGAAAGGGTTGTCGGGCATAATGGAACACTTCTTGAGATTTGTTCCACGAGTGTAATGCGTTGCTCTAAATTTTACAAACGCAATTTTGCCAAGCAAGGCGCGTTGAGATTTCGCATTGCCACGCGTTTTATTTAATGTTATAGTCTGCCGCGTTCTGGTTCGCAAGACGTTTCAAAAAAATTTTGCTCCAAGGAGCTCTCATGACAATTGCCATCAATATCGCCGTTCCCGAAGGACTGGTGTTTGCCGCAGACAGCCGCCAAACGTACACGAATGCGCGCAACGACGTGCGCGTGAGTTCGGACAACGCGCAGAAATTATTTCAACTCGGTCCGCGTCACGCGGCAGTCACGTATGGCTGGGCGTTCTTGCTCAATCGCAACATTCACAGCCACGTGCAGGATTTCAAAACCACCGTTTCGCCCGATTTGAAAACCGAAGATTTGGCGAAAGCGTTGGCGAAATATCTGACTGAACAGTACAAACAGCACATTGAAAAAGAATTTGACGCGCCCGTGGACGAAAAAAATTACGCGCTCGCGTTACTCGTCGGCGGCTACGACACGGGCGACAAAGAAGGCAAAGTGTACGAGATTTATGTGCCGGGGGATGAAGCGCATCTCGTTCAAACGACGGAGAATCGCGTCGGCGCGGCATGGCGCGGGCATACGCTCGTCATCGGAAGATTGCTGAAAGGATTCGACCCGCGTCTGCGCGACCTGGAGGGATTTGAAGAAAAACTCGGCAAAACGATGGAGAGTTCGCCGCTCGATTATTTGGTGGACTATTGGTCCATGACGTTGCAAGATGCGATTGACCTCGCCACATTTCTCGTCCACACGACGATCGAGATGCAGCGTTTTTCCGATGGCATTCGCAACGCGCCCGGCATGTCCGCGAATTGCGGCGGCGCGATTGATGTGGCAGTCATCGAACCCGAAAAAGGTTTCGCGTGGATGCGTCACAAAGCGTTGCGCGCTTCACACGCGGCGGGGATTGTTACGAACAGTGAAACGTGATACGTCAAACGTGAAACGTCAAATTGCGATTGACGTTTCACGTTTGACGTTTTACTCCCCAACAATCTTCACCAACACGCGCTTTCTCCGCTTGCCATCAAACTCGCCGTAAAAAATCTGCTCCCACGTTCCAAAATCCAATTTGCCGTTCGTGATGGCAACCACCACTTCGCGTCCCATGACCTGACGTTTGAGGTGCGCGTCCGCGTTGTCTTCGCCTGTGTCATTATGCTTGTATTGGCGAATCGGTTCATGCGGCGCGAGTTTTTCCAACCACACATCGTAATCATGATGCAGCCCACTTTCATCGTCGTTGATGAAAACCGATGACGTGATGTGCATGGAATTTACCAACACAAGCCCTTCGCGAATTCCACTCTCGCGTACACATTCTTCCACCTGCGGCGTGATGTTGATGAACGCGCGGCGTTTCGGAATGTTGAAAAATAATTCTCGGCGGAATGATTTCATAATTGTAGAGATTTGACGTTTGACGTTTCACGGTTTTTCTATCGCGCTCACCAACTCGCGACAAAACGCGGGAATGTCCTCCACCACGCGTCCCCACACCAAATTACCGTCACGAAACGCGGGTTCGTCCACCCACGTCGCGCCCGCGTTGATTAAATCGTCTTTGATGCCGAGCGAACCCGTCGCGCGATGTCCGCGCACAATATTGGCAGAAATGCCGACGAGGCCCGCGTGACATATCAAGCCGACAATTTTGTTTTGCGCGTACGCGTCGGATACGATTTTTGTCACGGCGGGATAGCGCCGCAATTTATCCGGCGCCCAGCCGCCCGGTACAACCACCGCATCAAAATCATTCGCGCTCACCTCGCGCGCGGCAACATCACTTTTCGCGCTCAACGCATTTTTCCCGCGCACTTGTTTATTCGCTTCCACGCCGACTATCGTGACCTGCGCGCCTTCTTCGCGCAGACGCATCACCGTCACCCAAAATTCCAAATCTTCAAAACCTTCTTCGACAAACATCGCGATTGTTTTATTTTGCAGACGCATACATGTTTCCTCCATCGTGATTTGCAAATTGTACGCACACGCGCAGATTCACAAAAAAAACGCGCCCTGAAAAATTTTCAGAGCGCGTCATCGTTTCTATGGCGTTGGTGTCAGCGTCGGCGTGAGCGTTGCCGTTGGTTCGATAGTTGGCGTTTCTGTCATGGGTATTTCGAGCGTGGGTTCAATCGTCGGTTCCAGTGTTGGAAGTTCGATAGTCGGTTCAATCGTCGGCTCGGTTGTTGGTTCAAGCGTTGGTTCCAACGTTGGCTCTGGTGTCGGAATGACATCCGTTGGCTTGGGTGTGCGCGTGCGGCGCGGCGGACGCGTGGGTTCTTGGGTTGGTTCTTGTGTCGGCGCAACCGTTGGCGGCAAACCTGCGACCACAAACACGCGCACTTTTGCTTCGAACGGTTGTCCAAATTCATTCGTCGCGGTAAGTCGAATATCCAGCTCGCCTTCGCCCACCGCGCTCGTGTCGAACTGCGCCAGGCGTCCTTGCGCGTCACCACTGCCCGTTGCCAACGTCACCCAGTTTCCTGCGCGGCCCGCTTCCAGAATCCAAGTACCATTTGGCACGCCGCGCACGACGCCGTTCACATTGACGATGCCCGAAACTTGCGCGCCTTCGTCGGGACGATTGATTCGGACTTCGACCGGCTGTTCGCTCGTCGGCACGGGCACATTGTTCGTGCAAGGACTGTTTTCTTTTGGCGGAATCGGATAACCACGCGCCGCGCCCCATGCTTCGATGCGTTCGTACGGAATCAAGCCGTCCGCGTGCAATCGTGCAAACACGCGTTCCTCGACAATTTCCGGCGGACAATTTTCGTTCGCCAATTGCTCGTTCGTCTTGTCAATTTTTAATTTCACCCACACGTCGTCAAATTGCTGCGGCGCTTGATTGTTCAAAAAAATTTCACTGCGCCGACGGTCCGGCGGACACGTCTCTGTCGGAATCAGACCCGATTCCACACACGTTTCCGCGCGCACCAAACCTTGCGGAACCGCAAAATCGTGCGGCGCGATGTTTTTGAATTCGTCATGTTCGGCGTACACGCGCTCGAATACCTTGTGCCAAATCGGCGCCGCGCCCGTGATGCCGGAAACATTTTGCATCGCTTCGTTGCGCGGATTCCCGACCCACACGCCGATGACGAGTTCATTCGTGCCGCCGAGTGTCCAATTGTCTTTGTAATCGTTCGTCGTTCCCGTTTTGACAAATGCGGGACGCGAAACTTTGAGCGGCGAGTTCGCGCCGAACGCGGGCGTGCGCGCGGCATTGTCCGACAAAATGCTCGTCAGCAAGTACGCGTAACGCGCGTCCGTCACTTGCTGCGGCACCGCATCACTGCGCGTCGTGTCATAAATCGTGCGCCCCGTGCCATCCACAATTTTTGTGAATGCTGTGAGCGGCGCGCGTTGTCCGCCGTTCGCAATCGCCGCATACGCGCCCGTGAGTTCGACGAGTTTCACTTCCCCCCCCCCCAACGTCAAAGCCAAGCCGTAACGCGAAGGGTCCGTGAAGGAGGTAATGCCAAATCGCTGTGCCACGCCCATCATTTCGGGAACGCCGACAAAGTACAATGTTTTCACCGCAGGGATGTTGTACGAATTGGCGAGCGCGCTGCGAACGGTGACGAGTCCGTGTTCTTTGTCATCATAATTTTTTGGAATGTACGGCGGCTGCCCGCCGTTTGGAAATTCCGTCACCAAATCATAAATCGGCGTCGCGGGCGTCCACCCTTTTTCAAACGCTGCGAGATACGTCAAAGGTTTAATCGAAGAACCGGGCTGGCGCAATCGCGTGGCGACATTCACTTGCCCGTCAATGTCCGCGTTCTTGAAATCCACACTGCCGAGCATGGCATAAATTTCGCCGTTGCGCGGATTTACGACCACCGCTGCCGCGCTTTTCACATTTTTATTTCTGATTGCCTCGATTTGCTTGCGCGCCTCTTCTTCGACCATCGTTTGAATGGCGGGGTCCAACGTGGTATAGACTTGCAAGCCCGCGCGGTCAAATTCGGGACCGTAACGCGCTTCCAATTCTTGCCGCACGAATTCGACAAAGTGCGGCGCACGCGCGTAATCAATGCCCGCGCGGCAGCGCGCAATAAATTCTTCGCTCGCCAAACGCGCGGTCATTTCGTTTGACGCGGCAGTCACTTGCTGTGCATTGATAAAACCTTGTTCGAGCATCAGACCCAACACAATGTGCTGGCGTTCCAAGGCGCGGTCGGGATTGATACACGGGTCATACACGGCGGGCAGCTGCGGCAACCCGGAAAGCAGCGATGCTTCGGCAAGATTCAATTGACTCACATCTTTGGCAAAATACGATTGCGACGCGGCTTGAATGCCGTACGAACGATTGCCGTAATTGATGGTGTTCAGATAAAACGCGAGAATTTCATCTTTGGAATAACGTCGCGTCACTTCCAAGGCGAGAATCGCTTCTTTGATTTTGCGTTCGACGGTTTGTTCCGGTGAAAGCAATGCAGTTTTGATTAACTGCTGTGTAATCGTTGACGCGCCGCTGACGGGACGTTGATAACGCACGAGATAATAAATTGCGCGCGCCCACGCGTACCAGTCCACGCCGGGATTGGTGTAAAACGTCGGGTCTTCGGTGGCGAGCGTTGCCTGTTTCAAGACCGTTGGAATTTTTTCGTGTGGAATAAGCGTGTGCCGTCCGAGATTCGGGTCAACGATTTCGTACAACAGCGCACCGTTGCGGTCATAAATTTTTGTGGACTGCTCGGTGTTGACAGTGGCGAGTTTATCCGTCGACGGCAACTCACTCGCGTACAACGCGTACACACCACCGACGAGGGCGAGTCCGCCGCAAATCAAGATGACGAGCGAACCCAACACGAACGGAAGCAAGCGCGCAAACCAATTGCCGCCGCGTGAACGGTGTGGAAGCACGCCCGGTGGAACGGGTGGCGGTGGCGGCGGTGTCACATTGCGTCCGCGTCGCAAGGAAAAACGACGCGGGGGTGGCGGCGGTGGGGGAGTTGTGCTGCGCGGCGGTTCAAATTCCGCGCCGCGCGTCATGCTTGGCTGTGTCGGATTCGTTGGCGGAACGGACATGGAACGCGGTGTGATGCTCGCTGTTTCGGGCAGCGCGGGCGGTGTGGATGATGGCGGTGTTGGCGACGGACGCCATGCCGCATCCGCGCGTTCGGGCATGGTCACCGGTTGGACGGGACGCGGACTCGCCGGAGATTCGGTCGGAAACTCCGGCTCTCCGTGCGGATAATCATATTCATAGCCCGATGATGACGAACCAAGATGCGAGTCGTCATTGGGCGGTTGGTTATTTCGAAAGGAATCGTTCATTGCATTGCGTACCTTTAAAGAGATGATAACAGAATAAATGTGCGCGTCTTGCGACGCGCACAATCAAGACGAATTTAAAGAAAGGTTAGTTCCGCCATAAAAAAAGTGCAGCATGTTATTGCTACACTTTATAACGAACGAGATGTGAAATTTTATCTCACGTATTCTTCAGGCGTTAAAATTTCTGGTAACGTCCTCGAAGACGAATCATGGTTTCCTCAAGCGTGCCACTCATGCCCGCATTGACCCTTTTCCGAATTTGTGCGGCAAGACGCTTACCACGACGAATCGAAGCCGGTGTGCCAACCGGTTCCGCAACATAGACTGCACCCATCTTGAACAATTCTGAGCGCAAACGCCGTTGTTCCTTTGGAGATAACACGCGAATAGATTCAAGGATTTGACGATATGAGAGACGCGTTGGTCTGTTCGTGTAGGTTCTCATTTTTGCCTCAGCGAGATTTTAACACATTGCATGTGCGTCTTCAATTTCGCTTCAACATGCTTCAGTTTAAAGGCGCACTGCGAAGAATCGTAAACCTCTGCACCGCACTGCGCGGGCTGCATCCCCATTGATTGCAGGCGCGCACGCGCCAAACGTAGGTGACGCCGCTTTCGAGCGCGGACGTGGTGTACTCGGACACCGTGAGTTGTGCCTTGCGCGCGACACGTTTGCCCTCCAGTCCATCGCGTCGGACAATGACAACATAACGCGTCGCGCACGGCACATCGCTCCAGTCCAGCACGATGTTGGAAAATGTAAAGCGCGTACTATCCCAAGGACGAATCAGCGCCGGCGGATTTGGTTTGCTGCTGCATGTTACGACGGATGGTGTATTGGTCGCAGTCGGCGATGGTGTTGGTGTAATGGTTTGTGTTGCAGAATTTGCGAGTTCGCGCGCAGAGGGCTGTCCCAAATTCAACACCCAATAATTTCTTGCGCGCGCATTGCCCGACTCATTCTCGGTAAAGGAATAGCCGACACCGACGTGTTGATATTCGCACTTGAGTAAATTTTTGCGATGCAAGTCATTCGGCGGCGTTTCGTCGTACCAACGGTCCACCACGTACTCGGGGTCCGGATTCCACCCCGCGATGTTTTCGCCAACCCACAGAAAATCATAACCTTGCGCGGTGATGCGCTGCAGCGGCGATTCTCCGCGCAAATTGACGTGACCAAAGAAATTGTTGCGCTTCATATCGTCGCTGTGCGTTTGCGCGGCGCGCATCAATTTCGCGTTTGCGGTGAGCGCGCCGCAGCCGTGCGTTTGGCGATAACGGTTGATGCGCGCAATCATACGCTGGACAAGCTTGTCCGCAAGTTCGGCGCGCGGCGGCGTATTTGATTGGGCGTATGTGATGGAGTAGAAAGGCGAGACAACAACGAGGAGCCAGGTTACCAGAATTAGGATTGAAACGAACGTTCTAGCTTGCATAGCCGCAGTATAACGCAGAAAAAAAATACGCGTGAGTTTTGTTTTTTTCCTGTGATACAATTCCGCTTGAGAATATGAAAATCTGGCGCTCGGCGCGTGTTCGTACGGCACTGTCTATTGTTATCGTCGCGCTTGTCCTCCTCGGCGGACTGGCGTACGCGAGTAACACCTACCTGAATCCTCCACTCACCTCATTTTACGCGCCGCCACATCCGTTGCCGCCCGGCAAGCCCGGCGAAATTATCAAGGCCGAAAAAATTCAAACGAATTACGCGAACGTGCAAGCATGGCGCGTGATGTATCACTCGCGCGATTTGCGCGGAAATGATGTTGCGGTCACTGGACTTTTCGCCGCCCCGACCAGCGCGCCGCCCGAAAACGGCTTTCCCTTGCTCGGCATCGCGCACGGCACCGAGGGTCTCGCCCGCGAATGCGCGCCTTCGCTCGACCCCTGGGCGTTACCACCGTTTGCCCAAGAATTTTTTTCGTTTCCCGATACCGTCGTCGTTCCGTTCGTGCAAGCGGGGTACGCCGTCACCGCGACAGATTATCAAGGACTCGGCGCGGCCGGCAATTCCGCGTTTTTAATTGGCAGCATCGAAGCGCAAAATGTGTTGGACTCGATGCGCGCCATTCGCAGTTTTGACGCGATAAAATTGAATGAGGACAATTTTGTGTGGGGTCATTCGCAAGGCGGACACTCTGCCGCGTTCACCGCGCAATTGGCAAACGAGATCGCGCCCGAATTAAAATTGAACGGCATCGTTCTCGCCGCGCCCGCCGCGCAATTGCAAACACTCGTCGAAACGGTTCTCGCGCCTGACCAGCCCTCTTTTCTCACGGGCGTCGCGGCAATGGTTGCTGCGTCATGGAGTCAAACGTACGATTTGCCGCTTGACGTTGTCTTGACGCCACAAGGCAAAACCCAAGTTCTGCCGCTCCTACAAGAATGTTCTGCCAACGCGGTCCTTGGTTTTGCGCTCGCCAAGCCCAGCAGCTTGTATTTTGCAGACCCGACCAAAACATCGCCGTGGTCGGACACGATGCGTTTGAATATCGCGCAAGGGGTAAAATATGCCGCGCCCGTTTTCGTCGCGCAGGGCGCGGCGGATTCCGTCATCGCGCCGCAGGTGACGGAAACGTTTGTGCAGCAACTGTGCGCGGCAGGCAACGCGGTGGAATTTCGTTTGTATCCGAATGCGAGTCACGCGCAGGTTGTTTCGGCTTCGAACGCGGATGTCGTGGCGTGGCTCAATGCGCGCGCAAACAATGAACCGGCGCCGTCGAACTGCACAGCCCAAGTTACCATGTCACCCACACCCACTCCCCCCCCCGCACTACAAAGCGTAATTTTTTCCGACGGCGCGTTTACGCCCGATGCATCCACCATCGCCGCGCTCGAAAAGCAATTGCCGAATTTTCTCGCGCAACAGCAAAATCAATTCAGCGCGCAAAAGTCGCCGATTGCCGAACGTCTCACGCAATACAAATTTCAGTACTGGGGCGAAATGCAAAACGAGAAACGCGTCGTCGTCGTCAACGCGTTTTGTACGAATTTCGATTACTGGAAAATGCAGCGCGTATTCGTCCTCGACGGCGGCGATTGTTTTTTTAATCTGAAGTATGATTTGGATGCAGGAACATTTTTCGATTTGCAAGTGAACCGCGAAGCATAACAGATTGCGAATTGGAAATTGCGAATTGGAAATTGAATTTCGCAATTCGCAATTTCAAATTTCAAATTATGAATTCTCTTTTCGACCTCACCAACAAAATCGCCATTGTCACCGGCGGCGGGCGCGGACTCGGACGCGCGATTGCGATTGGGCTCGCGCAGTTCGGCGCGGATGTGGCAATTGTTTCGCGCACGCAGAGCGAATTGGAAATCACCGCGCGCGAAATTGAAAAGGAGGGACGCCGCGCGCGGGTATATCCCGCCGACGTTTCCAAAAAAGCGGACATTGAAAAAATTGTGAGCGATGTTGTCGCGCAGTGGGGACGCGTTGACATTCTCGTCAACAACGCGGGCGTGGACGCGGCGAGTCCCGCGCTCGATTATTCCGAAGACGATTGGGATTTTGTCCTCGACGTGAATTTGAAAGGATATTTTTTGTTCGCGCAGGCGTGCGCGCGCGAAATGAAAAAAACGGGCGGCGGCGCAATCATCAACAATTCCTCCATCTGCGGCGATGTGGCGGTGAAAAATATCGTCGCCTACAACGCGAGCAAGGGGGGGGTGAATATGTTGACGCGCACACTCGCGGTGGAATGGGCGCCGTACAACATTCGCGTCAACGCGTTTTCGCCCGCGTACATGGAAGCATTCATGCCCGGCGCGGCGAGCGAACATGACGAGAAAAAAGAACAAGCGATTCGTGAACTCACTCCGTTGGGACGTCGCGGCAAGCCCGAAGAACTTGTGGGACCCGTTGTCTTTCTCGCGTCGAACGCGTCGTCGTACGTGACGGGCGAAGTGTTGATGGTGGATGGCGGGTGGACGGCGAAATAAGTGCTGAGCATTGAGGACTGAGGAATGAGTAAGAGATTTGAACGCGCGCAAATTTTGCCGGAAAAGAAATTACCCGACGCAAGTGAATTGATTGCGGCGGGAAAAAAACTCGCGCAATCGGTGCGCGTGAAACCAAATCCATTTTTGGAAACGCAGAACGTCGCGTGCGAGAGTGAATACAAACGCGCAATGATGAAACAAGGCGCGGTGATGTTTCATTCGCAAATCGGCTATCGCCAATTTTCAAAATCGCAGCGCGCGTACGCGGAAATTTATACGCGTCTGAAAGACGCAAATTATCGCATTGACCGCTACGGCATTTGCCTCGATTGGAACATGGGCTATCCCTCGCACGAACGCGCGACGCGTCCGCGCGGGACGGGGATGATTCTTGCTGACCCGCAAGATTTTCGCGCGCTCACCCAGTCCGCGCCCGTTGCGCCGCATTTCGGCGATTTTATGATGGGCATGCCCGCCGCCGTCGAAAATGTTTCCGCCGCGCTGGAAGCGGGTTCGACAAGCATCGGCAATCTCGGACAATATTTTACGTACCGGCTTCCGCAGTGGCACGATGAACTCGCGCAAACGTCAGCGACAGTCACCGCGCTCGCGCTGTGTTCTGCACAGTCCTTCAACTCTGTTCAGGGGTTCGTCGTGAGCGCTCAGCCGAACGACAAGCCCGTCGAAATTTTGATTCACTCGAATTTGGATGACGGCTTTGCGCCGTTGTTCAATGACCTCACATGTGTTTTCGGAATTGTGCTGCTCGAAAAATATATTGTCGAAACATTGTTGGGCGGACATGCGGCGCATTGTTACGGACACACGTTTGAAAATCCCTTGACGCGGCTTGCGTTTCAACGCGCGCTCGCGCGCGTGAGCGACACACCGGGCAGCATGGTGTACGGCAACACGACGATTTATCTCGAAGGCGAAGCGGAAAATTACGCGAACCTTGCGAGTTATTTGCTCGTGGACATTCTCGCGCAAAAAATTCTGCCGACGGGACACGCCATCAATCCGATTCCCGTCACCGAAGCGATTCGCATTCCCGAAATTGACGAAATCGTGAACGCGCAAATGTTTGCGAATCGGCTCGCCGCGCGCGCGGAACATTTTCCCGAACTGCTCGACACGACGCGCGCCGATGCGGTTGCGGACAAACTCATCGCGAGCGGCAAACAATTCCAAGAAAATGTTTTGCAAGGATTGAGCGAAGCGGAAATTGACATCAAGAATCCGTTTGAACTGATGCTGGCGCTGCGGCGCGTCGGCGCGAAAAAGTTGGAACGCGAATTCGGTCCGGGCGAATTGCGCGCGGAACAAAAACGCGCGCCCGTCGTCATGGCAACCACCATCGCCGCGCTGCAAGCGCGCGCGGACAAATTGGTGAACGCGTTGGATAAAACATTGCGCGACGAGTTGAGCGCGTCGGGCGCGATTGTCGTCACCGCCAGCACGGACGTTCACGAGTACGGCAAAATTTTTCTCGAATCGGTTTTGGAGCGTCTCGACATGCGGCTGATTGATTGCGGCATCGCCGCCGACCCGGATGTTGTCGCCGCGCGCGCAAAACAATTTCACGCGGACGCGATTGCGATTAGCACCTACAATGGCATCGCACTTTCATACTTGCGCGAGTTACGCAATGAATTGCAGCGTCAAGGAATCTCGCCCATGATTTTTATCGGCGGACGCTTGAATCAAATTCCCGAAGACACCGCGAACAGTATGCCCGAAGATGTGACGGACGAATTGCGCGCGTTAGGCGCAGCCGCTTGCGTGCGCGTGGAAGATATGTTGGCGGAGTTGCAAAAGGTGGTGGAGCCGAGGGTGAAGATTTTACAATGAATTGATGGACGATGAACGATTTGCGCGCGAGACGGAGAACTCGATTTTGGAGGTAATGGAGGCAGTGAGGACTGGAAAATCAGTCGACTAGCTGAAGGATCAAACAATGGCAACACTAAAAAAGCATCCAGACAATTCGCCACCAACTCTTATGCTTCGCATGTCCGTTAGCAAGGCACAAGAACTCCTACGGACTCAAGCAGAGAGAGGACGCAAACTCAAAGCTGTGACTATAAACAACAAGGAAGACTACCGCGTCGCTGATGCACAGTTGGACAAGTGGCGCGAATACACAAGAGATCTCCTCATACAAATATTTAACCGACAAACGGTAGGGCATGAATTTTTTCACGTTGGCTCACCAAGCGTAATCATGGGACCAAATAGTCTTGCAGAGGATATTCAAGATTACCAAAGGTATCTTCAATACTCGCTTGACAAGCTCGACTCAATCATTGAACGAGTTGCACTTTATCCTGTTGCAAGTGATCAAGTTAGTTCTTCATCAGACCCCTCCAACACACTTGAGCTCATTGCGCGCAGGTTTCCCCTCGTTGTCAGACAACTTCGCCAGCGTCGTCAAGATCGAAACACACTTGATGTAGAGGATGAGTATGATGTGCAAGACTTGTTGCATAGTCTCTTACGGCTTTTCTTTGATGACATTCGTCCCGAAGAGACGACCCCAAGTTACGGCGGGGGTAGTACTCGCATGGACTTTCTCTTGAAAAAGGAACAGACGGTTGTGGAAGCAAAGAAAACGCGGAAAGGACTAACTGCAAGAGAAATTTCGAACCAACTAATTGAGGACATAGCGCGCTACCAGACTCATCCTGACTGCCGATTCCTCGTATGCTTTGTTTTCGACCCTGAAGGCTATATAGTGAATCCAGATGGTGTTGAACGCGATTTAAGCCACCCAGTTAATGATTTAACCGTGAAAGTATTCATCGCGCCCAAGGGTCATTAAAAGCGGCAAAATTGATAGTACCTTTCTGTCTCTGACTTCGCGAAGGAGTTAACATGACCCAACAAATCTTCGACTACATGTCCCGTTACGGCTACGAAAAAGTCCTCCTCTTTCAAAACGAAGATGTGGGACTGCGCGCCGTACT
>CALMZO010000369.1 GCA_937870825.1 uncultured Chloroflexota bacterium | reverse complement strand
GCAAATCCGAAGAATAAGCATTCATGGCGCGCAATTTACCACATTCGTCCCTTGAGTTAAATAGGAATCCGTTCTAGTATCCTTGCCAAGGCAAATACAAAAAGCAAAGTCAATAGTGCAGTCTCAGCCCCTGCCGTAGCCCAGAAGAACATATTCTTTGAAAGCACGAACCCAATTAACGAAAAAGTAATTACCCATTGGTCACCGCACAAAGCCCGCGCCACTTGCAGGATAAAGGGAATCGTGGCCAGACTGAGAGCCAAGTTGATGAACAAAACCACCAATGGAAGATTGGACGCATGCATTGGCAGATAATGCACAGCAGCCATAATGATTGTCCACAGGAAGTTTGAATACCCTTCAACTCGCTCTTCTTGATTCCACACCAACCCAAAGCCGTTCGCAAGATTTCGGGCATAAGTCATCGAAATCATCTCGTCATCAAACAAAAACCAATAGCGTGTGCCATTTACAACCGTACTATTTCCGACCAGAATCGTCGGTAACCAAAGAACGAGTATGATGACAGCGGTACTTCCAACCATTAGTTGGGTCGACCGAAATCGTAAAGTCAATTTTTCGGAGAATCGCAGATACAGTGCAAGGACTACTAGAAAACCACCAACAATGATAGGTTCTATGCCAAAGTATTGAAGAGATCCCGCAATCCGGGCAGGGGGTGGAGCGCCACGCACACGTGTTATTGTGGAAGTCAAGATGCCATAGATATTCAATTCCTTACTATAAAAGAGTGTCACTCCCAACCCAATAGATACGCCTCCAGCAAGGATGAGAAACCAAACAATCGTGCTTTTCTTTATACCAAAATACATAGCGTTTGCTCAAAAGAAAATCACACAAACTTGATTCGGCGCGCGGCGAACCAGACCATCCGCAGCAGCAGCCACCCGTGCCGCCAGCGCTGAATGTTCGTCGTGCCGTAAGTGCGTTCACGATAGCGAATAGGCAAGTCCACGATTTTCAATTTCAATTTTGCCGCGCCAAACAACAAATCGTAATCGCCGAACGGGTCAAAGTCGCCAAAATAATTTCGGTTCGCTGCAATCGCGCGATAGTAGTCAGCCCACAGCACTTTGGTCCCGCACAACGTGTCTTTGATAGATTGCCCCAGCAGCCACGAAAAAGCAACGCTGAAAAATTTGTTGCCGAGCAAATTAAAAAAACGCATCGCCTGTTTTTCCATCGGATACACCAACCGCACGCCGTTGATAAATTCACCCTTGCGCCCGACAAGCGCATCATAGAAACGCGGCAGGTCTTCGGGCGGGACGGTCAAGTCAGCATCGAGAATCATCAAAACCTCACCCCTCGCCTCGGCAAAACCCAACCGGACCGCGTCACCTTTGCCCGCCCCGCTTTGCCGATGCAGTTGACATTTTCGTTCAGGATGCGCCGCAATGGCGTGTTGAATCGTTTCGAAGGTGTTGTCGCGCGAATGTCCTTCGACAAAAACGATTTCGCTGCCGCCGCCCATCTCTGGCACACGTTCCAGAATCGCCGCGATATTCCCCGCCTCGTTGCGCGCCGGCACAATCACACTCACGCGCGGTTCGTTCGTTAAAGGCAACGGTACAGTGAGCGGCGCGAGCCGCGCAACGATGAAATTCGTCAGCGCAAAAAAACGAAAGGGGAAGACTTTTACCAAATAGCGATTTGCCAGCGCATTCACGCCAGGCGTCGGCAACGGATACAATATTTCTTGCCAGTGTTGAATGGATTCCCATCCCGCCAGATTGAGGAGATTCAAGATGTCCTCGACCGTGAGCCAATTCTGATACAAGTTCGATTTTCCCAAACCCAGCTTTTGCGCCAACGCGAGAGGGAGTTCCCAGAGACGGCTGTATGAATTGATAACTAGGCGCGTGTGCGGTGTCGCGTGTGCGCGCACCTGTTCCAAAACGGTTTGCACATCCCACAAATCGTTCAATAAATCGGAAAGAATAATAAAATCAAAGGTCTCGCGCAGTGTGAGCTCGTGCGCGTCCTGCGCCACAAACTCCAGTTTCGGGTGCTTGCTCCGGGCCCGTGTGAGCATCTCGACAGAAAAATCCACACCCACTCCGCGTCCCGGTTGGAGTGACGCCAACAGGTCGCCCTTGCCGCAGCCGATTTCAATCACGCGGCTTTCTGGTGGAATAATGAGCCGGTAAATTTCCACAAGCCGCCGGTGGTAATAGCCGCCCCAGCCGGACCATCCGTCCATTTGCCGCGCAACATTATCCCAATGCGCCTGCCGTTCTTGTTGATACTGTTGAAAACGCGCGTCATGGGCGGCAACAGACGCCGTCCTTTCCATGCGCATCCCAGATTCATATTTTGTAACGAACAACTCAACCTCCGATTTCACCAAGCCAAAAAATCAAATGAGCAAACTACTCAACGAGATTTGGGCACGCGTGTCTCAAGCGGAGCCGCGGGCACACCACCTACTACGTCTCCCTGCGCCACATTCTCCCGCACCAGTGCGCCCGCGCCCACAATCGCTCCTGCGCCGACTTGAACACCTTGCAGTATCGTCACGCTCGCGCCCACATACGCGCCGCGCCGCAGCACAATCGGCGCGTGACTCGCGGGCAAACGCCCGGCGACAGAACTCTTGCCCGCGTCGGTGTGCGTCACCAAGGTTACTCGCATCGAAAGGGTCACGCGATCTTCAATCCGAATTACATCCTTTAAATCAAAAAACACATCGCGCCCGAAATAGCAATCGTCGCCGATGATGAGATTTGCATAATGCTTACGCGGTTCCGCGCTTGCGTTGTGAATCAGGAGCGGCGAATGAATTTCCACGCGTTCGCCAATTTGCGCGCCGTGGCGGCGCAACGTCGGAGCAATGAATTTCGCAGGCATGATGAGCAACAGCGCGTTGATGCCTTCTGCTTTGTACGCGGCATACGCCAACCACAAGACAAACCGAAACAACCATCGAACGAGGGCGCGCATAAAAAGGCAAAGGTTGAACGTTCGACGTTCAACGTTCCGCAATCTTTTGTCGAATCATCCCCCCGCGCCACGCCAGTTGATTCGCCAACAAAATCGGAAATGCCAGGAATTTATCGCTCGTGTGTTCCATTGTCAGCGCATGCTGTGCGGGTTCATAAAAGGTGGCGGCGACAAAGTTGAGTCCTTTCACAAAATCCTTGGTCGAACGCAACGAATGGGGATACACACAGTACATCTCTTGCCATTTGCGGCGCACCAAATAGTACGCGCGTCCGTACATGAAGTGTTGATTCAGGAATTGGCGCAGTGTGGGACGATGGTGATGCAGCACGCGCACACGCGGGTCGTACCATACCTGCCAGCCGAGTTTTTGCGCCCGCCAATTGTAATCCACATCCTCACCGCGAAACAATGTCTCATCCTGCAAGCCCACCTGCTCAATGACCTCACGCTTGTATGACACATTCACGCCCGGCACCGTTCGCACCGCGCGCGCAGTGTCAAAACGCGGAAACGTCACGCGGTCAGCGATGCGGCTCACGAGCGAATCCTTGTCCGCGCCAACCACCGCGCCGCCGATAACGCCCGCTTCAGGATGTTCCGCGTGCGCGCGTTTCATTTCCGTCACCCAATCCGGAAAGACCTCTGCATCGTCGTCGGTCATTGCCACAATGTCACCCGTGCAGTGCCGCAAGCCGACATTCCGCGAAGCCGCCAGATTCTTGTTCACCGTGTTGAAAAGTTTGATTCCAATATGTCCGCCAGCCCATTTAGCTTGGGTAACCAGATTGTCCGTGCGTTCATCCCCACCGTTGACCATGACGACCTCATCGGGTTTTTCGGTCGTGCGACCCAACAGAGCATCTAAACAGCAGGCGAGCATATCAGACCGATTGTACGTACAAATCAAAACTGATACTTTCATGTCCGAGAGCCAAACATTTCACGCAGCGCGCTTTCCCGTTCATCCCAAATATGGAGCGTAATTTCGCGGGCGGGTGAATCCAACCAACGCATTACACATTTTTTGGGATCGAGATATTCGTTATAGTACGAGATTACCTGATACCGCATTTTTTGAATTTCAGAGTCGTCCATGGCATGAATTCGTTCCAGTGCAGCACGCAGATCGTTGAGGGATGAGAAAACAATGCAATTTATGCCGTCGATTAACGGTGGAAAAAACCAATTGGGATAGTTGATTAAGGGAATCGTACCAACAGCCATGGCTTCGATCGCATTCTGACTATAGGGCAAAATAATTCCGGGCGGGCAAAGAAAAAAATCAGCCCTCGCCATAAATTTCAACCAGACTCCCTGGTCAATCCGGACACCGGGCGGAATGGCACAAAAACGGTTCTGATATTCGCCTGAACCATTCATCAATCCATCAGACCCATTAAAAATGGGTTCGTATAAATGATTGCGACGCAAATAATCCATAATTTGATACCGACTCTGCAATCCAAACAGATCCGTGAGGACCGGATTGTCATACGTATCCTGGTTCCAGTTCCCGGAAAACAGTATACGCACCCGCCGTGTTGTAGAACGGTATCGTTCCAAATGCTCGTGTTCTCGGTATTGAACATAGAGCTGGGGATGCATCGGGAACGGCACCCCAAAATTCTTGTCATCCAAAGCAAGATGCGCATGATAGTCAAAACGCAAGTGCATGATTTTGTTCGGCTTGCGCGGCGCAAGAGCGATGTGGTCCGAACAGAGTGCACGCAGTGTCATATCAGACGGATCGCGCCACATAAAATAGACATTGTGATGCCAATCCGAAATTCTCGCCAAAATCAACGCGCGTTTTCCCGGGCGCGCTCGCCACAAAACAGAGAAACCGGCCACTTGAAAAATGATGAACAAGCTGCGAAGCTGTTTGACCGGCAAATCGCCCACAATGTCAAAAGCAATTTGGGTATCCGGTTCACAAGCGATCTGCGAACGGCGCCAGAGGACCAGCAGGGCGCGCAAATACACTTGGATTTTTCTTAAAATTCCTACACAAGTGTTTTTTATCCTCATGCAGTAATCCATCTGCGCGCCGATTGAAACACCAAAAGACAAACGAACAAGACAAAGATGAAAAGAGCAATGCTATGAGAAAGCTGATGCAGTATCGCTTCCCAGAGTGGATACGTATCCGGTATATAGACCAAGAACAATGCATCCCATACAAGCGCCAATGAGACACATATGGTAGCAAAGAAATGCCATCGGCCTGCATAGAGGAAACCTAGCAATACAACGGGAGTGATCGCATATTGCGCATGTACCGGCAACGCGACCATTGTAAGATATACCAAGAAAGATTCGATCAGAACCTTTACCAGGTGATTCAACGATCGTACCGAATTGCTACGTACCAGAACCACGCCAAGCCACAACGATGGCAGCAAAAGCGCGGCACTGCGTGCAATCAAATCCGGGGCAAGGCTCAGACCCAATGCTAATAAAAGGCGGTTCAAAAGACTTGCAAGCAACGCAATTTTGGAGACCCCATCAGTTCCGACCAAACCGGCGTACCGTGAAGAAATTGTGGCAGATATCGCCAAAGGACCGTACGGCAATACAAGCAAGCTGCCAAAAACAACAGAAACAAGCAAGCCTAGAATAATCAATTTCCGGCGCTGCGAAACAGTGCCAAAAGCAGCATCGCGATAGACCAGAACCGTCACCGGCAAGAGGAGAGGTAAAGAGATAAATTTGACCAGCGCAGATAGTATCAAGCTGGCATAACCCATGAGTGGACGGCGGAACGACAAAGCCGCCAGAGCGAGCGCTATAAACAGCGCCATGGCAATATCATTGTGTCCCTGTCCTATTGCAATCAACAACAAGAGCGGGTTCCAGGCAACTGCTGCGGCGGCAAATATCCTCTCGGCATGGATGGCGCTGTTTTGGGACGGGGAATAAAAAAATGCCAGAACCAGACAGCCCAATCCCATTAAAAAGAACATGGCTTTGAAAATCAAGATACTAGATAAAATATTGTCTTGAGCAATCAGACTTGGGAGTGTCATTATTTGCCAAGCAGGACCATAAACGCTTGGACGGGTCTTTGCTTCCATAAAGCGCGCCAGCGGACTTTGGTCCGCATATTCTCCTCCTGCAACAACATACGGATTTTGGTGAAATTGCCATTGAACGCGGGCGTGCACGGCATAGTCTGCCGTATCGGTCGGACGACTAATGTGCGGATATAAAAGCAAAATGACGGCTCCCAAAACCAAGTACGGCAAAATCACCCATCCAAAAAACGAATGAGGTAAAAGCAACCGTTGTTTTGATAAATAGTACAGCATCAAGCCATACAACGCAGAAATGCCTAGGAACACCACATAACTGAGCCAACGCAGTTGATCTGCATTCAGGGAAACCGAATGCGATATAAAGACGCTGGTAATCGGGTCAAGAAAAACAATATCCCCGAACTCGAGATTCGCCTGAAGGGAGCGAATGTACAGTAAGAGAACGTACAAAAGCACACTACAAGCCAACAGGAGCAAGCGCGCTGTCACTTGATTTTGAAAACGGTTTTGAATCACGGGGCAGAATACAAAAAGAGCGCAGGGCCTTTTGTGGCAGCATCTGGCTTGAAGGATTGCAGCAACCGCCAGTTATTCTCAACCACAGCATACCTCTCAAGCACATCTTGAAACTTGTCCTTGTGGCTCAAGTAAAAATCCAGATTTCGATTTCCCAGCAGCATCAAATTGTACCCCTTTGCTTGCCAATCCCGTGGGGAGAATTCCAAGAGCAAAGGGTCTGCAACCCAAACATGTAGACCGCTCCCGACACGTTCGACGTCCGGGGTATCCATTTCGCGCACAATCCGCGCGCCGGAGGGAATATTCTGCACAATCCAATGCGCCATCAGGGTGCGTGTGTCCGGCACCAAAAAGTTGGCATGTACTCGTGAGACGGCCGAGAGGGTCAGCGGCACCAATACGACTCCCAAAAGCACAGGAGTCAGACTCTGCGTCAAGAGAGGGGGGAAGATTTTGGTTCTCAGCTGTTGCGACACAAAAACAATTCCGGCAGCGGCCGAGACTGCAATGACGGGCCAAATCGGAAAAATGTATCGGAGAGCCAGATAAGACCAGGAAAGAGTCATAATCAGCGTCAAGCACACCAGAACGATAAACGCAATCCCGAGAATACGTTCATTTTTGAGAAAAACAGTCAAGCCGATTACAGCCGTTCCCACGAGCATCCAGCCCCACTCCGCCAGCAAGGCAAAAACATATTGAAACGGATGGTACATGCCGGTTTGGTCTAATGCCGCTTCAAACATACGCGACTGATATCCAAGACTGGCTATACCTCCACTCAAGTTCTTGTTGAACTGAAAAAAGAAATCACGCAGGGAATGCTGATATTCCAAAAAAACATAGGGGGAGGTAAGAAAAAAAACGAGGATAATCAGCGCATAGGCACGCAACAGCGTGGGACAAAGCAGAGCCCGTACCGGGCGGACAATAATCATCCAATTCAAAAAGATTGCCACACACAATGCCGACGCAACGACGGCGAAAAAAAATGCAAACAGCAGCAAGCGGTCAAAAATCCTAGTATACGCGGGCTGTAAGACTCCCCCGCTTGCCCACGACCCAACTTGGGCGAGAATTTCTGCGCGGCCTGCATAGACGACCCCAAAGGCAATCCATCCACCAAGGAGCAATACGCCAAAACACAATTTCTGCTTGTATGTAAATGCAGCGAATGTGGATTCCTTTGCCAGACCGAGCTGCAACCCGATCAGAACCAGAGGTAGAATCAAGACTGCCGCATTGTATTTCGTCGAAACCGCCAGTCCGATAGCCAGAGCGGCCAAGTACAGATCCCGCAAGCTGCCGCGAACCCACCCAACCATTCCAACAAAAGACAGGGTAACCCAAACGCCCAATAAAGCATCTACCGTAGCATAGTGCGACAATTCAACCGCCAAGGGCGACACTGCTAAAAACATCGCGCTGATAATGCCCGTGTTCCAACCGCCAAGCCGTTTCCCAAAAATATAGACAAAATAGACAGAAACCGTGCCCGCAATTACAGACACCGTTCGAACGATGAGATAATAATTTGCCACATTCAGCGCGGGCTGTTGAAAAACCAGCGCGCACAAGTCTGCAACCCAGGTCGCCAAGCGCGCCACATAAAAAGGCAGGGAACCATACATAAAGATTCCGGGGTTCAGATTGGTCAGGCTCAAGTTGAGTGAACGTTCTACAATTGCGACCTCGTCACCGTTCAACACCAGCGGCAAGCCGGCATCCAAACCCCAGAGGCGGATTCCCACGGCTACTGCCAAAACGGCCATCATTGCAGCACGTTGGAAGAATTCCAAAGTTTCACTTTCTTGCCGCATAGGAATATGTGATCAAGCATCCAAACGCTTCGCCTCTGGATGGCAAAGATGCTGGACAAACTGTCTAGCCAAAAAATCCCAGCTGCAAGTTCGTTGGATTCTCGCGCGGGCGTTTTGCCCCAAATGAGAATACTGCTCCCGGCTGTGCAAGACAGAGCCAAGCACCCTCCCGATCTTGTCATCCTGCAATCCAACCCGCCAGCCGCATGTTTCATCCACCACTTCGGCAAACCCGCCCGTGTTAGAGACTACCGCAGGCAGTCCCGAAGCCATCGCTTCCAACAAGGCAAGAGACCCTGCCTCTTCGTCAGACAGCATGAC
>CALMZO010000368.1 GCA_937870825.1 uncultured Chloroflexota bacterium | reverse complement strand
CAAATCCGAGGAATAAGCATTCATGGTGCGCAATTTACCACATTCGTCCCTTGAGTTAAATAGGAATCCGTTCTAGGAAACAAAACCAATACAATGCTCTCATTATGGGAACTGTTCGCCAGAACTTTAGTGGGTCAAACGAAGAAATTTTGCAAATTGCCCGTTGGGTGAAGCGACAAATTGCGCGTGAGAGTCAATTCGTTCCCGACCTTCAAACTGGGGATTTTCAGGGATTGATGCAAATTGGCATGCCAGCAATAAATCATATGAAACAACAAAGCCTGCTTTCGCCTAATGCGGTGATTAATAGGCTTGACGCGGAGCAGAATATCTCAACTGGAGTGTTATATCTATCATGGCTTCGTGCCTTTGTTGCTGAGTATCCGACAAACAGAGTTCCGAGTAAGGAGGATTTGTGGAAATTTGCTATGGCTTCGTACAACGCCGGTTACGGAGCGATCATTAATGCACGTGGGCGTGCCACTGATCCGTCATCGTGGGCAACTGTAGAGCCGTTTACTGTAGGAGAAACTCAAATCTACATTCGTTCAATTTTCTCGCCCTGGGAAACGAACCCTGCTGAATAAGGATAATTCTATGAAACAGAAATATCAGACCATACTATTCACTTTTTGGGTGTGCCTGATTGTGGCGTGCGCTAACCAAACTGCAAATGTCCCTTCGGCAACTAAAACGCCTCAGGTTACAAACCAAGTTGCAAAGAATCAACCAACTGTAGTTTCGAGTCAATTGAGCTTCGAATTGAAAGATACGAGAATAAATGTGTCTCCACAACGTGGAAATATCGCATGGTCTCATTCAGGAGATAGAATTGCATTTACGTATCATTTTACCCTATGGACGGTCTTGGCCGATAATTGGAATAAATCATCCCAAGTCTATGCTGGATACAATGAATGGAAAGTATTTCCCCAGTTCATTGCTTGGTCTCCTGATGATAAGAAGGTTGGTTTAAACCTCTTCAACATGCAAGATGACAGCCAAGAGATTTACAAAATGGTTGAGGTAAATGTCGAATCGGGAGTTGCATCTGTTATAACTACGAGCCAAACGATGCTTACTGATTGGTCTAGAACAAATCAAATCGCCACAGTCCGCCCAACGCTCGGGGTCTTGGACCTTTCAAATAATAATTGGAAGGAACTTGTGGAACCACTTCCTTTTCCTGACCAGTTTGCCGGTTCTCTAACACCAGGCATCCCGCGGTGGACCTCACACGGGACGCTAGTCATTCCGCAACCGGTCACAAAGAAGGACTCTGTGGGCGAATACGCTGTGTATGAAAGGCAATTAGAAAGCAATCAATGGCATCGCATGCCTGTGCAGATTCTAACTGCTAATTCCCTTTCTCCTATCCTTGCGCCTTCGCCTGATGGAAAATGGATCGCATGGGTTCAACGAGAGTTCCTGGGAAATGAAGATATATGGAAGATCATACTCTATGAGGTATCAACGGGAAAGATGATTGAAGCTGCGAACAATCAGGCAAAAAATACCTTCAACTGGCAAGCCCTTACTTGGTCTCCCGACGCGAAACGTATTGCGTTTTCCGCCGGTCCTAATTCTTCGGCGAGTACAATCTGGATTCTTGAAATATCCGAATAAATGAAAGAACGGACGTGTCACCTTTTCACATCCGTTTCCGTCTTCTTCATCACACGTTGCGCTCCTCACGCCTTCACCCTTCGCGCTGGTGTTCCCGCCAACCATTACAAAAAAAAATTTCCCGCTTGTCCGTGTTCCACGGAGCGGTCAGCGGACAAAAAAAGCGGATGAACGGATACTGGGTTACACCACAACCCCACCCATCCGTTCATCCGCTTTCCCCGTCCGTTGGCGGTTCTCTCCTCCTTACCCGTCGCCCTGCACACCTCCAGCACCATAAAACTCATTCATCAGAGTCGTACGGTTGGCGATTCTACCTTGCGTGTTTGGTTACTTGCAGAAATATTTACAAATGATGTTCGGAGAAGGGTTCTTTCAGCAGGAATTCGAATCTACGACACGTAGAGCTGGTGAGGAGAAAATCGTAAGAAACTATCCATTCCCTTGCGGGCTTATTGCAACTCGGTAATGAATGTCAATACATCTTTGAGCAGCGCCTTTTGCATACCTTGGAGAATGATTTTCGCTTCAGTGGCAAGTTTGAGCGCGCGGTCTGTGTTTCCTTCCAGACGTGCGATGCGCGCGAGTCCGAATTTTGCGCTGGCAACCAAATCCACGCGCCCGATTTCATCGGCGAACTGTAATTCCTTTTCAAATTGCTCACGCGCTTGCGCCACTTGCTGTCGGTCAAGGTACAGGTTTCCCAAACTGCCATAGACGGCGGCGAGACTCTCTTGGTCGTTCATCTTGACTGACAGCTCTAACGTGCGTTGATAATATGCGTTCGCGATTTTCAATTCGCCGCGTTCGTACGCAAAATCCGCGAGCTCGTGCAGTCCAACCGAAATATCAAAGTCTCCTTTTTCCGTCTCCCACATTTCCAGCGCGCGCTGCATCGTTTGTTCGGCTGTGACATACTCTTTTTTCTTTTGGGCGAGCAAGGCGCGCATTCGTAAAGCATAGGCGCGGTCACTCAAGGGAACATCATGCGCCCACGCTTGCGCGCTGCGTTCTACCCAAACCGTCGCCTCGTCCAATTGGTCGCGCAGGTACAAAATCCAACTCACATCATACGCGCTCCATCCGGCATCATCCCACTTTGACAATGCGGATGTCACGGTGTACGCGAGCGTGCTGAGCTGAATCTTTTCATCCCAGCGCCCCGCATAGAGAGTGAATTGGCGGAGCGCGCCCCACAATGCGATGACGAGGTTTGCGATATCTGCATCCGGCGTCTCGCCATTCTGACTGTGAACCATTCGCCCCAGCACGTTAAAGCCGGCATACACGTTGGTCCACTCTTGTTCCATCTTGTCGTAATTTTGGTAGCTCTCTAACGTTTCCCCGCCAAAACGCTGCGCCATATCCCGCTCCACCTGCGGCTCTGCCAAAAGCGAAGCGTGAACATACGCGCGCGTTTCAGGATGCAGCGAAAATTCGTGTTTGCGCTTGGCGCAGAAACATTCCACTTTTGTTCGGCGGCATGTAAATTTGTGTTTCTGTCTTGGGCAGCGCGTAACCCGGGCAAACAGGTGGACGCGGGCGATTTCCCTGCCACGCGCCGTTAGTGGAATTTCACGCGCGCTTGGGCAAGCGTCACCAAGCCGTCAAGCAATTGCCCATATTCCCTGCCTGCCGCGCGCCCACACAAACTCACCGCCGACTCGGCATCCAACGCGGGATACGCGTTCACATCCAGCACACACACCTCGTCCCCACGCAGACGAACATCCACGCGCGCATAGTCGTGACACCCCAGCGCGCGAAATGCCGCGCTCGCGACGCGTTCCATTTTTCGCTGTATGAAATTTTCAAGCGGCGCCGGATGGCGGAGCGTGACTTGCGGCGCATCCGAGATGAATTTTGATTCGTACGAGTAAATCGGAAAACTCTCGGCGTTGCGCGCGCCAAAATCCAATTCGAGCGGCGGCAAGCAACGTAACTCCTCATTCCCCAACACCGTCAGCGTACACTCGCGCCCCGCAATAAATTCTTCCACAAGCGCCGGGGCATGAAAAACGTCAAAGACAAATTCCAACTGCTGCCAGAGCGCGCGCCGGTCTTGTACGACCGATGCGCGTGTGATGCCAATACTCGCGTGTTGATTTGTTGGTTTTACAATTGCGGGAAAGCATTCCCAATGGAACTGCTGCAATGGTTCAACCACAACCCCGAACGGCATCGGCACTCGCTGCGCCAAGAGATGGCGCGGACTTGTACCTTGTCGTTATCCAGGCGCAGCGTGTTGGCGCCGGAACCCAAATGGGCAAAACCCAAACTCTCGATTTCGGCAATGACATCCACGTGTGAAGAAGCGCGGTCAGCATATCCATCACACCCGCTAATGACGAGCCAGTCGTTCGGATGATACGATTTGTGCATCAACGCGTGTGCGACACTTTTGGAGACCCACTCCTGCGACGGTGTGTCCTCGTTCCGTGAGCGCCTCAATCAACGCAGCATTCGCCAGCGAATGCTCTTCCCAGTCTGACGGCGTCCATGAATTTCGTACGCCGGAAAGAAAAAGGATGTTCATCGTCACGCAAGCGCGTGCATTTTGATTTCGCGCGCTGCGAGTATAGCACATTCACTTGGCTCGAACTTGACACAATCATCCACGAACGCGCAGACCGGATAACGACTCGCGGGATTGCGAAAGTGAATTACGGAACTTATCCGACATTATTGCTGTCGGTTCGGCTGACGACAATATCTGATTACGGCTTACGAAGGGATTTGGGTTATGACCGCGCGTGGGAATTGAGCGGGGATTCAATGGGGTATGATGTGGAACGTTACACCGAATTGTTATTGCGCGCCGTGGAGACAGTGCTTGCGCCGTTCGGAGTCAATGCAAAAATGCTGCGCGATCATTTGACGCGCGCTTTGCCGATGCCTTTGATGGAAAAACAAATCGCGGCGAAGGGGAAGGTGTATTGGGGACCGTCGTTTGAGTGGAGGAACAAAATTGGAGTGCAGAACGTATAGTAATTTGTATCCGTTTTTGTATTGCATTTATACTACGGTTGACATTACAATATAGATGAATATACTCGCCAGCGAGGGTAACGTTTTGCACATGGATTCGAACGCGCGTTCTGTTTTGATTCGGGAATTGGAGCAAATTCGGAGTGCGCGTGTAATTGCGTATCTCACAAGTGACCGCCAACCCTTTAACGCGCAAATTGCGTTGGATGTTCTGCCCCTCTTTTATCAAACGCTCCAAGGAATCGGCAGAGTAGAAAAACTGTCGCTCTTTCTATACAGTAGTGGCGGGAATTTAGATGCTCCGTGGCCGTTGCTGAATCTTTTGCGCGAGTATTGCAGTTATCTGGAAGTTCTCGTTCCATCAAAAGCGTTAAGCGCAGCAACGCTTTTGTCACTCGGCGCTAACAGAATTGTGATGTCGCCTTTATCTCAACTCAGTCCTATAGATCCCGAAGGCACGTTCATCACGGAAGCACAACCACAAAAATACTCTGTCGAAGACATTATGAGCTTTATAGAGTTCGCAAAGGAAAAGGTTGGCATTGCCGAATCTCA
Organism: uncultured Chloroflexota bacterium; assembly: GCA_937870825.1. GTDB lineage: Bacteria > Chloroflexota > Anaerolineae > UBA4142 > SHND01 > SHND01. Next base: position 3,499 of record CALMZO010000368.1, on the reverse strand, counting down.
ACCTTTGAGCGAAGTCTTGGCACTCTTGACAAAAGAAATCAAGCCTCAGATTCTTGGCTCTTTGAATCGCAGTCATGCGCGTGTGCGTCGTCTTGCGCGCAAGATGCTTCAATTTACACTCAATGATCCCAAGTATGAGACACAACTGACAGAGATTGTAAATAACCTTTCGCAATTACTCTATTCTCACAATCATTTAATTAATCGACGCGAAGCTCGAGATATTATTGGATTTAAAGAGATTATCGAGTATGCAGAGGAACCAACGGAAAAAGCGATGCAGTCCCTTTTTGCATCGTATGCCCAAGACCTTGAATTAGCAAAGCCATTTGATCCAAGTGCGTTGCTCCAGAATCAACAACAAAATTCGATTACTGTCCGCCAAGCATATATTGAGAGTTTAGAACTCAGTCATTGCTTCGAGAGTACTGTTCGACTTCAACTGAATGTTCAAACACAAGAAATAAATCTTGAACAAGTCGCTCCCCGATGGCAGACACAATCATTAGAAAGTGAGATAGCAAAATGACTTGGACAAGCCATACCAACCCAAGCTCGTCTCATTCCTATTCTAGCCAAGCACAACCATTTACACTTGCGTTTACAACCAACGCTGCGCGTGTGCCGCGCCTGAACATTATCAAACGAATTCAAGTGCTGCTTCAACCTTCCGAACCGTCGCAAGCGTATTACTTTACGCCGTTGTGGCAGGAACGCGAAGGCGAGGCAGAGCAAGACTTGCGGCTAGGGCGCTTTCAGGTTTTCGATACGATGGATGATTTCATCAATTCGTTGGATGACCCGCTCGAAGATGAATGAGATACATCCGCACTCGGCGTTTTCACAAATCGTATGGCAAATTGCCCGCGCACATTCAGGAGAAGGCGAAGAAAGCCTTCTCTTTGTTTAGGGACAATCCGCGCCACCCCTCCTTGGTCATCAAGAAAATGAAAGGCAAGAAAGATATTTGGGAAGGACGGGTGGACGAATTTTATCGTTTTATTTTTCGTTATCTGACGAACGCACAGACAAATGAAACGTATTGCATTTTTACCGACATCGGTCCTCACGACCCAACGGAACGAGATGCATAATAAAGGAACTCGCCAATTACTGGCGAGTTCCTTTATTTTTGGGCCACACAATTTTTACAACTCGCCCAGAAACGCCCGCGCAAAATTGCCACTCCATATTTATTACGCCTATTGCTCAACGTTTCTCATTCGACGCTCTTAATTGCGCTTGAGGCATCTTGTATCCCGCGTGTGACACGTGAAGGCAAGACAAACAAGAATTCTGCTAGTGCAAGAGCAAAGTCAATTGCTCTTCGCGCATCATCGTAATTTGGGAGAGGTGCATTATCGTCCGCGTGCCTTTGCTCGTTTGCATCAAGCCGAACCTCGTGCGCCCATTTTGCCATTTCGGGAGTTATCAGATGAGCTGTAGACGCATTCTCGATGCGCGAGTAGAGGTTCCCTTCTTTGAATGACTTTGCCTTTAGCATCGCATCAATTGATGCCGCAGATAGCATAACAGAGCCCGCAGGCGAGTGCAGTGAATCTATTGCTTGCATCAAGTAAGTTCGGGCAGGTTCTGGAATTATTTCGCTAAGACTGACGGCACGCGGATAGATTTCGACAACTTCAGTATCCTGTCCATTCGCAGCTGCAGTAACAACACCGCCGCATCTTGAACATGTATAAATTCTCCAAAACCTTTTTTGTTGTCCTGCATAATCGTTTGTCTCGAATCCCACCCGTTCATTCAGCAATGGCTTTGCGACGCTACAATGAGGACAGCGGTCAAGATCGAGTTGCGGCAAGAGTCTGGGCATCGTTCCTCCCGTAAATAAATGCAATGCAATTTAATCAACTGGACAATCACAACTCCCCCCGAAACGCCCGCGCCAAAATCGCCTGCTCCACCTTTTCCGCGCGCCGCCGCGCAATTTCCACCGCGTGTTCAATCTGCTCTGCTTGTGCAAACAACGACTCGATGCGTTCGACAATGCGTTGTTGTTCGGCGAGTGGTGCAAGCGGAACGACGAATGCTTTAACATCACTAAAGTTTGCTCGCACGCGTCCTACGCCATGTGCGGCAGCTTCCGCACGACGGAAATGTTCTACTGTGTTCAATGCGAGCATAACGTACTTGTTCAGTGCAAGCTCTGAATTGACCCTCAATCGAATGCAATCTGCTTTCACAATCGCAGTTCCAATTCCCTCAGGAACAATACAAGTTCTCCCAAGTGGATCACCAAGCGCGGCAATAATTACATCACCAGCTATCGTCTCATGCTTACGGAGTGTTTGATATTTTTCCTCAGAAATGTACGCCTTGTCTTTGTCCTTGAATTGAGAAACACCCAAGTTCTGCAATCGAATTACTCTTACGCCTTTATTTACATAGTCTTCAGTTTTGAGATTTGAACCGAAAGGACCATCTGTAAATGAATGAGGTTCATCTGCGGCGAGCATCGCAGTATTTACCCACTCCCATCCCTTTGGCAAATTTCCCAAATCGCGCGTATTCGGCGGTTCCGCTTCTACAAATTTTACTTTCGTCGCGTCTTTACCTTTCGCGCGCAAATCGTCTTGCCATTTCTTGATTCGTTCTGCACGAATGCGTTCGAGTAGCATTGATGCAGATTCATCATTCGCATCGCGTTCGGTGAGTGCGCCGCGAAACGCGGCGGACAATACCGCTCGTCGAAATTTTCTCAACAGCGGTTCGGCGCGCTCCAACGCCGCGCGTGCCGTGCGCGCTTCGGCAAAAAGTGATTCGATTTTTTTGACGATGCGGTGTTGTTCGGGGAGAGGGGGAAGGGGGAAAGTTACTGCCCCCAATACTTGAGCGTTGGCGTTTGGTTGCGCGTTGCCGCGTGTGATTACTTGATCCCAATAGTCCTTTGATTTGAAAAATGCGGCAAGGTACTCTGGTAAAACTTGATTGTTTGTTCTGACACGAATCAGATAAGAGGCAAACACGGAAAGCGGAGGATCTTTAAGCAAATAACTTTTTCCTGCTGTCGCGCCAGAGCGCGCAAAAACAATGTCTCCTGACGCAAGCCGATATTTTTCCAAGTCGTCATCTGATATTTCGCATCGAGGAACACTGTCCCAATTCACCTTCCCGTTCTGAATATCCGTAATTCGCAAATACAGCGGACCATTGAATTGCTCTGATGATTTTGCCGTAAAACCATATTGGATAGAGTCCGCCACAATGCGTACTGACACCCATCGCCATCCATCAGGCAACTCGTATCGTTCCATCTCATTCATACTCGTGAAATCAGACTGCCTTGATTGCGTGATTGGCGAACATTAGATATAATTAGCGAACGTTAGAGAGAAAGGTTTCAATCTATGGCAGAAAAACAAAACCCTACGGTACGAATTGTCACGGCGACCGAAGCACAAAACAAGTTCGGCGCACTCCTCAAACGCGCGTATGCCGCTGCCGAACATTTGATTATCGAGCGCGATGGGATTCCCGT
>CALMZO010000367.1 GCA_937870825.1 uncultured Chloroflexota bacterium | reverse complement strand
AGGCGGAGCATTTTGTCTTTTTTCAGCCGTGAAATTCTATTTCATGCAGGCGCGGCAATTTCAAATGCGTTTGCCCTGACAAGATGTACATAGATGATTATCTTTGACTTCGCGTATTATAGTGATGTTTACCCATGTGTCGAATCAAGCCATGTAAAGTCCGCGCAAGACATGCCAGATGCGTGGGTTATCCAGCGCGCCAAAATGTTCAAGGCTGCCCGGTCTGGTCTGCTCGGACATGGTTCACTTCGGGGTAAGGATAAACCATTAACGCGCTACCGCACAAAATTCACTCAAGTCGCGATTGCCCTACAACGCACTTGACGCCGCCAATAATCTGGGTTAAAGTGCCGTCGAGATGTCGAACGCGCGCGGGCTGAAAGTGCGCGTTTTTTCCATAAAAGGGGACAGTGTGACGTGATGCTGGTCGTCGTCCAATCGTATTCTCGTTCGCCGGACCCGCAAGCGCAGGAACTGGGCAGTCCGAATATTTATTTTGTCGGAAACCAAGTCCGGGCGGAAAATGAGCGGCGCGCAGTGAACAAGTTGGCAGAGAAAAAAGGATTCGAATTGGTTGGCGTAACTCCGCTCGACGAATGTTTGCCTGAAACGGAGATTCTCGGGCTCTTGCCTTGCGACTTGACCCCCGATTCGCCCGCCGTTCGAGACGTCGAACAGCTCACCCGTGATTTGCAAACGCGGGCAGTTCGTTCGGCGCAACAGAATTGAACTGAAGGAAGGTAGAGTTGAGCGACGCTGCCGCGCGGGAAGAGGATACTTCGCCGCAAATTGCGGGGAGGCGCATTCTCGCGGTCACCGAAGAGGAACTGCAGCGTATCATCCTCGATATTCACGACGGACCCGTTCAAAAACTTTTCGCCGCCCTCTCGCAGGTAAACCTCCTTCAGCATCAACTTGAACGCGCAAGTAGCAGTGATTCCAATGCGCTGGCTCCGGGGCTGGTGCGCATTGCCCTCTTGCTTGAAGATTCCCTCAACGAAATTCGTACATTCCTTGGCACCTTTCGTCCCCCCGAATTTGCCAAACGCGATTTGCTCTCCGTACTGGAGGGCTTGATTCTGCAACACGAGGCGATGACGGGTTTGCGCGTCGTCTTTCAAGTGAATGGCGAACTCCCGTGCGTCGCGCTGCCCGTCAAGATCGCGTTGTATCGCATTCTCCAAGAAGCCCTGTCAAACATTTACCGTCATGCGCAAACTCAAGAGCCCCATGTGCGCTTGTGGGTCGAAGGCGACTCGCTGTGGTTGGAAGTGAGTGACGAGGGAGTGGGTTTTACGCCCCCCCCCTTGAGCGGACCGACCGCAACTGAACGCCAGGAGCATATTGGCTTGCGCGGAATGCGCGAGCGCGTTGCACTGGTCGGCGGGGTCTTTGATTTGTGGAGCCGACCGGGACAGGGGACATGCATCACGGTCAAGGTGCCCTGCAATGGCTGACGAACTCAAACCGATTCGTGTCATCCTCGCTGACGACCACGAGCTCGTGTTGGAAGGCTTGCAAGCCCTGCTCCAGGACGAAACAGACATTCAAGTCGTCGCAACGGCAAAGGATGGCGCGGAATTGATGGGTGCGGTATATCAGCACGAACCAGACGTGGTCGTGCTGGACCTGATGATGCCGCGCCTCGGAGGGGTCGCCTGTCTCGAACGGATTCGCGCAGAAGGGTTGCCGATCCGGGTCCTGGTACTCACTGCCTTTTCGGATGGTGAATCTATGCTCCAGGCGTGGGAACGCGACGCAGATGGCTTTGTGCTCAAGACAGCCGCGCCGCGTCAAACGATTACGGCGATCCGTCAGGTCGCGCAGGGACAAATGGTTTTCCCGAGTGTAGTGCGCCAATGGCTGACCGAACGCCAGCCGCGGGCATCCAGTCCGCCCGTGTCGGAACGCGAGCGCGAAGTGCTGGCGTTAGTGGCAGAGGGGATGACGAACGCCCAAATCGCCGAACGGCTGAACGTGAGCGAGAGCACGGTGAAATTTCATCTCCAGCATGTCTTTGAAAAATTGGGCGTCACGAATCGCACTGAAGCAGCGGCGGTGTATCATCGGCTCAAAAAGTAGGTCTCTCCCTCTCCGAACGGACAGGTCACCACCTGTCCGTTTTTCTTTTCCTCTGACGAAAAAACCATCCATCCGCGCGGGCAATTTTTGTCCGTTTGCCCGTTCCCGCGTTTCCCGTTTTCCATATACTCGATGCAACCCTCGTGCCCGGGTGTGCGAACGAACCCATCGGTCCGCGCCGAGGGTCAACCTTTTCGCTTGATGAAATCGTCAGGAGGTCCGGATGTCCGTATTCGTTTCAAGTGACGGGAAAAAGAGTATTGTTTCCGAAAATGGCGACAAGAAAAAAAGCCGTTGGGCAGCGGGCGTCACGCCCTATGCAGAGATGGGATATTACAACGCGGACTATGTGCCGAAAGACACCGACATCCTTTGCGCCTTCCGCATCGTGCCGCAAGAGGGCGTCGAACCCATTGAAGCCGCTGCCGCCGTGGCAGGAGAATCTTCTACGGCTACCTGGACGGTTGTGTGGACCGATCGCTTGACGGCGCACGAAGTGTACCAGGCAAAATGTTATCGCGTGGAGCAAGTACCCGGCACCGACCAATACATTGCTTATATCGCGTATGACCTCGACCTCTTTGAAGAAGGTTCGATAGCCAATCTCACGTCCTCCATCATCGGCAATGTGTTTGGTTTCAAGGCGTTGAAATCCCTGCGGCTCGAAGATATGCGCATCCCACCGCATTACGCGAAGACTTTTCAAGGACCCCCGCACGGCATCGTAATGGAACGCGAGTACTTGAACAAGTACGGACGGATGCTGCTCGGCGCGACGGTAAAACCGAAACTCGGTCTCTCGGCGCGCAATTACGGACGCGTTGTATATGAGGCACTGCGCGGCGGACTGGACTTTACCAAAGACGACGAGAACATCAACAGTCAACCCTTTATGCGCTGGCGCGATCGTTTTCTTTTTGCGATTGAGGCAGTCACGCGCGCCATGGCAGCGACGGGAGAGATCAAGGGGCATTACATGAATGTGACTGCCGCGACGATGGAGGACATGTATGAACGCGCCGAGTTTGCGCGCGATATCGGCAGTGTGATCATCATGATCGACTTGACCATCGGCTACACGGCGATTCAATCCATGGCGAAATGGGCGCGCAAGAATGGTCTCATCCTGCATCTCCACCGCGCGGGGCACGGTACGTTTACACGCCAAAAAACACACGGGGTGAACTTTCGCGTCATCGCCAAATGGATGCGACTGGCAGGCGTAGACCACATTCACGCGGGTACGGTCGTCGGCAAACTTGAAGGCGACCCGAACGCGATTCGGGGTTATTACAATACCCTGCGCGCAGACAGACTCGAAGCCGACCCCGTGCAAGGGCTGTACTTTGAACAGGATTGGGCGTCACTCCCCGCGACCATGCCCGTCGCATCAGGTGGAATTCACGCAGGACAGATGCACCAGCTCTTGCATTATCTGGGCGAAGATGTGGTGCTGCAATTTGGCGGCGGCACCATCGGTCATCCGGACGGGATCGCGGAAGGCGCGGCGGCAAATCGCGTCGCCGTCGAAGCGATGATCCAGGCGCGCAACGAAGGACGCGATTATCTCGCCGAAGGACCCGACATCCTCGCCCGCGCCGCGCGCTGGTCGCCCTCACTGTACAAGGCACTCCAAGTGTGGAAAGATGTCACCTTTAATTTTCAAGCCACCGACGTGCCTGACGCCGCGCTCACGCCGACGATGAGTTATTAGCGAATCGCAAATCGCGGATTGCCTTTCCCAATAAATAGTGAAAGAGCTGCAATCCGCGAACTGCGTTGCACGAGAGGAGTTTCTATGCGTATCACCCAGGGCACATTTTCCCACCTACCCGATTTGACCGACGAGGAAATCAAAATGCAGGTGCAGTACATGTTGAACAACGGTTGGGCGGTCTCGCTCGAATACACCGACGACCCCCACCCGCGCAATGTCTATTGGGAAATGTTCGGGCTTCCGATGTTTGATGCGAATGACCCGTCGGCGGTACTGTACGAACTTGCCGAATGCCGCCGCGTATTTCCCTATCATTATATTCGCCTGAACGGCTATGACCGCCAGCGCGGCAGCGCGACGACGCGCTTGAGTTTTATCGTCAATCGTCCCCGGAACGAACCGGGCTTTCACATCGAACGGCAAGAGTTCAAAGACCGGCGCATCCAGTACACCCTGCGCGCGTATGCGACCGACCTGCCGTCCGGTCAACGGTATGACTCGTAAATGATGACATCATCTCAGCCACCTCCCTCGGTCGTAAGCAACGACGCCCGGGTAGATCTTGACCGGGCATATCGCGCTTCAAACACTCAGCAGATTTTGGACGAGGTAGACCGGGAATTGGTCGGACTCGCACCCATCAAGACGCGCATTCGGGAGATTGCGGCACTGCTGCTGATCGCGCGGCTACGTCAAGAGCTGGGGATTACGACAGAGCGCCCAACGCTGCACATGTCGTTCACCGGACGCCCGGGCACAGGCAAGACGACCGTCGCGCTACGGATGGCAAAAATTTTGCATGGACTCGGCTACGTGCGCAAGGGACACTTGGTCGTAGCATCGCGGGATGATCTGGTGGGGCAGTATGTGGGACACACCGCGCCAAAGACAAAAGAAGTTTTGAAAAAGGCAATGGGCGGCGTTTTATTCATTGACGAGGCATATTACTTGTACCGTCCCGAGAACGAACGCGATTATGGACAGGAAGCGATAGAGATGTTGTTGCAGGTAATGGAAAATCAGCGCGAAGACCTGGTAGTCATTCTCGCGGGCTACAAGGACCGGATGGAGACTTTTTTTCATGCCAATCCCGGCTTGCACTCCCGCATCGCACATCATCTCGATTTTCCGGATTACACGCTAGATGAGTTGATGTCAATTGCGGAAATGATGCTGCGGCAGACGCGTTACACCTTTGACGACAGCTCGCGCCAGACTTTTCAGGAATACTTGGAACTGCGGATGCAACAAGCGCACTTTGCCAACGCGCGCAGCGCGCGCAATGCTCTCGACCGCGCCAAATTGCGCCAGGCGAGTCGCTTGCTGCAACAGGGTGGACAGGTCTCGAAAGAAGAATTGATGCGATTGGACGCGAACGACATTCGCGCGAGCCGCGTTTTTCACAATGGGCACGCAGACGACGCGGAAGTGAGGGAGCAGAATGGCTAGACGACCCATCATTCTCGGTATTGTCGGAGACAGCGCAGCCGGCAAAAGCACGTTGACACAAGGGGTGACCAAATTGCTTGGACCTGAACGCGTGACGCACCTATGCACTGACGACTATCACAAATACGATCGCGTCGAACGCGCGCGGCTGGGCATCACGCCGCTACATCCCGACTGCAATTATCTCGATATTCTGGAATTGCACATGGAGCGCGTGCACTATGGTCAAGCGATGCTCAAGCCCGTCTATGACCACTCGAACGGCACACTCGTCCGTCCCGAATATGTCGTGCCGCGTGAGTTTGTCATTGTCGAGGGACTGCTTGGTTTTCACACCGAAGTGCTGCGTCAATTTTGCGACGTTAAGGTATTTCTCGATCCGCCCGAAGAGCTGCGGCGCGTGTGGAAGATCAAACGCGATTGCACAAAACGTGGATACCAGCCCGAGCAAGTGATCGCCGAACTCGAGAAACGCCAAAATGACACGCGCAATTTTATTCGACCGCAGCGCGAATACGCCGACCTGGTCGTGCGCTTTTGTCCGCCACCTGAAATCCCACCCGAAGCCGCGGGCCCGAATCTCAATGTGCAGCTCGTCTTGCGCCCAACCATTCCGCATCCCGATTTGAGTTATCTCTTTAACGGCTCGCAGAGTCCCGATTCGGGCGTTCACCTTGAACTGAATCGTGACAATGGGCGTCCTGTAGACATTTTGCAGATCGAGGGACAGGTCGCCGCGGAACATATTTCTCAATTAGAAGATGCGATCTGGCAGCACCTGCCCGACTTGCGCCCGGTGCGCGAAGACCAATTCGGCGATTACCTGGACCGGGATCAAGTGCGCCACAGCGGGCCGCTCGCGCTTACGCAGCTGCTGTTGACCTATCACCTGCTCCGCAAGTACAGCGACCTTTCCGACATTCCGTTCGCGACGCCAGTCGCCGCGTTGAGTCGCTTGCAAACGGCGCCGCGCGGAAAAGCGCAAAAGGTCGCGCGCGAAAGGAGCTTGAGCGTGTGACCCTGACGCTCGAAAAAAATCCGGCGCATGTCCGCGTGCAGTCGCTTTGATGCGAACGCCGAACTTGCCGTCAGCACAATTCGGACATGGGCAATGGACGCGCCGCAAAAAGCCAAACGCATTTACACCATCATGATACGCGCAGTCAAACTTGTTGCCATCTGCGCCGCGTTGCCTTCTCAGCGTGTAGACTCCTGGATGTAAAGATTCGATAGAGAACCGCCAGATGATTAATGCGCTGTATGCCCGGGTACAAAAAGCGCCGAACTATGCGAACTTCGACCCGATTCAGTGGTTCATCGACGAGCAGGTGGAAGACGCAAAGAGCGCCAAGTTGGTGGTGGAACGGCTCAAGATGGCAGGAGACAGCCCGAGCGCGATTCTCATCCTCGACCGCGAGTTGGGGGGTGCAATAAGACGCGGAAGAAGGCAAAGGGGATGACGATTAGCAACGCGCCCCTAACCAGACGAGCCAGCCGAAAGGCTGGCTCGCTCTATTCCCACGGTTCCTCTCTGAGCAACTTGTAAAGTGTCGGGAGGTCAATATTTGTTCGCACTGCCTGCGCCAGTCGCGCATACTCGTTTGTTCGGCTAAAGCGAGCCGGAGAGGGTTGCCAGCGGATTCTCTTGCGCTTGGCAAGATTCAAGAGTACTTGATGGCGCAGATTATCATTTTCAAATAGCCCATGAAAATAGGTCCCTGCGATCCACCCATCATGTACGACGATGCCATCCCGGTCATGCACGGTTGAATTTCCGCGCTGATTGACTCTCTGGAGCGCACAGTTTTCGTCTGACAGCAGCTCCTCCACAAACAGAGTTTGCCCCATATGAATTTCATAGCCCGTAATGTCCATGCCCTTGGTCCCGGAAAATAATCCTTGATTCGCCAGGATTTGCCCGGCTGCGCGCACAGTGCGCTTGGTCCCTTCAAAGCGCGTTAACACAGGCAGCAATCCCAGTCCGGTCGCTGACTCCTTGTCGGACTCGACATGCAGCGGGTCATCAATACGCTGCCCGAGCATTTGGTAACCGCCGCAAATGCCGAGAACGGCTGTGCCGCCTCGCGCCAATTCGAGAATACGGTCTGCGAGGCCGCGCTCGCGCAAAAACTCTAAATCCGCAATAGTCGTTTTCGTGCCGGGGAGAATGATGAGGTCAGGCGAACCGAGTTGGTCCGGGCGCGCGACGAAACGTACATTCACCTGCGACTCGGCGCGCAACGGGTCAAAATCATCAAAGTTACTGACGTGTGGCAGGCGAATCACAGCGATATCCAGCTCGTCCACCGCCGCGACCCGGTGATTGAGCGCATCCAGCGCAACCGAATCTTCATCCGCAATCCGCAGGTCGCGCACATACGGAATAACACCCAACACCGGAACCCCGCCGCGTTCTTGCAATATTTTCACTCCATCGTCAAACAAGCGCGCATCGCCGCGAAACTTGTTTGCAATCAAGCCTTTGACACGCGCGCGTTCCGGCGGCTCCAACAGCTCGAGCGTTCCGAGCAATTGGGCAAAGATACCCCCGCGGTCTATATCACCCACGAGCAGTACCGGCGCGTCCGCATATTCCGCAATCGCCATATTCACGAGGTCGCCCCGTTTCAAATTCAATTCCACGGGACTGCCCGCCCCCTCAATGACCACAAGGTCGTATTCGGCGCGCAAGGAATCAAGAGAGTGAGTAACGGCTTGCCAGAGTTCGCCGCGGCGGCGCATATATTCCCGCGCGGGCAACCGCGCCCACGGCTGGCCCAGGACGATGATTTGGGCGAACGAGTCCGCTTCGGGCTTGATGAGCACGGGGTTCATCTCGACCGTAACTTCGATTCCCGCCGCTTCGGCCTGCATCGCCTGTGCGCGACCCACCTCACGACCGTCCAGTGTGGCGTAGGCGTTCAGCGCCATGTTTTGCGCTTTGAACGGCGCGACCCGCATACCATCATCGCTGAAAATACGGCATAATGCAGCAACTAATAGACTCTTGCCCACCGAGGACATGGTGCCTTGCACCATCAAGACCTTGCCGCGCATCATATCACGCCTGCCAATCCGCCAATTTCAAACCCGCCCACTTTGGCAAGCACATCCCGCGCATCGTTCGAGTCCGGTCTGTGCAGGTCCAAAGCCGTTGCAACGATTCGCCTTTTGTGCGCCAGCCCGGCGTCATCAATTCCGGTGCCGCGTTCCGTAACTCGATTCACCTCTTGCCTGGTGATGACAGCGACAATCGCTGCGGACGATGTGGTATTGCCAATCCCCGTGTCGCCTGTCCCAATGAAATCTGCCCCTTCCACTCTGTTTCGCCATGCCGAACGAAAAGCAAGCGCGTCATACGTTCAAGTCTTGCAGGGCACTGATAAGCACGTTGTTTTCGTCCACACTACGCGTGGCGATGCGAATATGCTGCGGCAAGCCAAAGGAAGTACAATCGCGCACGCGAAGGTTACGCTCTCCTAATCGGCGGGTCAGCTCTGTGGCAGAGGGCACAGGAACAAGAAAAAAAGTCATACGCATAGAGAGCGGCGGCAGTCCAATTTCGACGAGTCTCTGCGCGAAATCATTTCGCGCGAGGAAAAGCTTGCGCAGCGAGTCCCGAAAAAAGGTCTCGTCGGATACAGCGGCGATGGACGCTGCCTGCGCAAACGAATTGACGCTCCACGGCGGTTGCACCTTCTCCAACGCGCGAATGATGGAAGCGGATGCCAGAGCATATCCCACTCGCAAGCCCGTGAGCGCATAGTCTTTGGTCAAGGAACGAAGAATCAAAAGATTCTCGTATTCCGACAGCCCATTCGAGCACCACGCGTCCGTCAAAAAGCGCAGGAACGCTTCATCCAGCACAAACAACGTATCGGGACACCCGGACAGAATTCGTTTTACGTCTTGTTCTGCCACATACGTTGACGTAGGGTTATTGGGGCTACAAAGGAACAAGAGTCGTGGGCGTACTTGACGCACCTTCACGAGCAGTTCATCTACATCGAGCGCAAAATCATTCTCCGAATGCAGACGAAACTCTTGTACTTGCGCGCCCATGATGCGCGCGGCAGTCGTATATTCGCCAAACGTTGGCGCAACGACAAGGACCGGGTCGCCGGGGCGCACAAACGCAATCGCCAGCGCATAAATCAATTCTACCGAACCGTTGCCCACCAAAAGCCGCGCTGTCGAGACAGATTCATGCGCCGCCAAAAATTCTCGCAGCGGCGCGGCATGAGGGTCAGGATGCTGTCCAATCACCACGTCGCGCATTGCCTCCCACACCCGCGGCGACGGTCCAAAAGGGTTGATGTTGGAACTAAAGTCAAGGACGATGCCTGCGCCGCTGTGAAATCCGCCGTGAACGACGGGAGGCAGCATATCTAGTTCCGGACGTGGATGAATCACAAGCGTCTCCTGAGCATCCAGAGTGTCGCTCCCGCGACAACGAGCCACGCCGCGATGTTTGTCACCCGCAGGGTGCGCTCCACGTCAGCGCGCGTTGGTTCGTCAAACTCTGCGCCGAGTGAATAGACGCCGCGCTTGGTCAACTGCCGCCCCAATATGCCAGCCATCGTACTCATTGGCTGACCCGCGTTGGGTGATGATGTGTTGTGAGAGTCGCGTCGCCATACCTGAAAAGCGCGTCGGGTATCTTTTCCTGCCAGTGCTGACGCGCCCAGCAAACAAAGGGTCGTCAACCGCGCGGGAATCCAATTTAAAACATCGTCCGTCCGCGCCGCCATTTTGCCAAAGCGTTCCAGCTCCGGGGTGCGATAGCCCCACATTGCGTCGGCGGTGTTGGCATAACGATACAATCCCGCGAGCGTCAGTCCGCCAATGCAATAATAAAACAGCGGCGCGACCACCGAATCGGAAAGATTCTCTGCGACCGATTCAATCGTTGCGCCGTATACCTCGCCCGCGCTCAATTCGGATGTATCACGGCTCACCAGACTCCACGACAACTGCTTGCGCGCCTCCGGCAAATCGGGCGCGTCCGCGACGGTTTGTGCCGCCTCCTTGAGCGCTCGCCACGCAAAAAGCGGTTTTAGTAGCACAGCCGCGATAGGAATTTGTACAAGCACAGGAAGACGGGTCAGCACCATCTGTGCCACTGCCGCGCTCCCCACAGACAGCGTCGCGCCACCTGCCCACAGCAGTACGCCGCGCTTGATTGTTCCGTCGTTGTATTTTTTTGCCGCGCGTAAATAGCTGCCCATCCACACTACGGGATGGAGCCGCGCAGGCGGTTCCCCCCAGAGCGCGTCGAGCAGCCATGCCAAAAAGATTGTCATCGCCTATCCGTTTGATGGTGCCGCAAGAAATCCCCGCGCCTGCAATGCCTGCTGCATCCCGCGGCGCACCGCGCGTCCCACCAGCCCGCCCATCGGTGAAATCGGACCGCCGTATTCGAAAAAGTTTCCGCGTTCGGTGGTTGCCAGGACAATGGCGTCCGTCACCGTGCCACTGGCGTACCCGCCATGCGGAGCCCGGATGTTTGCTTCCACCAGCGCGAGCGACTTGGCTTCGGTTGCGGTTGTGACCAGATTCACGCGCGCGCCGATGGGTAGCGCCGCATCCACCACAATGATTGTGTTGATAGTTCCCACCTCGTGGCGCGGGGCTACCGCCGGAGTTACTCCTGCCGCTGTGGGATGGCTTAGCCCTAAAGTCAGCACCACCAATACACTCGCCGCTTGATTCCGTTCGACAACGATTTGTCCGTACCGGAGCGGGGCGGCAGTGAGCATTCCGACAAACGGTTCGGTGATTCCGAGCGCGCTGGCGCACTCGCGCAAATCACGAAAATGCGGTCCGCACTCGTAATTCGAGACCACATTCATATTTAGAATGTGGCGCGCCGTTCCCACATCCGCACCCAAGACCGTCGAACTCAAGATGGTCAAAGGAATCTCGCTGCTCAAATGGATGCTGCGGTCATCACGCGCAACAAAGATGCCATCCAAAAATTCCTCTCTGATTGGCACAAAAGCGACCGTGTCCGGTTGGTCTGTGGGCGTCATTGGTTCTCTCTCCGGGAACTGAAGCGCGTCATCTTGCTCAAGAATTAAAACGCCTGTGCTTGCCATCGCCACATGCGTCACTTGTTGGCTTTGCAACCACGAGCGCAGTTTGGCAAGATTCTGTGTCAGCCACAGTTTCTTTGTGGACATCCAGTCTACAGCGACGTACATATACGACGTGCATGGTTCATCTCCGAATATTCGAGCAGCGAGAACGCTGCGCCAAGGCGGGATTCTTTGCTTTTGATTACGCTTGGTAATCGCCAATACCGTGGCGTCAGAGTTCTGAATTGTCGGCGATTTTAGCATGTGGGTTTGCGAGCGTCAAAGCACTGATAGGGCAAACGCATTTGAAAAATGTTTTTTTGGCGGGCGCTGAATAATGCGAATTTCCGTTTGATTCGCGGGGTTCCAGCAATTGGAAATTGCCGACTGAAAAAAGTTTAAAGCGCGCGGCGATTGTGAAGGCGGAGCATTTTGTCTTTTTTCAGCCGTGAAATTCTATTTCA
>CALMZO010000366.1 GCA_937870825.1 uncultured Chloroflexota bacterium | reverse complement strand
TCTCATCTCGTAAATCGGTTACATCCAAAAAATTTCTAACCGATGAAAACATGAACGAACAACAACTTTATCAACTCGATACCCAAAACGTTCTTGAACAATTGAAGAGCGACGCGCAAACGGGTTTGACGGAACAAGAAGCCGAAAAACGTTTGCAGCAATACGGACCGAACGCGACGCAAGAAACGGGCGCGCGGCATCCCATTCTGATGTTTCTCGAACAATTCAAAGCGACGATGGTTCTCATTCTCATCGGCGCGGCAGTGATTTCGGGGCTGCTCGGTTCGGTCAAAGATACGATTGCGATTGGCGTCATTGTCATTCTCTTTGCGATTGTCGGTTTCGTGCAGGAATATCGCGCGGAGCAGGCGATTGCGGCATTGAAAAAACTCGCGGTGCCGTTGGTGCGCGCATTGCGCGGCGGACAAGTGCGCGAAATGTCTTCGACGCAGTTGGTGCCGGGCGATGTGATTTTGCTCGAAACGGGCAATCTCATTCCCGCCGACGCGCGCGTGATTGAAAGCATCAACCTGCGCGTACAAGAAGCCGCGCTCACGGGCGAAAGCGAACCGATTGAGAAAACGGCGAATGCGCTCACGACGCCCGACCTCGCGCTCGGCGACAGGCGCAACATGCTGTACATGGGAACGGTCATTACGTACGGACGCGGCAAAGCGATTGTGACGAATACGGGGATGAACACCGAACTCGGCAAAATCGCGAAACTCATTTCCGATGTGCGCGGCGAACAAACGCCACTGCAAAGAAAACTCGACCAACTCGGACGCATGTTGGCGGTGGTGGGTCTCGCGGTCGCCGCGTTGATTGTCGTACTCGGCTTGCTGCGCGGTGATACGTTGACGCATCTTTTGTTGACGGCGGTAAGTGTTGCTGTCGCCGTTGTTCCCGAAGGCCTTCCAGCTGTCGTGACGATTACGCTCGCGCTCGGCGCGCAGCGCATGTTGAAACGACATGCGCTCATCCGCAAACTGCCCGCCGTCGAAACGCTCGGTTCGGTGACGGTGATTTGTTCGGACAAAACAGGAACGCTCACCGAAAATCGGATGACGGTGATTGCGCTCGATGTGGCAGGACATCGCGTGGAACTGGACCAAGAGTTGGTGCGGAATGCGCCGTCGCTTGTTTCATACACTCAATCCGTTTCTGCCGACGAGGGCATTCAGCAAGGACAAGCCCTGACGCTGCTGCTCGCGGCGGGCGCCTTGTGCAACGACGCGGCATTGACAACCGAAAACGCGGAATCGAAAAAATTCCGCGCGTTGGGCGACCCGACCGAAGGCGCGTTGGTGATTGCCGCCGCGCAGTTCGGCTTGTGGAAACCCGATTTAGACCGCGTGCTGCCGCGCGTAGCCGAACTGCCGTTTGATTCGGAACGCAAACGCATGACGACGGTCCACGACACGCGCCAGTATGCTCAACAGGCGCCGGAGGTTGTCGCGCAGGTGTTTGAAAACGAACCGTGCGTGCAATTCACCAAAGGCAGCGTGGATGGATTGTTGGCGGTCTCGAATCGCGTATGGTTGAATGGGCGCGTCGAAACGCTGCAGGATGCGACACGCGCGAAAATTTTGAATGCGAATCAAGAATTGGCGATGCGCGGCATTCGCGTGCTCGGCGCGGCATTTCGCCCGAACGACTCGAATCGTTACCACGAAGAGGATTTGATTTTCGTCGGCTTGTTCGGGATGATTGACCCGCCGCGTTTGGAAGTGCGCGATGCGGTGGCGACATGCAAGGCGGCAGGCATTCGCCCGGTGATGATTACGGGTGACCACCCGCTGACGGCGATTCAAATTGCAAAACAATTGGGAATTGCAGAGGAACATGCACGCGCCATCACGGGACAGGAATTGGAAAAAATATCCGTCGCGGAATTGGAGAACGTGGTGGATTCGGTCTCCGTGTATGCGCGCGTGTCGCCCGAACACAAATTGAAAATTGTGCAGGCGCTGCAAAATCGCGGCAACATTGTTTCGATGACGGGCGACGGCGTGAACGATGCGCCCGCGCTGCGCCGCGCCGATGTGGGCGTCGCGATGGGCATCACCGGAACGGATGTGGCAAAAGAAGCGTCCGACATTGTTTTGCTCAACGACAATTTCGCGACGATTGTGGCGGCAATTGAGGAAGGACGCGTCATTTTTGATAACCTGCGCAAGTTCATCAAGTTCAGCATCGCGGGCAACATCGGCAAAGTGAGTGTGATGCTGCTTGCGCCATTTATCGGCACTGCCGTTCCGCTGCTGCCACTCCAGTTGTTGTGGCTGAATGTGTTGACGGACGGTCTGCTCGGCTTGGGTCTCGGCGTCGAACAAGCGGAACGCGGCATCATGCAGCGCGCGCCGTACTCGCCAAAAGCGCCGGTGTTGAGTCGCACGACGCTCGTGCATATCGTGTGGGTGGGACTCTTGATTGCGGCGCTCGCGTTGGGCGTCGGATACTATTACGACATTTACACACAGCAAGCGCAATGGCAGACGATGATTTTCACCACGCTCGCGTTCGCGCAAATTTTTCAAGCGCTTGCCGTACGTTCGACGAATACGTCGGTGTTTCGTTCGAACCTGCTGTCGAATCCGCTGCTGTTGGCAAGTGTGGGCGTCGTATTCCTGTCGCAACTGCTGGTGCTCTATGTCCCGTTCCTGCAAACGTTCTTTAACACGGTTGCACTTGCGCCGATGGATTTGCTGCTTTGTGTCGCGTTAGGCGCGATGGTTCTCGTCATCATCGAGTTGGAAAAGTGGTGGAGCCGGCGCGGCGAAAAAATCAATACAGGGGTTTCGGCGTCACCTGTTTTATAATAGGCGGTGCCGCGACGCACTGTACAGTGGAATCAGGTTTTGTACAAGGTGGGATGCGCGTCTCGGCGGCATCCCACAATTTTTTTTGTATATGGTTGCGGGGACGACACTGCCATGTTTTGCCACGAACGCGGAATTGGAGCACGCGCTTGCGTCCAGACGCGAATTTCTCGACGCGCTGCGCGCGGCACTGGAACACGGTAACCCTTTCGCGGCGGGCAAAATCGGCAACACGGAACAACATCTGCTCTCGTATTACATGCTTTGCGAACAGAGTCAGACGCCCGTCAAAACTCGAATGCTTGAAATGTGGCTCAAGCACTATGCGGTCGCGTATGCGGGCCTCTTTCCCCCTGACACTGAATTTTATTTCGAATATGGAAAGATTTTTCGGGATGCGCTTTATCAAATGGATTTTGTCGGTTTGTTTCGCCACGAGAGCGCGGCTTTGGAATTGGAATTGGTCAATTATTTTGGCTTGCGAAAGAGTTTGACGCGGTTCCAAAATTTGCATCCGGACCGTTCGATTCCGGACGACGCGTCGAATTGTTATTTGCCGTTTCTGCGCGACAAAAAAATTTTGCTGGTATGTCCGTTCGGCAATTTGTTGGCGTCACGCGCAACGCGCGAAATTTTCGAGGGCGTGTGGCGCGTCAGCGGAAAAAAATTTTTTGAACCTGCGCGTGTGGAAGGTTTGGAATTTCCGTACGGTTTTGCGCGCGAAACGTGGACGCGGTACGCGACCTGTTTGGATTTGCTCGACGAAATTCAAAATGAAATTGCGCGGCGCGATTTCGATGTCGCGTTGATTGGCGCGGGCGGCATGGGGATTCCACTCGCGGCGTTTGTAAAACGTTCGGGTAAAATTGGCATCATGCTCGGCGGGCATTTGCAAGTGTTGTTTGGCGTCAAAGGCGCGCGTTGGAAAAAGGACCCGACATGGCGCGACACGTACTTTAACGAATGGTGGATTGACATGCCCGAATCCTATCGCCCAAAACGAGGCGACAACACGGGCGATGCTTCGTACTGGTAAATTCTGCGTGAGGAGAAACATGGACAACGTTGTATCGGAAATTCAAAAACGCGTCGCGCAGCAGCGCGATGACATCACTCGATTTTTTATTGACATTTGCGCCATTCCATCCATGAATTCGCTGATTGGTCCTGTCGGCGAACGCGTCGCCGCCGAAATGACGCGGCTCGGTTTTGACGAGGTGCGTTTCGACAAGATGGGCAACATTTTCGGACGCATTGGCAATGGCGCGCGAACGATTGTGTACGATTCACACATTGATACAGTGGATGTTGGTGACCCTGCCTCGTGGGAATGGCACCCGTTCCAAGGAAAAATCGAAAACGGAGTTTTGTACGCGCGCGGCGCGTGCGATGAAAAGGGTTCGACGCCGGGAATGGTGTACGGACTCGCGATTGCACATCAACTTGGTTTGCTCGACGGCTGGACGGCGTACTATTTTGGCAACATGGAAGAATGGTGCGACGGCATCGCGCCCAATTCCTTTGTCGAAGCGGACCCGCAGGTGCGTCCCGATTTCGTCGTGATTGGCGAGCCGACCAAGATGCAAGTGTATCGCGGACACAAAGGACGCGTCGAATTGAAAATTACTGCTATCGGAAAATCCGCGCACGCGGCATCCAATTTTCTCGGCGACAATGCGATTTACAAAATGCTGCCCATCATCGCCGGGATTCGCGACCTCGATGCAAAATTGCCGACGCACGATTTTCTGGGCAAAGCGGTTGTGACGGTGAGCGACATGGAAGTGAGTACCGTTTCGTACAACGCGGTGCCGGACAAGGCAGTTATTTTCATTGACCGCCGCGTAACCTTTGGCGAAACCAAAGAACAAGCCGTCGCGCAAATTGACGCGCTGATTCCAAACGAACAACGCGACAAAATCAAACTCGAAGAA
This sequence comes from uncultured Chloroflexota bacterium, assembly GCA_937870825.1. GTDB lineage: Bacteria > Chloroflexota > Anaerolineae > UBA4142 > SHND01 > SHND01. Next base: position 7,022 of record CALMZO010000366.1, on the reverse strand, counting down.
TTGTTTTACGACCAACCGAGTTACACGGGTTTTGTTTTTCCGGTGGACAAGTATTATCCCGCGTGGGCGCTCGACGAATCGCATCCGCTTGTGCAAGCGGGACAACAGGCGATTCAACAGTTGTGGAACGAAACGCGCCCCACAGGCAAATGGGCATTTTCCACGAACGGAACGTATTGGGCAGGCAAGGCAGGAATTCCTTCCATCGGTTTTGGACCCGGCGATGAAATTTACGCGCACAGTACGCTCGACCAAAATAAATTGGACGATGTTGTTGCGGCGACGGAATTTTATGCGCTGCTGCCGAGTTTAGTGCGATAGTGGCGCAGTGAGATAGTGCAATCGTTATGAACACGCTAAACGATATTCAACAAGCTCGAGCAACGATTCAAGGAAAACTTCACCGCACTCCCACTATCTCCGCGTCCGCGCTCGGTGAAATCGCGGGGGTGAATCTTTTTTTGAAATGCGAGATGCTTCAAAAAACGGGTTCGTTCAAACCGCGCGGCGCGATCAATAAACTCGCGCATCTTTCGGAACAAGAACGCGCGCGGGGACTCGTGAGCGCGAGCGCGGGCAATCACGCGCAAGGTCTCGCGTACGCCGCGCGCGCGTTTGGCGCACACGCGACGATTGTGATGCCGCAAGATGCGCCGCAAGCAAAAATTGACGCGGTGCGCGGGTACGGCGGTGAAATCGTTTTTGCCGAATCGGTGAACACGATGTTTGACAAAATGCTCGAACTCCAACGCGAACACAATTACACCATCGCGCATCCGTTCGATGACCCGTACGTGATTGCGGGACAAGGCACAATCGGTTTGGAAATTTTCAAAGATGTTCCCGACGCGGAATATGTGTTTGTGCCGATTGGCGGCGGCGGCTTGATTAGCGGGATTGCCGCCGCGTTGAAATGGAACAATCCAAACATCAAAATCATTGGGGTTGAATCGGTGGCAGGCGGCGCATATTTTGCGAGCGTGCGCGCGGGAAAAAATACGCGCGTCGTGTGTACACAAACGATTGCGGGCGGCATCGTGTGTCCGATGATTGGCGAAAACAATTTTCCGCTCATGCAAGAATTTGTGGACGATGTGGTGTTGGTGAATGACGATGAATTGAAAATTGCGATTCGTTTGTTATTGGAACGCTGCAAAGTGATGGTGGAAGGCGCGGGCGCGGCAGCGACGGCGGCGATTATTACGAAAAAAATTCCGCTGCCGAAAAACGCGCGCGTCGTTTCGGTGTTGAGTGGGGGAAATGTGGATTTAGCGAGATTGAAGGAGTGGTTGTAATGCAAGTAGCAAGTAGCAAGTAGTAGGTAGCGGGGAATTACTCTACTACCTGCTACCTACTACCTGCTACTTATCTGATACCTGATACTCAAACCTAAGGAGCAAACATATGCAAACCAATCTTCGCGGTCGCGATTTCATCGGCGACCTCGATTTTTCCAAAGAAGAAGTGGAGACCGTCATGGACGTGGCGTTCGATTTGAAACGCAAGCGCGCGTTGAATGAACCGCACGCGTTGTTGCGCGACAAAGTTCTCGCGATGCTTTTCTTTTTCACGTCCACGCGCACGCGCGGTTCGTTCGAAGCGGGCATGGCGCAGTTGGGCGGACACGCCGCGTTCATTGATTCCGAAACGACGCAAATTTCACACGGCGACACCGCCAAAGAAATTGGCGAAATTTTTGGACGCTATTTCGACGGCATCGCCATTCGCCAATGCGATTGGCAATTTGGCAACCAGTACGAAAATCAAGTGGCTGCCGCGTCGCGCGTGCCGATTCTCAACATGCAGTGCGATGTGTATCATCCGTTCCAGTGTCTCGCGGACCTGATGACGATTTTTGAAAAAAAGGGACGCGATTTGCGTCGCAAAAAAATGGTGGTGAGTTGGGCGTACGCGGCGTCGTATTCGAAACCGATTTCGGTGCCGCAATCGTTGATTTTGCAAATGACGCGCTTTGGTTTGGACGTTGTGCTCGCGCATCCGCCCGAATTCAAACTCATGCCCGACATTGTGCAGCAAGCGCAAGACAACGCGAAAAAATACGGCACAGGTTTTGAAATTGTTTATGACATGGACGAAGCGTTCAAGGACGCGGACATTGTGTATCCCAAATCATGGGGTCCGCTCGTGACGACGATGGACAAGAACGAAGGCAAAGCGTTGACCGAAAAATACAAATCGTGGATTACCGACCAACGACGTATGGACCTGACCAAACAAGATTCGATTTACATGCACTGTCTCCCCGCCGATAGAAATTTAGAAGTGACCGATGAAGTAATTGATGGACGCCATTCCGTTGTGTATGACGAAGCCGAAAACCGCCTGCACGCGCAAAAAGCGGTGATGGCGTTGACGATGTCGTAGGTAGCAGGTAGTACGTATCATGTAGTAGGAAACAAGTAGCAAGGAGTGTCATGGCAATTCACAAGGTTGAGTATTCTGTTGGGAGCAGGACGCAAAAAGGTGGATTCGAAGACCTCGATTGCTACAAGTTGAGCTTGCAGCTGATGGTAAATGTTCATCAGGTTGCAATAGGATTGCCATCTCACGAAAAATTTGACCTTGCCGACCAAATGCGCCGCTCGTCAAAGAGTACGCCCGCCAATATCGCAGAAGGATATGGGCGCCATCACTGGCTCGATGCGCTACGCTTTTACTATATTGCGCGCGGTTCGCTCAATGAAACAATCAACCACTTGATTACCGCGCGTACGCTCACGTACATCGAGCAAAATCACTTTGAAGAATTGTATCAACTCGCGCGACAGTGCGAACGTGCGCTAAATGGCTACATCGCGTATGTTAACAAGCGCAAAGATGGCAAAGACCTATTTGGCAATCGCACTTTGCGCGAGAACGAAGAAATATATCAAGTAGAACCAGAAAGGCAAGCGTAGTGGTTGCACCGAATACGTGCTACCTGCTACCTACTACCTCTCCATGTCAAATGTCGCCGTCATCGCCGTCGGTGGCAATTCGCTTATCCTCGACGAAAAGCACAAAACGATACCTGACCAATATGCCGCGACGGTGGAAACCGCGAAACATGTTGCAGGCATGATTGAAAAAGGTTGGAACGTCGTCCTCACACACGGCAACGGACCGCAAGTCGGATTTATTTTGCGGCGTTCCGAATTGTCACTGCACGAACTTCATCCTGTCCCGCTCGATTACTGCGGCGCAGACACACAAGGCGCGATTGGTTACATGTTCCAGCGCGCGCTGCACAACGAACTTCACAAACGCGGCATTGACAAACAAGCCGCGACGATTGTGACGCAAGTGTTGGTGGACAAAAATGACCCCGCGTTTCAAAATCCCTCGAAACCGATTGGCTCGTTCATGAACGCGGAACAAGCCGCGCGCAAACGCGCGGAAGAAGGTTGGCAGATGGTGGAAGATGCGGGGCGCGGTTGGCGGCGCGTCGTGCCTTCGCCGCTGCCCAAAGCGATTGTCGAACGCGACGCGATTCACGAATTGATTCACGCGGGGTTCGTCGTCATTTGTTCCGGGGGGGGGGGAATTCCCGTCTATGAAAATGAACAGGGCGAACTCGTCGGACTTGAAGCGGTGATTGACAAAGATTTCGCGGGTTCGCTGCTCGCGCGCAGCATTGACGCCGATTTGTTTTTGGTTTCCACCGCGGTGGAGCAAGTCGCGCTGAATTACAACAAACCGAATCAACAATGGCTTGACCACATGACGCTTGCCGAAGCAAAAAAATATCTCGCCGAAGGACATTTCCACAAAGGTTCGATGGGTCCAAAAATTCAAGCCGCGATTTGGTTTCTGGATGCAAGTGATGCCACAGGTTCCGCGCATCACGAGGAGTGGATGCACCACGACACATCACACAAACGCAAAGCACTGATTACCAATCCCGAAAACCTCGAACGCGCGCTGAACGGCGAAACGGGGACGCGGATTACAAAGGACTGAGCGATGAGCGTTGAGCATTGAGCAAGAATGACATCTACTCAACGCTCATTGCTCATTGCTCATTGCTCGAAATGTTTGTCTCTCACCTTCAATGCACGCTTTGCGGCAAAACGTACGCGCCCGATTCCCTCAAATACGTTTGTCCGGACCACGGCGACCCTTCGACTGGCTCAGGGCAAGATTCTGGCATTCTCGATGTCGTGTACGATTACGCCGCAATCCATCGCGCAACATCGCCCGAAAAAATTTCCGCGTCGCGCGAAAATTCCATTTGGCGCTATTGGGATTTATTGCCGCTAAGAAATCGCGACGTTGTGCCAACACTGCAAGTGGGTTGGACGCCGCTGTACCGCGCGAACTTTTTGGGCGCGCAGTTGGGGCTTAACCATTTGTTTGTCAAAGACGACGGGCGCAATCCCACCGCGTCGTACAAAGACCGCCCCAGCGCGGTAACCGTTGCCAAGGCGCGCGAACTCGGCGAACGCGTCATCACCACCGCGTCGAGCGGCAATGCGGGCGCGGCGCTGGCAGGAATGGCGGCAAGCGCGCATCTTGCTGCCGTCATCTTTGTTCCCGAATCCGCGCCGCAAGCAAAAATTACACAGCTGTTGATTTATGGCGCGCGCGTGTTGCTCGTGCGCGGCACGTACGACCAGGCGAGCGATTTGTGTCTCGCGGCATCCAAAGAATTTGGCTGGTACTGCCGTAACACGTCCTACAATCCATACACGACAGAAGGGAAAAAAACGGGGGCGTTAGAAATTTGTGAACAGTTGACCTCACCCCTTCACCTCTCTCCCAATAGGAGAGGGGACGGGGGAGAGGTTTGGACGGCGCCCGATAGAATTTTCGTCAGCGTCGGCGACGGCAACATCATCGGCGGAATTTGGAAAGGGCTGCGCGATTTGTACGCGTTGGGGTGGATTGACAAAATGCCGCGCTTGATGGGTATTCAAGCAGAAGGCAGCGCGGCGTGTTACGACGCGTGGCGCGCGGGAACAGACGAGATTACGCCAATTGACGCGCATACGATTGCCGATTCGATTGACGTGGGCTATCCGCGCGACGGACGCCGCGCCGTGCGCGCGGTGCGCGCAACGAACGGCGAATTCATCACCGTCAGCGATGAGGAAATTTTGGACGCGATGCGCGAACTCGCGCGCGGCGAAGCGGTGTTCGCCGAACCTGCCGCGTCGGCTGCTTACGCGGGGCTGTTGAAAGCGGTGCGCGCGCAAAAGATTGACCGCGACGAAACGATTGTGGCGCTCATTACCGGGAACGGTTTGAAGGATGTGAAAAGCGCGATGCGCGCGGCGGACGAGGCGATGGTGATTGAGCCGACGTTGGACGCGGTGAAGGGAATTTTTGATTTTTGATTTTCGATTTTCGATTTGTAAAACTCCCAGTACGCGCGCTTCCGATTTTTCTTTTTGCTTTCACGCTGCTTTGGTACGCCGCGCTCGTCATTCGTTATCCCACGCACGGCGCGATTGGCGATGACCCCGCGATGTACGTACAAATGGCGCTCGACCTCGCGCAGCGCGGCACCGTCGTACACGAATTTCCGCTCCTTACAAAATTATTCGACAAAGGGTTCAGTTGGGACGCGTTCATCACGCCCGGCTATCACATCGTCCGCGAAACGGGTTTCGTCGCGCCAAATTTCGCGTTCGGATTTCCACTCTTGTTATCCTTCGGCTATCGCGTGTTTGGCAAAGACGCGTTGTATTGGGCGACACCGCTCCTGGGCGCATTGTCGCTCGTGATGACGTTCGCGTTGGCGAATGAATTGTTTCGAGATTTGTCGTCCACGCGACGTTCTTGGATTGGCGCGCTCGCGGTGTTGTTGTTGGCGACGACGCCGAAACAAATTCAACTCGCGCTCGTCCCCATGTCGGATGTGCCGACGCAGTTGTTTTGCGTGGGCGCGCTGTGGTGCGCGCTGCGCGTTTCAAAGAGTGTCATTTCGAGCGATTCGCTGATTACAGCGAGCGAGAAATCTCTCGCTCACCTCGAAGGAGATTTCTCGCTCCGCCATGCTCCGCTCGAAATGACAAGACAGTATGCTTTCGCCGCGCTGTGCGGCTTGTCGCTCGGCATCGCCTATCTGATTCGTCATTCCGCGTTGGCGTTGCTTGTTCCGCTCGCGCTGGTTGCAATGCGTTGGGGCAATTCAAAACGCGAACGAAATTTTTTGCTCGCGCTTGCATTGGTTATTTTTGTAATCATAATTGCACCTGATTTTATTTATCGCGCCAACGCGTTGGGCAGTCCGTTTGCGGTTGAATCTCCCGAAAGCGCGCAAACGAGTTTTTATGACGCACCGCGTCAGTTTTTACAAATGCTCGCGGCGTTGTTTTCGGTGACGGGATTGGGACCGATTGTTTTGGTTGCGCCGTTCGCGTGGTGGATTTTGCGGCGCGAACAGAGAGATTGCTTCGTGCGACACAAACCGTCGCCTCGCAATGACAAATTCGCTGCGGCAATTTTGATTTTGTGGCTTTTCGCGTTCATGGTATTGCATGCGCCGCTTGTGTTGACGGGCGTGTTTGAAAATAATTTGCGCTATTTGCTGCCTGCGTATCCCGCGATAACGTTGTTGATTGCGCGCGGCGTTGTAGCATTGTTCGAGTGGGGCGCGAACGCGGTGCGCGCGCCAAGATTATCGCACTATCAGCCGACGCGTCGGGATTTCGCGTGGTTGTGCGCGATTGTGACGACGCTGCTGTTTTTTTTGGCAATCCGCGCATTGATTAGCCCCGAACGCTTTGTGCTGCGCGCGTACGGTTGGATGAGTGAGACCGCGCGTGGTGACATGAACGCGTTGAATGAACAACTGCCGCGTGATGCCGTCATCGGCGTTTCGGACCAGATGGCAGGCGCGACAATGTTGTACGCACAGCGCGATATGTTTCGCCCGAACAATTTTTTGGAACCCGCGCGCGAGTTTCCACAATTTTTACAACAGATGAAAAATGAAAACCGCGCGGTGTTTTTGTTGGGAGATTGGAAGTGTGAGGGAGACGCGAGCGAGAGATTGCCCGAGTGGTTGGGAGAGTACG
>CALMZO010000365.1 GCA_937870825.1 uncultured Chloroflexota bacterium | reverse complement strand
ACTTTTTTTCCAAGCCACCGCAGCGGCGTCGTCATCGTATAAATGCCGCTCCACATTGCCGCATTGTGAAAAATATTTTTCGCGGAACTCCAATTCCAGCGCGGGTCAACGCACTGCGTTTTGATTTCCACTTTGCCCGATGCGCCAAAGTAGGACGCGAGATTGTTGAGCGTCGCCGTCCAAAACTCGTCTTCCATCTTGCCGATGATGCCGAGTTTGAAAAATGCCTCATACATCGGGTCGCTCGCGCGAATCAATGCCTGCACTTGGGCGAATACGTCACCCGCTGCTTGTTCGGACGAAAACGTAATCATCCCCGCAAACATGTGTCCCTGCGGCGTCATGAATGAAAATTGTTCGTCGTCCGCGTAAATGACGCGAATCCCCGTTGAAAGCGGCATCCCCCCCGGACCCTTCAAGTTCAACACCGCCACTTCGCCCGGCGCGATTTCGGTGAGGGGCGCGTAGAAATTATTCCCGCGGGGCCAAAATTTTGCAAAGTTGGCTTTCCATCCGGCGATGATGTCCTGCGGCATCGCGGGCTTGCCCGTATTGTGTACGCGCGGGGCAATCAATTTGATGCGGTACGTTTTTTGCCACATCTGCCCGAATCCTTGCAAGGGATTGGTCAACTGCCGCCCCTGCACATTCAGGTTCATCGAGCCCGCGGGCATATCGGCTTCGACGTTCAAACGGTCGCTCGGCTTTGCCCATGCCTGCTCGGACGATTTTTGTTTGCTGGTGGGAGGATTGCTGGACATAAGAGTGGTTGGTCGTTCGACGCTAGTCGCTAGTCAATCATTGCTCAACCGCAAGGATTTGCTTTTTGCGCTCATGACTAACAACTAGTGATCAAGGACTAGCCTGCCGCTTGCAGCGCGCTCGCTTCGTCGGGATAAATCCCAATCGCTTCATTCAGGCGCGTGAGCTGAAAAATTTGTTGATAGTGGTCGGTGAGTCCGTAGCTGAACATGCGCTGTTTTTGGCGGTTGACGCGAATCAACAATGTGACCAACAGACCAATCCCCGAACTGTTCATGTATTCGAGATTGGAGAAATTCAAGATGAGAGTGCGCGCGCCGTGCTTGCTCGCTTCGTCATACGCGTTCATCAACGGTGTTTCCGCCGCGCCGGTGACTTCGCCGTGAATATCAATGACCGCGACGTTGGACGAAGGTTTGCGAACGCTCAGAGAAAGTTGTGGAGTTGCCATGATTTTTTGCTGATGGCGTATAGCAGATGGTTCATAGCGATTTGGTGCTTGCCATTCGCGATCTGCTATCTGCCAATGCGTTGTAATCAACGCAGCTATGCGCTATTCGCTAATGCCGCTTGCTCGTCGGGATAAAATTTCATGAAATCCGAAAGCCGCGTGATGTTGAAAATTTCGATATAGTGCGGCGAAAGTCCGGTGGTCAACAAGCGCGTGCCGCTTTTGCGCGCTTGCGCGAGCAGCATCACAATGAGCGCGATGCCTTTGCTGTTGATGTAACCCACTTGACGGAAATTGAGCAAGACCGCGTTGGGTTTTTGCGCGACGGCTTCGGTGTACGCTTTTTGCAGCGTGTCTTCGCCTGCGCCGTCAATGTCGCCTTTTAAATCAATCACGGCGGCATTGCTTTGAGGGCGGACGGTGGCTTCGAGTGTTCCCATGTTGTTATTTCACCTCCAAATGCCAAATCAATTCAATCGTGTGATGTTTCTCGTCGGTGATGATGTTCATTTCGTCCACGAACTGTTTAATCAAAAACAGTCCCCACCCGCGCGGCGATTGCATTCCGGCGAGTTTCGCGTCGAGGTCCGGTGCGGGATTGTCGGGAATCGGCGCGCTGCCGCCTTCGTCGGTGATGTGTACGGACAAGAGCTGCGGTGATGCTTTGACTTGGACATGCACCGGAATTTCGGGATTGTTTTTGTTGCCGTGTTCCATTGCGTTCATGGTTGCCTCCGCGACGGCAGTTCTCAATTGTTCGAGGCGCGCCGCGGGCAAGACACCTTGGACTGCTTCCGCGACGCGTTTCATCACCTCGCGTTCGTTGCCTTCCGCGCTCGGCGTTTCAAACTCGGCAAGGATTTTCCAATCGCGCGAGACGTGTCCGGTCGGGTGCACGTGCCCGTTTGCCGAGTCGCGTTCCAGCGTCATCAACGTTACATCATCTTCTTGTTCCCAATTCGGTCCGGTAAAAATTTCCAGCTCTTCCAAAACGGATTGAATTAACGCCGCGCCGCCCGCGTGCGCGCTCACGTATTCACTCAAACGCGGAAAGCCAAACATCTCGCGCTGTGGATTGTGCGCTTCCACCAAACCGTCGGAATAAAACAAAATGCTGTCACCGGGTTCCAAATAGAGTTCCTGTACTTCGTACGGCATTCCCGGCAACAGTCCGAGCGGCATTCCGCGCGCGCGCAATTCGATGGAGGTATTGCCGCGCCGCACGTACGGGACATCATGTCCCGCGTTCGCGTATTGCAGCAGCCCTGTTTTAGGATTGAGAATCGCATAGAAACAGGTGATGAACATTTTGGGCGGAATGTCAGGAACGATGAGGTCATTTGCGCGCGCCAACACATCGCCGGGCGTCATATGTTGTTCGGGCGTTCCCACCTGGGACGAGTTGTAATCGAAAGCGACGCCGCGCAAGGTGGCGCGCGTAGATGCCATCACCAACGCAGCAGGCACACCTTTATCGGTCACATCGCCAATCACCAACGCAATGCGCCCGTCATTGTAATGAATGAAATCGTAAAAATCGCCGCCGACGCTGCGCGCCGGGCGATAGTGCGCGGCAATGTGCCATCCTTCGAGCGCGGGCAGTTCTTGCGGCAGGAGCGTCTGCTGCACGAGACGCGCGATGCGTAACTCTTGCTCCAAACGTTCACGCGCCTGCGTTTCCAATTGCTGTTGACGCACGAGTTGCGCGACGCGAATTGCCGGAGCGGTTTGCGTCGCCAAATTGTTCAACAGCACGCGGTCATCGCTTGAATATTCTTGGTCACTCAAGCGTGAACCCAGATTGATGACACCCAAGAGTTCGCCCTGATTGATGAGTGGAATCACCAGCTTGACGCCTTGCCTGTTCAAATCGCGCAGCGCGGGCGAATCCAAATTCAATTTGTCCACTTCGACGACGCCGGGCGTGGCTTGAAAAAACGCGACGAGCGGGTCATTCGGCGGCAAATCGAGCGTGAGCAGTGTGCCGGGAAGCGGTTTGGGCGCATCCGGCACCGCCATCGGTTTTTTCGTTTCGGATGGTTTGCCGCCGCCAAAAATGCGCTGCCAGAAATTGGTTTTGGTCATTGTTTCCATTTGTGGCTCCACTATACAAACCGAACGCTACGCGAGCGTTACGAAAAGCGTTACGAAACTTTCATCCACAATCCATTCTTGGGTCGCAGCGTCACCATCGCTTCCATTTGCACGCGGGCATTTTGGGCGAGCGAGAGCTGACAGCGTTGGAGCAGGGTTGCAAGAATCAACTGCGCTTCCACTTGGGCGAATCCTTTGCCGATACACAAGCGCGGTCCGCCGCCAAAAGGAAAATACACAAAACGGTGATATTGTTTCGCGCGTTCTCCTGAAAAGCGTTCCGGGTCGAATGTTTCAGGTTCGTCCCAGTACGCAGGATTGCGGTGCATCGCAAACGGACTGATGGCGAGAAAGGAATGGGCGGGAATGTTGTAGCCGCACAATTCGTCATCCGCGAGATTCTTGCGCGTGAGCATCCACGCGGGCGGATACAAACGGAGCGTTTCCTCCAGAACCTGTCGTGTGTACGAGAGCTTGGGCAAATCGTTTGCCGTCGGAGTGCGCCCATTCAACACCTGTTCGATTTCCTCGCGCACCCGCGTTTCCATTTCGCGATTTTGCGACAGCGCATAAAACGTCCACGCCAAAAGGTTCGCCGTCGTCTCGTGTCCCGCAAGGAAAAGGGTGATGAGTTCATCGCGCAGCTGTTGCGATGACATCATTGCCTCGCCCGGCGCGTCATTCGCTTCGGGGTCGCGCGCATCGAGCAGCAGTTGAACCAAATCGTGATGCCCGTTTGGATGCGCGCGCCGTTCTGCGATAATGCCATAAATGATTTCATCCAATTCTCGCATGGCGCGCCGGAACGCGCGATTGTGCGGCGTGGGAATATGCGGCGGCGGATAAAACGGAAAATCAAAACGAATCGTCGCGTCATGCACCAACACGGTCACTGCGTCGCCGACAATTTTTGCTTTGTCACTTATCTTTGCGCTGAACAACGCTTCGGACACAATGTCGAGTGTGAGCGACATCATTTCAGCGGCGATGTTAAGCGGCGTCCCGGTTTGCTCCGCGTCCGCCCAGCGCGTTTCGTACAATTGAATCGCGCGGCGCGTCATCATTTCGCCCATCGCTTCGATGTTGCGATGATGAAACACGGGCGACATCAAACGGCGCTGCCGCAGCCACGGCGCGTCTTCATTCGTCAAGAGTCCTTTGCCCAGCGTCGTTTCGAGCGTCGGCATCGTTTCAAAACCCTTGTGATAATTTTTGTTGTTGTCCTGCAAAACATATTGAATCGCGTCGGGATGATTGACCTGATAAAAGGGAATGTTGAGGACGTGATATTTCACCAGGTCGCCGTACTCTTTCGCCATGTTCAACACGAATCGCAAGCGGTCACGCTTGAGTTCGGGAATGATGCCGAGTACCGGCGTGCCGCGCGGACCGGGGATTTTCTTTCCACCCATCTATTTTGGCGTCTCCTCTCGCTTCAACCACACACTCACACTTTTCGGCTGCATCGTCTCATTCACCACCTCGACGAGGCGCGCCGTCAATTTTTCCAAATCGGTTTCATCGCGCACGGTTTGCGCGAATTCCTGTAACACTTGCTGCGCGTCATATTTTTTCCGATTAAAGCGTTTGTCAATCTCGCGCTGCATCCGATGGCGCAGCGGCACAAACAACGCGGCAATGGCGAGCGTCGAAAGCGCCGTCACCAGCGCGTTTTGTTCGCGAAAAGCGAACTGCGCGAAAATCTGTTGCAGCAAAATCACGCTGCCAAAAAACACGCCTGCCAAAATGCCCGTCACCAACGCGTAGGTCACCGTGCGGCGAATGAGAATGTCAATATCCCACAAACGATAACGCACCATCGCAATCGCGACACTGACGGGAAAGAACGCATTGACAATGAGAATGAGCGGAAAGGTGAACGCCACCAGCACAGAGCGCGTGGGGGTCGGGCGTTCCGCCGGCAAAAAAACCGAAAAAGCAACCCATAACAAAACACTCAACGTCGTCATCAAGAGTCCCAGCACCACCCATTTGATTTGCTGCCGCTGCAACGGCGTGGCGACGACACGGTAGCGATAGACCATACTGCCAATGCCCACCAGCGTGCTCATCCCAATGACGATTCCGAAAAGAATCCACACGTCATCGCTGATGGACATCGATTCGGAGATGAGATAAAACGCACCGAGCATCAGCGTCAGCGCGAGACAGACCCAGCGAGTCCAACGCGGGACAAACCGCCCATCGGGAAAACAAAACAGCGCAATCAACGGACCAAAGTATCCAAAAAACGAAACCAGCCCCTGAACAAAATAGAGCGCGGTGCCTTTCGGCAAAATTTCCGCCGTGCTGGGCGCAATGCCTACCGCGCCTAACGCAATGAGAATCGCCGAAATGAGCAACGCCATCCAATCGTTCGATTTGCGCCACACAATAATGAGCGCCACCACAATAAACGTCAGACTCGCGAGCGCGTTCAAAATGAAAAAGGAGCGTGCGATGCCTTCAAACAGCGCCGCGTTCGCGCCGACAGCCGCCACGTCTTCGACCCCCAAATAGAACGTGTTGCACACCCCGGATTTCACGGTACACAACGGCAAGGGCTGGGCAATCATGCTGAGCGCCCAAAACATGGAATACCCAATTGCAAACAGCATGACCGCAAACCACGCCCCGCGCGCGAGCCACAGCGCGCTGCCGTGCAACGTTGTATGTGAATCGGTTGCCGTCACCATAGTTCTTTCCTGCTACTCCTTGTCTGAACGTTTGAGCCAGACGCTGATCGTGCGCGGCTGCATTGTTTCATACACCACGTTCATCAATTCCCTTGTCAACGTTTCCAAATCCGTTTCGTCGCGCACCGTCTTGGAAAAATGTTCCAGCACTTGCTGCGCGTCATATTTTTTGCGATTGAACCGTTTGTCAATTTCCTTTTGAATCCGCGCGCGGAGTGGAAAAAATAATGCCGCAATCGCCAGCGTCGAAAGCGCCGTAACAATTTGATTCTCCGCCACATCGCCTGTCGCAATCGAAAAAACGCGCTGTAACGAAATCACACTCCCAAAATAAACCAACGCGAGCAGCATGGTCACGAGCGCATAGGTGACGGTGCGCCGCACAATGACGTCAATGTCCCACAAGCGCGCGCGCAAAATTGCGACGGTCAGCGCGAGCGGCTGAATCATCAAACCAAACCACCAGCCCAATGCGCTCAACGCCGCCCACCACGGCGTCGGTGTGCCGCGCGGCAGATTCTGTAAATAGGTGTATGGAATGGTAACAAGCGTCAGTACCCCAAGCGAAGCGACAAAGCCATAGAGAACCCATTTCGTCTGTTGTCGTTCCGACAGCGTATATACACGGCGATAGCGGAAAACCTGAATCCCCCCGGCGAGAATCAGCCACACACCAAACAGCGCATAACCAACTTGGGACACGGGGGTATTGATTCGCAACACTTCATCAAAATCACGAACGTTCAATGCCGTGCCAAGCACGATGATGAGACCTGCCACAACCAGCCAGCGCGTCCAACGCGGCGCAAAGCGTCCATTGGGAAAAATGAGAATCAAGACCAGCGTCGGCAGTCCAAAAACAATCCCCTGCAGCTGCAATGCCAAATCGCCGGAAGGAGGAAACCAATATGGTAAAAAATGTTCCAGCGGACCACCGAGAAAAATTCCATACATCAACAAATAGAACGCCAGATAAAGCGCCATACCATCATTTTGTTTTTTCACAAACAACAGCATCGCCAACGCGAGACACAGCGCCGCGCTGCCGACGGACAACAGCGCGCCAAGCCACAACGCCGCCGATTGCACCGCCGAAAATTCCGCCGCCAAATCCGTCCGGGTCACCTGCATCCAATAACCGGGCAACGAACCGAACAGAATCGCGAACGA
>CALMZO010000364.1 GCA_937870825.1 uncultured Chloroflexota bacterium | reverse complement strand
TTGGGAAATCTGGATGGCGGGGCAGCCGTTTGTGCCAAGTTTTGAAAATCTTGTCCCAAGTGCTGCATTCTTTGCGCGCCGCGAAACCGTGGCGGTACTTTTGGGCTTTGGGCTTGTCGTCGCTATCGTCTATTGGCTTTATGGTTGGATTCGTTCGAGCGAATTGGGCATGCTGAAAAAACGATTTCCACTCATGCGAACGCGCATATCCCCATTCGCATTGACCAGCCCTTTCAACTTGTGCGGGTCATGCAACGCGCCAAAGTGATATCCAAACAAGACCCATCCTTTCGAGAAGGCATTCGCCCCAGCATCGCCGCAATCTTGAGTCTATGTCATCACTATAAAGTGAATCAGAATTCACATTGAAAAAAACTCGACTGCAAGTTGTAATCACGCAGTCGAGTTTTTTTTTCAAAAGTTATCTCAAGCTTGCACTTGGTATATCCTATTTTGTTTTCATCCAATCGTCACGCAGCATAAACAGTGAGGCAAACGCTTCTGTCTCGGGTGAGGATTCTTGATTGAATGTCGCATTCGCGCTTACCTTAAAGCGCCACCAATCGGACCATTTACCACTACATGCGGATGCGGTACAACCTCGCACTCGCCAGTGATACGTTTTGTTCTTTGCTAATGGCTGGGTCGTGTATTGGGACTGTGGAATGTTGTTGTTATTGTCCTTTAGAGGACCCGTCCGTGAATCTTGACGCAGTTCGATTTGATAGCGTACCGCGCAAGGCACGTCGCTCCAATCCAAATTCACACGCCGTGTGTTAACGGTTGACCCATTCGGCGGCGAAATCAATGTCGGCTTGGACAATGGATTTGGGCAAGGCGTATTTGTCTTGGTTGGTGTAATGGGTGTCTTTGACGGCGTCCACGTTTTGGTCGGCGCGATTGGTGTCTTGGATGGTGTCCAAGTTTTGGTTGGAGTAACTGGCGTTTTCGACGGCGTCCAGGTTATGGTTGGCGTGATTGGCGTCTTGGTTGGTGTGTAAGTTTTGGTTGGCGTAATCGGCGTATTGGTCGGCGTGTACGTCCTTGTCGGCGTTACTGGTGTACGCGTTGGTGTGTCCGTGCTGGTCGGCGGCACGCGAGTATTGGTGGATGTATTGGTTGGAGTGCTGGTCGGCGTAATCGGTGTGTTGGTCTTGGTCGGCGTATTTGTGCTGCTCGGCGTCCAAGTGGCAGTATCCGTTGGAGTGTTGCTAGGTGTCTGACTTGGCGTCCACGTAAATGTGGGCGTAGGCGTCATTGTATTGCTTGGGGTCCACGTTGGCGTGCTGCTCGGTGTATGGGTCGGAGTTGCCGTATTGGTAGGCGTCCAAGTTGCCGTTCGGGTGGGCGTATTTGTCGCCGTATGCGTTGGCGTATCAGTTGGTGTATAGGTCGGTGTAATTGTTGCAGGCGGCACCGTCAACGGTGTTGTTGAAGCATGATACTGCCAAGTCCCATTTCCGTTGGTTGTTGCGTAATAGCTCGGTGGTTGGTTAAAGCCGATTATCACATTGCGCTCTGAACCAATCGGATAGCCGGCGTTGAGCGCAGTCCAACTATCCCCACCATTCCGTGATTCTCGAATCCCGTTTCCTGCCGTGCTTATCAGGAGATGGTTGCGGTCGTTCGGGTCAACCGCAAAACCCCAGACATCTTGCCCCTGTGGGAAATTGATGTTCTGTGTCGGATTCCATGTTATCCCGCCGTCACCGCTATAGTAAAAGACATGTGGGTTTTGGGTGTAACCAAACAACCTTCCACCAGTACCAAATTCAGTGCGGACGTCCCACAACGGAAGTGGACTGACTTGGAAACAAGTCGCGCCGCCATCCGTTGTTTTGAGCAGATGATTTCCCACAAAGTAGGCGATGTCCGCATTTTGTGGGTCAACGGCGGTTACTCGTCCCGGACAATTTGATAATGTTTCCCAAGTTATCCCTCCATCGGCTGTACGATACGTGCCTCCGTACGTATTGAGGTACAGCACGTTGTGGTCACTCGGCGCGAGCGCGAAACGCTTGCGCAAAGTTTTGAATCTTGACTACGCCGCTGCACGTATTCCGCCAAATGCGTTCCAGGTGTTGTATCTGAATCCGCCGTACTCACCCGATGAAAGCGAAGCGAAACGCGCGGAGTATCGCTTTCTGCGCGACACGGGAAAATGGTTGCAGCCGCGCGGAATTCTAATTTACATCATTCCCCAATATCGCCTCGATGCGCGCATGGCGCGACATCTCGCGACGTATTATCGCGAACTCACCGCGTATCGTTTTCCTGACCCCGAATACGATGACTTTTCGCAAATGGTGGTGTTTGGAATTTTGCGCCAAGACCCAGTCTTTGACGAAAGCGTCGCGCTCAAATTGTTGCAGCAATGTCGCGGGCAACTGCCGATTCTTCCCGAGACCGTTTCCGAACGCTACGACATTCCTGCACCACTTGAAACAAATCCTTCGGCGCGCTCAGGACAAGGCTTCTATTTTCGCGGCAATCAAATTGACCCTGATGAAGCGTTGAACGAAGCCCTGCGCGTGGGCATCTGGCATTCAAGCGAATGGAAGCAGTGGTTGAGCGGAACGCAGTGGAGTCGAAACCTTGAACCCGCGACCGAACTTGACGCACTGCAACCGCTGATGCCTTTGAAAAAAGGACATCTTGCGATGCTTATCGCGGCAGGGCTTTTGCAAAATCTCGTTCTCGAAAAAGAGACAGCGACGTTCCATCGAACGTCGTTACTTATCAAAGGACGCACGTACAAAGTAGTTGATGAAGTGGAGAGCGACGATGAAAACGAAGACGTGCAGCGGGACCGCTTCGTCACCGAAATCGTCGCGGTGAATTTGCAAACGGGAGAGACAACGCGTCTCGACGAACCGCACGCGCTCTCGCAATTCATCGAAG
The DNA here is from genome assembly GCA_937870825.1 of uncultured Chloroflexota bacterium. Classification (GTDB taxonomy): domain Bacteria; phylum Chloroflexota; class Anaerolineae; order UBA4142; family SHND01; genus SHND01. Next base: position 50,346 of record CALMZO010000364.1, on the reverse strand, counting down.
AATGGCAAGACGTCATCGCCCGGCGCGTGATTGAAACCTTCACGCCGCTCTATCGTTTCGATTTGGAAGCGGAGGGTGAACGCATCCAAGCAATCCTCAATCGCTTGAGCAAAAATCGCCGGTTGGCGGGGCGCAAAGAGACGGGACTCTTTCCCGCGCAAAAGCATGTCGCAACCGCATTGTGGAAACGCCTCCAACGCGCGAACTTTGCGATTCTCGTCGGCGAAATGGGCGTTGGCAAAACGACTATCGGTAGCGCGGTTACTGCGTTGCTTCGAGCCAAAGGGAATCCGACCCTCATTCTCTGCCCGCCGCATCTCGTCAACAAGTGGGCGCGTGAAGTGCGCGAAATCGTGCCGCTTGCGTTTGCGATGCCGCTGTATCGTTTGTCCGATGTTGAACAATTTGTGAAACAGGTCAGGCGCATGCAGCGTGACCCGCAAGCGCGTCACACCCTCGCCTTTGCTGTTCTTTCCAAAGAAATGGCGAAACTCGGTTCGGGTTGGATTCCTGCCTGCATTACACGCAAACGTGTGTTGAGCATTTCCGACGGCAAAAAACAAATTGTCGAAATGTTTTCTTGCCCACGCTGTGGACACATCGTCCATCACGTCGAAGCGAATGAAGAAACCGCGCCCGTGTTGAACGCAAACTACTTTGAAAAGAAACGCCGCTGCTTTGAATGCAATGAGGCGTTGTATCAGAGCGTGCATCTCAATCAGACCGCAGACGACAGAACACAGACAACAGACACGCTCTTTGAAACGGATGTTATCCGACATTCGTCACATGTCACTTCCCGTTATCCGATCGCCGATTACATCGCGCGTCGTCATCGCGGATTTTTCAAGCTTCTCATCACCGATGAAGTGCACCAACTCAAAGGTCAATCCACCGACCAGGGTTACGCATTCGGTGCATTGATTCGCGCGTGTGAAAAAACACTCGCATTGACGGGCACACTCTATGGCGGGCGCGGTGCGCCACGAAGTTCACAGTTGTAATGCTCAAACGGGTCAAGGAAAGGAGGTGAGACAAACGACCCAGTAGAGCCATTCGCTCACCCCAGAGCGAATGAGGCTACCCGCGTAGCTGGGGACAAGGAGGAACAACCAGTGAAAAGCTGCGGGGACAAAAGCGGATAAAGACTGACCCATCTGGTCTGATGACCGCCAGCCTGAGTCCAGTTATGGTTACGCCAGAAATCATCGTTTGAAGCACCCACAGCCGTAACCACTCCGCCTTCCGATGGGAAGCGTCGCAAACGCTGCGGAGTGAGTTGCAGTTAAGTCCCATCTCTCGTCGTGGGGCGAAAAGACTTTCGTAACGGTCGAACCGCGCACGGTTATAGGGGTATAAGCCAGCGGACTGCAACGCGAGTCCCGAGCGGACTCGACGGGTGTAGAGATGAAACCTACGACTGGACGCAACAGTACACTGTGAGAACGTGGGAGAGATGCGCTTCCGTCCTGCCGCAGTCTGACAGGACTGGACTACCTGTAGTTGAAGTGAATCGCATCAGTCGGAGTCTCCATAGTAGTCTGAGGTTGATAACGTCAACCACACTCACACGGTCAGAACAACCAATGACCGCGTGACATGGCGAAGGGAGACAGTTAATTGGAAAAGCAAGTCGTTGACGAGGAGGTCCTAAACATGTTGGACGATATTCTCAAGACTCAACGCAGCTTTGCGCGGAAAGCCAAAGCCCAACCTACACATCGGTTTGACGACCTGTATCACCTTCTGAAACTCGAGGACTGGCTGAACGTCGCCCTCGACACCGTATTGGCAAACACAGGAGCGCGCACCGGCGGCGTAGACCACATCACACGCCGCGACTTTGAGCGCGCAGGCTTTCGAGAACAATTCATCGCTGACCTGAAAGCCCAACTCCAAAGCAAGCACTATCAACCCCAACCTGTGGAACGTCAATACATTCCCAAAGCCAATGGCAAAATGCGCCCTTTGGGAATTCCCACCATTCGTGACCGTGTGGTTCAAATGCTACTCAAGATGCTGCTCGAACCCATCTTTGAGACTGACTTTCTGAACTGCTCGTACGGATTCCGACCCAGACGCCGCACAATGGATGCGATACACGTTTGCTACAAACTCATCAATCCACGCAACACCTACTTCTGGGTCATCGAAGGTGATATACGGGCGTATTTCGATACGGTCAACCACGACCTGTTGTTGAAACTCATTGCCCGACGCGTGGCAGACACGCGCGTACTGAATCTCATCGGACGGATTCTCAAAGCAGGCATTATGGAGAACCAAGTCTTTCGTCGTTCCCCCGAAGGCACACCGCAAGGGGGCATTCTCTCACCGCTCCTTGCGAATATCTACCTACATGAACTCGACAAGTTCTGGTGGGAACGGTATGGGAACATGACAGATGGAGCGAGAGCGTGGCGAAGACACAAGGGACAAACCAACTGTATCTATGTGCGGTACGCGGACGACTGGATTGCTTTGTGCAACGGCACAAAAGCACAGGCGGAAGCGATACGCGACGAGATACGGGACTTTCTCCATAATGAATTGAAATTGGAACTGTCCGAAGAGAAAACGATAGTCACCCATGCTTGCGACGGATTCGACTTTCTGGGCTTTCATGTCCAGCACTATCCCGAAAGAAATGGACGGAAAGCCATCACCCTGATACGTCCTTCCGACAAAAGCATTTCACGGCTCAAAGACAAGGTACGCGCGCTGACTGACCGCAAGCAGTTATCGGGAAATCCTCAAACGCTATCTCAAACAGGAAGGGACACGGAAGAACTTTGCGGCAACACGCACCGATGGTTCAGATTTGTTCCTGTGCCTGATGCGCGACATTCACATCACACCGTATAAACAGCGAACTATTCCGAACCCATTTCTGATTGAGGATGAAGAAATCCCAACCCTAACCGAACTCGAAATTCCGCTCCCTGACCATCTGTGGGATGGGCGAACGGAACTTTCGACTTGGCGCAATCTGCGAGACCAAGCATTAGACAGGGACGGGCATCGCTGCACGCAATGTGGCATGAACCAAAACTTGGACGCACACCACATTCGACCCAAACACAAAGGCGGAAAATCCACGCTCGAAAATCTCATCACGTTATGCGAACGGTGTCATGTGGCGCAAGGGGGCTATGGACGACCACGCCACGACAATTAATGGAAAGCCGTGTGACGGGAAACTGTCATGCACGGTTTGGGGAGAGGGATGGGGAAACACGCGCAGCGTAAGCTGTAAAGGTGCGCCCTGTCCCTACTCTACCAACCTCCTTGTTCTTTTTGCTGCATCGTCTCTCACCGCACATTCGCAAAATGTTTCAATGGAGCGATGGGCAAAAGTGGGCAGAGCGTTACGGCATTCTCGAACGCGTCACCAAATTGTCGAATGAAGACAATGATGATTACGGCGTCTATTCGGGCAAACGCCGGCGCAAAACTTTTGTGCGCGAATTGCCGGGCATCTCACCCGAACTCGTCATGCAATTGCTCGATTCCACCGCGTTTCTCGGACTCGCGGATTTGGGATTCGACATGCCGGATTATCGCGAAGTTCCCATCGTGCTACCGATGGCAAAGGAACAACGCGCGGCGTACGAAACACTGGCGGACATGCTGGAAGAGGAATTGCACGAACGCATCAAGCAAGGCGACAACTCGCTGCTCGGCGCGTACTTGCAAAGTCTGCTCGCATATCCCAACGCGTGTTTTCGCGAAGAAGTCGTGCGCGACAAGACAGGTGAAATTGTCGCCAGCGCGCCCGCGTTGGATGAGACGACTCTTTTCCCCAAAGAAGAATGGCTCGTCAATCTCGCGTGCAATGAAAAAGAAAAAGGACGACGGCTGATTGTGTTTTGTCGTCAAACCGGCACGCGCGACATTACACCGCGCTTGAAAGGATTGTTGCAGCGCGAAGGCATCAAGAGCATTGTCTTGAACGCGAGCGTTGGCACGCAAGCGCGCGAAGAATGGCTCCGCAAAAAATTGGGCGAAGGCATGGACGTACTCATTACCAATCCTCGCCTTGTTGAGACGGGGTTAGATCTTGTGGCGTTTCAATCCACCGCGTTCTACGAACTTGATTATTCGATCTACACGATGCAACAAGCCGCGCGTCGCACCTGGCGTCTCGGACAAGTGGATGATGTCGCCGTCTATTACGCGGTGTATGCAGACACGATGGAACATCGCGCGATGGGACTCGTCGCGCAAAAACTCGCCGCAGCGTTGCTTCTCACCGGCGATGCGGTTGAAGGCGCGCTTGTGCAACAATCCGATTCCGGACGCGGCTTTCTCGCCGACCTTGCCAAAAGCGTCATCGCCGGTTCGCAAATCGCGGACCTCAATTCACTTTTCCGCGAACGTTCGCGGGAGCAACGCGCACCCGATTTTCTCGGCGCAACGATGCAAGACCTCCGCGCCGAACTTGCAGCCGCGATAGATGATGAACCTTTCTTGCTGCAAATCCCTTCCGCCAATTATCGGCAACTGTCGTTGATGTGAATCAACGCATTCCATTCCGTTGTGTCTCGAAAAATTTATACCGCTCCTGAAAGCATTCCGCCGAACGCGCGTGTGTTGGGAATTCGTGTGCGCATTCCCCGAATTCTTTTTGCCACCGATGACGGCGTACTGGACCAACTCACCCTTCACGACACACACATCGTGTACGTCGAAATTTCCGATGAAGAATACGAACGCTTGCGCGGCAATCAAGCCGCGATCAACGCGTTTGGTGAATCATTGGGTCCTGAAATCGCGCAAGCCCTCGGCGGTTTTGTGAAACAGTGGCACGCATGAAATCCCATCGCTTGCGCGAACTACCGTTGAGCGAACAGCCCATGCAGCGTCTCACGCAATACGGCGCGGGCGCGTTGTCGTATGCCGAACTCTTGCAAGTGGTGTTGGGCGCGGGTGAAGAACCAATTGGATTCGAGTTGGTGTCCGAATACAAATCGCTCGCGGGCATTGCGCGCGCAGGACTGTACGAATTGCAAAAGTTCAACGGCATCGGACAACAACGCGCCGCGCGTTTGCAAGCAACGTTCGAGTTGGGCAAACGCCTTGCCAAAGAACTGCCGCGTGAAGCAACACGCATCACGTCGCCTTCAGACATTGCGCAATTGTTGATGCCCGAAATGTGTTTGCTCGAACAAGAGCAGATGCGCGTGGTGCTGCTCGACACGAAAAATCGAGTCACGAGCATCGTCACTGCATATCAAGGTTCGGTGCATACGACCGTGATTCGCATCGGCGAATTATTCCGCGAAGCGATTCGTCGGAACTGCACGGGCATCGTGCTTGTGCATAACCATCCTTCCGGCGAACCAACTCCATCGCCCGAAGATGCTGCGATTACGCGCGAGATTGTCAAAGCGGGACAACTGCTTGACATTGACGTACTGGACCACCTTGTTATAGGCGACCAACGTTTTGTCAGTCTCAAAGAACACGGTCTTGGTTTTTGAGCGCAAGAAAATTGCGCAAGCCGCGAAGTGGTTTCGCGCACGCGGAGAGATTTCATTCGCCAAACGACGGCTTGGCATGAAATCTCTCCGCGTTCTTTTTGAGGTGACATCGAACGCGAACTTGCAAGTCGGCAAAAAAAATTTCCGCAAACAAACAGGAGCAATGAAATGAAACAGCAATCAGCAAAACCCAAGTCCATTCTCGCCAACGCGAACAATGGCACAACTCAACTTTTCGTCGGACCCATGCCGCGCGGACCCAAACGCTGCATCAAGTGCGGCAAAGAATTCAAGAACGGTGAAGTCTGGCGGCGTGTGACGTCACCCGACGACCCGAAATACGGAACGTACAGCATCGGCATTCACGAAAAGTGTAACAACAAATAAGCAAGACAAGAGGCGGCACCTGTGATGCCGCCTCTTCTTTTTCATCCTACTGAATACCACCCCTGCCCTCGATGCGTGGTTACCAACCGCCCTGCTGGCGCACCAGCAGGGCGAAGTGGTCTGACCTTGCTCGCAAACCGATAGCTCAAGTTCGTTCTGAAATTTCTGAATTTTGAGATCAGCGTCGGAGGTGGGAATGAAAGAAACCGAGAATGCCCGGACACAACACCAGGGCGGTAATGCCAATGGAACAAGTTCATTAAAGAGTGATGTCGGCGATTTTTTTGACGAGTGTAACTCGCCCACAGCAAAGCCGAGACCCATTTGCCTACTCGTCCCGGATGATGCTCACAGTCAAGAGCATCTCATACAGTTACTTACGGAGATGAGTGATTGTTTGCTTCGGTCTATGCGTGGCAAACCCATTGGATTGGAGACTGGGGAGAAGGAGCCGCCTTCCTAAAAGAAGGACAGAGGTGAGTCATCTTTTTTTCTTGGACATTTTTTTCTTGGCTGAAATTTGCACCGGCTTGATGAGGGATTCCACATCCGGCTTTTTCAGCTTATACCCAACCACTCCTTCAATATTGTAAGCAGGGATTCGACCCTCGCGGATGAGTTTCTTGAGGGTATTGCGTGAAATTCCCAAAATCTGGCAGGCTTCTTCAAGAGAAAGCCAGATTGATTTATTTTGATACATTTGACCACCTTTGACATATTAGAACAAAAGTGCTATATTTGAGATCATACAAGTATATATCGCTTTTGTTCCAATTCGCGTTCAAGATTGTCGCGGGAGGAAGGGACTGATGGCAAAGAGTCTGAATGGTCGCCTCTACAAAAACAATATCATTCAAGAACCCACTGTGAAACTAAATTGCAGAGGAATAGCATTTGTTTATCAACGTCTCTCTACAACCGAGCAAAAACGAAATCATCGTTATTCTGTGGAACGCCAAGATGACCTCGCACGCATCGCCATTGAAGAAGGCTACCCCGAATCCCTTGTTCACGTCGAGCGACGTGACCTTGGCATTTCAGGCACCAAGGGACAGGAGGAGCGCAAGGGATTAGCTTTTCTAATTGAATTGATCGAACAGGGAAAAGTTGAAAGCGTGTACGTTGTTGAGATTAGTCGAATCTCTCGCGACCAAACTCTCATTACAGGCCTTCAATTTGGAGAATTGTGTAAACAACACGATGTTATCATTGTAACGCCGAATATGCGATTGAATTTGCGCGACGAAATGCACATGAGAATGTATCGCTACGAGATTGATCGGGCTGCCGAGGAATTGAAATCACTGCGCTCGCGCCTTCTGGGCGCTAGAGACATGAAAGCAAAGCATGGATACTATGTCGGCGGGACGATCCCTTCAGGATACGTTCTTGATACTCTGGAGTACCTTCCTGACAACTCACGGAACCCAAACTTTCAGAAATTCAAGATCTATGAACCACATGCCGAAATAGTCCGCCATCTTTTTGTAGAAATGTCAAAACCCGGCAAGACACTCAACCAACTTGCGCGCGAAGCCAAGTCAAAGCCAATGTCCCGACCGCCGTTGCCCGAAGACCTCAGCGCCATTCCAGCTAACATTGTTGGATTCGCCAACACAAAAAAGAATGAGGATGGGTCTATTCCAGTCACAATCGGGCGACTCAAAAGTATGCTTACGAATCCCACTTATATTGGTTGGTTCGTCTGGCACGGAGAAGTTATCAATAGAGCAAATCATCAGCCAATGATTGACGAAGAGACATTCTGGGTGGTCCAGAAAAAATTCGAAGCGCGGGGGATTCGCCAAACGAAACGTTATGAACCGCTGCTTTTGTCGGGCTTGCTGCACTGCGCTCATCATCAGCCCGCTCGTCGCATGATTGGGTCAAATAGCGACCAGGTAAGGCGAAAAACTTATTTATGCAGAGATGCAGATATTGAAACATACTGCCTCGCTCTTAAAGCGGAAATTCTTGATAGTCCGATTTCTGAACTCGTCGTTTCCCAGTGCTCTTTCCCACAATATGCCGAACAGGTGCTTGAACGCCTCTCGAATGCCTACGAGGATGCCAAGAAAAAAGTCGCTGCCAACAAGCGCGAACTTCAGCGCATCTTGAACGAAATCGAAACGCTCAAGACGAATTTGGCGCGGACGCGCGCGCCCGGACAGGTTGATATGATTCTCGAAATGATTGATGAGAAGCTCAAGGAGAAGGAAGAACTTGCCAGAATAGAAAGTCAGCCAATAGGCAAAATCCTGTCCGCAGCCGAAGTAAAGACCGTCCGTGAATTTCTCGCCAACATCCAATCAGGCTGGGCACAAATGACGGATACACTCAAACAAACCTTTTTGTCTTTGCTCCTTGAAAGAATAGAGATTGAGCATTGCCCTCAAACGATACGCGCAAAAATCATATGGCGCACAGGATTGGTTCAGACAATCCTGATAGACCGCCCAAAGCTGGACATCAACTTTAAATGGAGCGAGGAGGATGAGGATATCCTTCGAAAGAATTATCCCTCGATGCCGCGCGAAGAGTTATGCACGTTACTGCATGGGCGGAAATGGAGAACCATAGTCCGACGCGCAAGTGAAATGGGGATAAAACGGATGCCCAGTGCCTCGATTCCAAAATTTACAGGACGACGCTTCTCACAAGAAGAGGACCAAATTATTCAGAGTCACTACGCGGGCAAAATCACCCGCGATGAGATGTTTCAGAAATTGTCCCACCGCAATCCGGTTGTAGTTGCGGGGCGAGCCGGCAAACTTGGACTCAAGAACGCCATCATTCCCATCAAGTGGAAAATAATTGAAAGTGGTACGAGTGCGGAGTTAACACCGGAAATCGAGTCTGTACACTCATCGTGAGCCATGCCCGCGCGTTGTCGTCCAGCGTCCACTCGCGCGTGAGCAATGGCACCACGGCGGATGCGGAAAACGACAACCCCATCGCCAACAGTTCCGCGAGCGCGAGCAAAAGGAGCGTGCGCCATTTCAGCGACATAAAATAATTTCACCGCAAACCGCCGAAATTTTTACGCGTGTTCTCGTTGCGTCTTTACGCCTTTGCGTGAGGAACAAACTCAGCGCACAGGAAGTTTTTGCGCGTTCGAGTCCACGCGAAAATACAAGTACTGTCTGTCCGACGACAAACCGCTTTTCGGCATATCCACCATATAGTTGCCGTCCAACAATAACGCGCGCGGCGAAAAAATAATTTTCGTCACGCGCGTCTCCGCGTCCATTTCAATTTTCGAATTGTCGTCAAGCCGAAAAAGATGATAACGCGCGGCGTCGTCAATGCCGCGCTGGCTGATGATGAACGCGCGAATGTGTGAGGGATTAAAAACGGGCGCGTCGTGGGGAAATTCATTGAGCAAAAAATTCCACGCGTACAATTTCACAACGCCGCTGCGCGCGCCGTCGTTCACTTGCAAATATGCGCCGTCGCCGCGCTCGGGAACGTCGCGCATTAAAACATATTTGGGCGAATCATTCAGCGCGCCTGTAGCAATCGCAATGACGGGGAGACTGAGCAGTAAAGCGAGGACGAATCCGAAACCCAACAGCGCGCGACGGGAGATTTTTTTCCGATTCGACATCATTCCGTTGGACGAATCGCGACAGTCGGCGCCGTTTTCTTGTCAGAAATTTTCACCGCGCGTTTGAATTGCACGTACGCCGCGAGAAATGTCGTACTCAACACCGCCGTGCCGCCGAGCCACGCAAACAGAACAGTGATACCGTAGGGTTGAAAAATCGTGTCCACAAACGGCGACGTGAGCAATGGAATCAACGCCCACGCGACGCCGGGTCCCGCGCACAACAGCGCGACGCCGAACAACGCCTGCCCCGCGTACAACCAGCCGAGTCCGGGAAAACCAAACAGCGCGCCAAAAAATTCCATCGCCAAAATAAAGGGCAGCGGAATTTTTTGCACGCGCGGCGGCAATGGTCCCGTGTACGTCGCCAGGTTTTCGCGCCAGCGCGCGAACCATTCCGCGCGGTACGCGCGGGTCGCGTTCCACATTGCCGCGCCGAACGCCCAATAGCCGACAAACATTGGCAGCGCGGTGACAAGCATCAAAGTCGGCGCAGCCCAGCCCAGTTGCGCGGCGGCTTCAGCGTCGTTCAAGCCCTCGCGCAGGTACATGCCGCGCACGAGTCCGCTCGTCAACACCACCACATAATACGCGGCAATGCCGAACCCCACGCCGTACAAATTTACGCGCATCCATTTTGGCGACGCGGGTGCGCCCGTCAATTCGGGCAGCAATACGTACACGACACCCATCAGCGCGAGCATGATGCCGCCAATCATGTTCAATTGTGCGTGGATGTTCGGGACTTCTTGCGCGACGACGAGCAGTTGCGCCGTTGCGGGAATTACTTGCAACATTCCTTGCAGTGTTCCCACAAACAGCGCGATGGCAGAGACGAACCAAAACGCGCGCGGCGACCCCTCGCGCAGCACCTTAAAGAATTCGCGCGCGTTCAAGGTTTTCGCGAGGAGATAAAAATAATACCAAAACCCCAACAGCATTACCGTTCCACCGAGCGCGAGCCAAAAACGGCTCGACGCGGAAACGAACGACACAAGCTGCGGCAATTCCAATCCACCGTAACCGACTGTCGCATATCCGAGAATCAGCCCAATCAGCAAAAACGCGAAATAAAAAATCAGCGAACCGGGGACGAGAATCCAAAACAATCGAGACGCGTCCGCGCGCGAAATTTCCTTTGACGAGTCATCGCCAAAACGCGGCGCGAAATAAATCAGAAACGCGCCGAGCGAGACCATCATGCCCGTGACGAGATTGATGTGCGCGTGACTGATGGGGTCAATGTATTCGCCAAACTTGAGCGCGGCGTGCAGCCAATTTGCATTGTCGGGCAGCACTTGCAACACCCCTTGCACCGTTCCCACGAACAACGCGAGCGCGGACACGAGCGCGAATTTGACCAAGTACCCATCCGGCTTGTGTTTTACAAAACGCGCAACATAAATCGTCAACACCACATTCAACACGTACGTCCAATAGCCGACGCCCATGATGCCCGACGTGATGCCTGTCGGAATCCGATGCCACGCGCCGATATATTCCTTCGCCGCTGCGTACTGCCAACCTTGTCGCACCATTTCGCCTTCTACGAGTCCCAACACGAGCCACGCGAAATAAAAACCGTACACGCCGAACACGGTGAACCACAACGAAAGCGACGCGAGCGTATTGCTGTAGAGCGGACGATTCAACCAACGCGGCAAAACGTACCACGTTATTCCTGTGAGCAATACGGTTCCGCCGCCGACAATGACAATGTGCGAGTTCGACAAATCGCGAAACAAATGTCCGCCGTACCCCGCCTCCCACAACCAGTTGTAAAAACCGGGAATGCTCTTGACAACGGTATGCGCGCCGCCGACGAACAGCGCGAGCGCGGCGAACAAAAAATAACGCGGCACCTCGCGGTCATATTCCGTAATCTGTGCGCGCGTAAATTCCTGTTCGCGATAGACCGCCGCGCCCGGCAGCATTTTGAAAACGACAACTGCGCTAATCAAAATGCCGAGCGCGATGAGAATTAAATCCGGCGTATCCCACTGAAGCAAAAACATGTTTGGTGCATGTCATTGCGAGGAGCGCACTCCAGCGACGAAGCAATCTCCTCGCAATGACAATCAACGAATCCCCGGCTCGAGCAAAAACACCGTGCCTGTCCACAACAAATAAATAATCACCAACACCACGATGACGAGCCAATCGCGGCGCGCGTTCTGCGGGTCCCAGCGATTGTCGACGCGTTCAAAATGGGTGCGCGCGACATCGTCGGTTTCGGGTTTCGGCGCGAGATTGGGACTTTGTGCGGACATGACGTTCCTCCTGTCGGACAATTTTCAACATCGCCCTATGAAATTTTTTCGTAAAACGAAACGTTCAATTCCAGCGGCGGCGGCGTCAATGCTTTCAATACACCTTCAACGGTCAAATCGCTGTCGAGCCACGCTTCCATTTGGTCGAGCGTGCCCCAATTCGTCACAACGCGCAGTTGAATCGTATCGTCCGGCTGATTGTTCGCCATGATGTCGAGCCGCTTCCAACCGGGCACCCCGCCGAGCGCGTGTTTGAGCGAAAGCAATGAAAAATATGCTTCGTCCCATGCGTCGGGCGCGAGCCGCGCCGAAACCTGTTGGGTGAATTGAATAAACGCAATCATGCGAAATCCTTTTTAGTACAACTGCCCTTGTGTTAAATTCGACACGGTGATGTACAACAGCCACAACACCACCAGCGCGAAAAAGACCGCAAGAAAAACGCCCACGCCCGCGTTGCTCTCGCTGATAAAACCGTTGTATGTTTCCACCGGATACAAGCGGCTCGGTATTTCATTGCGCGCGCGGCGAAAATAAATAAAAAAGAGTCCGCTGATAATCGCCACCCAGCCGAACGTCACGCCGACGATAAACCAATTCGTCGTCACGTTTTGCACCGTCGGGTTGATGTAAAACGCGAGCAAGTACTGATAGTACGCTTGCACCGCTTCGGGAGTGTTGCCTGATGGAACCATAATTCCTCGCTTCAATGCACAATCGGCAATGAACAATCAGCCATTGCAAATGACAAACGACGCGTTGACTCGTCCCTCATTGCTCATGCCTCATTGCTGTAATAGTCCGGCTCGTCAATCGTCAAAATGTGATATTTCGCGTCTTCGAGATTCGAAAGCAAACCCAGTTTCAACGCCGCGACGAATGCGAGCAACGCGCCGCCTGCGAACACCGCGAACGTAATAAAAATCCAATCCGCCATCACCCATTCCGCGCCCTCGGGTCCGTCATGCGCGAACGCGGGCGCAATGAACAACGCGGTCATCAGCAACGCGAAACAAATGGATTTGAGATAGTTCATCTTTGTTCCTTCTCCCCTCTCCCCCTCTCGGGGAGAGGGGTTGGGGGTGAGGGGTCAAACCTCAAACGCCCACTCGCCCGCGCGCATCACCGGCTCGCGCGTCCCATCCTCACAAATCCCGTCAATATCCATCTCGCCCGAACCGAGCATCGTGTCTTCATGAATGATGCTGTCGTTGCCGCCCGCCGCGCGAAATTTCTCATCCGACATTTGCGTCCCGCCTTGCAGCGTGAAACGATACGCGCGTCCGATGGCGATATGACTTGCCGCGTTTTCATCGTACAAGCCGTCGTAAAAAATCGTGTTCATGCGCGCAATCGGATTCGACGCGGGAACGAGCGCAACTTCACCCAAACGCGCCGCCCCTTCATCACTCGCAATCAATTTTTTCAAAACGTCTTGCCCGTTCGACGCGTCGACGCGCGTGATGCGCCCGTTTTCAAACGTCAACGAAAAATTCTGTATCAAAACGCCGTTGATGCTTAGCGGGCGCGTCATGGTGACGTAACCGTCCGCGCGTTCGCGATGCGGGAGGGTGAACACTTCTTCGGTGGGAATGTTGGCGGAAAAGGTAATGCCGCGCGGTGTAGTGGAACTGCCGCCGAACCAAATATGCCCGCGCGGCAAGCCGAGTGTGAAATCGGTAACGGGCGATTTGTAGTGCAGCGCGTCGTATTGTTTCGCGGTCAACGCGATGCTTCGTTTTCGCAACGTCGCGGTATGTGCGCGCCACGCCGCGTTGGGGTCGCTTGTATTGACGCGGCACATTTCAAAAATCGCGTCCCACAATTTTTCGCGCGCGTTTTCGGCGTCGGGATAGACGCGCGCTGCCCACTCGGCATTCGGCACGCGGCAGACGCTCCACTGAAATTCATTGCGCGACTGGGATTGCAACATCGCTCGTACCGCGCGCAAACGCGCTTTGCGAAAGGCGTCCGCGCGTGCGGCGTCCACCTTCGCAAACAATTCCGAATCGGGCGCGTGAATCAACAAGAACGCATCATTGCGTTCTGCCGCGCCGTTGAAGGCGCGCGCATACGCATCACTCCACAAATCCAATGATTCGCACGTTGCTTCTTGGACGCGAATCAAGTCCAGCGCGTCATCTTCCCACAACACATCCACCAACGACGCGCCCGCGCGATACGCCGCGCGCGCGACACGATGCGCCAAGTCCGGTTCCCCGCGCGTCGCGCGCACAAACACACGCTGCCCGGGCTGCACATTCATCCCCTCGCGCACCGCGAGTTCCGCATATTTTTCCAAAGACGTTTCAAACGGTTCGTTCATTTGCCAGCTGCTTGCCGTTCACGAGGACTGAATACTGACCACTATATACGGATGATGGTTCACGGACTCGTCACCGGCTTGTTCCACACGGCGTTGAGCCATTCGTCGCCGTAATTTTTTGACGAAATGAGATTCGCGGGAATGAATTGCAACTGCGAGGAACCCATGCGCGCGTAATTTTCCGTCGGACGATTTGCCGCCGCGTTCACAATCGCCAACGCGCTCATGTTCGGGTCTTCGGCGCCGCACGGAATTTTTTGATTTTCCACCATGTACAAAATCACCGCGTATTCGGGATTCACCGCGCCCGGTGCGACCATCGCCGCGACATCGCCGATGCCCTCCGGTGAATTGTCCGCATACATCAGCGCGGGGTTCGTCGCCTCTTGTTCGGGATAAAAACAATTCCCCCAGGTAAAGAGCTGCGGATAACCGACCCATTCGATGTACATGTCCGGCGTCGGCGTTTTCGTGAGGCCGCCGTTTGGAATGGTTTTCAAAAACATGACCACGCGCCAAATATCTTCGACGGAAAGGCGCGTGCCAAAGTTTTCCATCGCCGTCCCCGGCACCCCGCGCAAGATGCGCCAATAGTACGCGCCGGGCGAGGTATCCGAAGCCATCTTGGCATCATCGGCAATGATGAACGCGGCGGGCGGCGGGTTCAGGTACGCGAGCGCCGGACTCAGCGCGTCTCCCTTGACCCCATGACAGCCGATGCAGCGTTCGCGATAAATTTCGCGCCCGCGAATCAAATTTTCTTGTGTCACCGGCAGCGGGTTGGACTCGAACCAATAGCCGCGGTCCATCATCATCAAATTCGCCAAATTGTCCGCGCCCGGAAAACCGATTTTGTAATCGGCTTGCAGCGTGCTGCTCAAATTTCTTTCCGCAATCAGCAGCTGCTTCATGTTCAATTGATGCTGCGTGCGAATTTGCGCGAGTTTGCCCGTGCGCGCTTGCGTAAAGGCAATCAGCGCGCTCGCTTCTTGCGCCGAGAAAAATTCAAACGACGGCATGACCGAAATTGGCGTCACCGTGCGCGGATTTTTGTAATGCGCGATGTGCCAATCGTCGGGATGAAAACCGCCGCTGTTGGACAAATCGGGTCCCGTGCGTTCCGTACCGAATGTGTTGGGCGATTGGTCCGGTGCGACGTAATCGCCCGGTTCGGAAATGCGCGGATACAAATAATGCAAGCCCGCCGCGATGTCTTGCGGACGGGTGAAGCCGCTGTGACAATAAATGCAGCCGTTCGCCAAATAGATGCGCCGTCCTTGTTCTTCCAACTCGGTCAGCGCCAGATTGTTCGGCGAGGGGGGGGGGTCAAAGGTCGTCGTCGGCAAAATCACCACCATCGCGACGACGGTGAAATACGCGATGAGCCCGCCGATGGCGACGACGAGCGGCGTCATCACCATTTTTTTGCGCGGATGCGGCGCCCATGTGTTTGGATGACGCGGTTCGGCGGGGATGTAATCCATTTGCGGAGGACGGTTTTCTGCGCTCATGCTGTCACCTCCGGTGACGCCTCCACAGACGAGCGCGCCGTCAAAAATTTTTTCCTCATATATCAATTCACTGACCCTGCCATCACGCGTACTCAATCAGCGGATGGTGCGGCAGCCGCCCATTCGGAAGTATTTTTTGCCAACTCGGCGCGCGTGTTGGTGCGAATCGTCATGATGAGATTGAACATTTGCACAAAACCGGACACCACAATCAACGCGCCGGAAATGGCGCGAATCACAAACCAGGGCTGCAACATCGGCAAAACATTTTCTTCGGGAATGCCGCGCTGCCACGCTTGCCCTTGCAAAATTCCCGCAATCGTCAGCGCCCAAAAGAATCCCGAAAAGCCGATGAGGATGAGCCAATACTGCCACTCTTCCGCTTTGCGCGAGTACAATGGCTTTTTCAAAACTTGCGGCACGATGTAATCAATGATGCCCATGCCCAAAAATGTGAACGCGCCGAGTAACGCGAGATGTGCGTGCGCGACGACGAAATTGGTAAAGTGCGTCATTTGATTGAACGCTTGCGTCGCTTCAAACGAACCTTGAATGTTCACCAGCACGTAAAAAATAAATCCCGTCAACGCAAACCGCAACGGAATGTTGGTAAAAAATTTATCCCAATTGCCGCGCATCGTCATCATGATATTCACCATGAACGCGAACACCGGAATCAGCAGCGCGACGCTCGAAAGAATCGCAATCGTTTTGAGCCAGCCGGGACTCGGCGTCTGCAAAAGATGATGATGCCCGACGCCCGTGTACAAAAACGCCATGCCCCAAAATGAAATCAAACTCAAGGTGTGCGAATACAACGGCGTCGCGGTAATGCGCGGAATCAAATAATAACAGCCCGCGAGCAGCATCGGCGTCAGCCACAAGCCAAACAAATTGTGCGCGTACCACCAATTCACCATGCCGTCCGCCATGCCCGAAGCAAGATTCCCCGTCGCGCCGCCAAGCACCCCGTAAATTCCAAACGCGATGCCCGGATTCCACATCACGTTGCCAATGATGTACGTGATGCCCAACCACAACGGCGATGCAAGAATCCACCACGTCACCACATACAGCGGTCTCACGCGCCGATTCAACACCGTCATCACCACATTGACTACGTTGGATGTCCACAACACCACGAGCAAGAGGTCAAGGGGCCAAATAAATTCCGCGTACTCGCGCCCTTGGGTGAGACCACTTGCAATCGTGACGATGCCCAACACAAAAAATAGATTCCAACCCCACGCTGTCCACACGCCAAGTTTTTCGCTCCACATTCCTTTTGTTCCGGACAAACGCGGCAGCGCGTAAAACGCAAAGCCCCAATACATCATCGAGAGCCACGCGAAAATCACGCCGTTGACATGCAGCGGACGCACGCGCGAAAACACGAGCCAGGGAATGCCTGATGCAAAATTGGGAGAGATAAAGAGGAGTGCGAGGTGCAGTCCAAACAAGTCCACCACCGTGAGCCAGAACACGGCACTGTACAGCCAAATCATCGCCGCGCGGTCGGTGTAGACGCGCTGCGAGAGACCAACATTCGTCACGCGGTCTTCGGGTGAACCGAACCGCGCGACGAGCCGATTCCAAGTTTCATTTCCAATCGCCATGTGTTTCTCCGGTTTGATGATGGTGCCGAAAAATTGAGGGATGATGGAGTAGCGACGAATTGTGCGCGAGGAAAATGCCAGCGCAATTCAATGGAGCGAATTATAGGGAAATTTTGCGCGCGCGACAAGGGGGGGCGGGGAGGAAGGAGGAGGGAGGAATTGTCAAATTTCTAATCTCATGAAGAGGTCGTCCGCATTGTTGGTGCGCACAAGATTCTTTCCCGCATCGGTCTCTTCAAAGGTTTGCTGCGTGGTAACGTTAGGAATATCTGACTCTTGTTGCAATCCCATCAAGCATTCTCGCAGATGATTCATCACTTGGTCTTGCACAGAATCGGGCAAGGACTCTAATATTTCGACAACGGCTGTGATGGCTGTGGATGACATATTTTTCACTCCTCTCCCCTTTCTCAATTGGAATGCTGTAGTGCGACGTAATGACGGGCAAGTTGAAAGTGCCTTCCAATTCACAGTCGCTGTCGGCACAATTGCTCAAGGATTCTTCTGTGTCTTGCCATCTCACTTTCAATTCGTGATTTCTCATTTTGAAGTGCTGCCAATTCTTTTGACCGCTGGCGTTCCATATCATCCATACGCTCTCGTGCCACCTGTCCCATCTTGCGTTCTCGTTCGCGTTTGTCAACACCTGTCTTGATTTTTTTTAGACCATCAACTACGGGAGACAACGAAACGATGCCACCACTTCGCTTTACAACATGCTCATTTCCACAATGAGAGCAGGCAAAGCGGTCAATATCATTCGTGATTTTCAATTTTCCTCCGCAGGTTGGACAGGAAAGTGTAACAAATTCTGCCATTGCAATGCCTCCTTCAAATGCAATCCACAAAACCGACTCGTTCAAGCAAATACTGCCAATACTTTCATTCAGAAGACCAATGAGTTAATTGTCATCTTGCGATTTGAGCACACGAAGTTGGGTGAGGAACTCCGCAGGAGTCAGGATAGAAAAGTCAGCATTTGCATAATCATCAAGGTTCCGCGTCACAATTGCGTCTAAAGAAACAGCTCGCGCGCTGGCAGTTTGAACTGCATCCTCATAATCTTTCATCGGCAGGGCTAGCGCGTCAAAAAGAATTGCGCGATCGGTGATTGCGATTTGGCAAATAGCAAGAAGCCCTTTCACTGCCTTGCGCGCTTCCGCATCACCCCTGAGTTTGCGCGCGATATAGTAAAGATTGACAGGCGTAATTGCGGAAACGAACGGCTCAAATTCTACGTTCTCTGCCGCAAGCAAAATCTCTGTAGCAATTTGCGCGAATGGGTCTCGGGCGAGCAAATAGTCGAGAACGACATTCGTGTCAAGAAGGACGCGCATCATTTGTATTTTTCATCCAAATAATTGATATAGTCTTGCTTTAACTCGTCATCAGAAAGAGTAGCCCCTTCTGGCTTGAGCATTCCCACTGTCAACGTGGGAACATTCGGAATTGTAGCCAATTCCTCCCTCACCGATTCGGCAATCATTTCGACGAGTTCAAGACGCGTTGTCAACGGAAGTTGTCTGATTTCGAGAACGAGTGTATCGAGCATCATATTTCACCTCACAAATTTATTCTATCACATCTTAAGCGCGTAAATCCCATGATACAATCCTGACCATGAATCCCGCCTCCCTCACCGTCGCCACCGCGCGCACCGCGCTCGCCGCGCGCGAAATCTCATCCCTCGAACTCACTAATTTTTTTCTGGAACGCATCGCGCAGTACGATGCAAAACTCAACACGTTCATCACCGTCACCGCCGAACGCGCGCGGGAGCAGGCACAACGCGTGGACGACGCCCGCGCGCGGGGTGAAACACTCGGCGCGCTCGCAGGCATTCCACTTGCCATCAAAGATTTGTTCGATTGGCGCGGCTTGCCCACTACCGCCGGTTCCAAAATTTTGCGCGACAACATTGCGCAAGACGACGCGCGCATAGTAACGAATCTATTCGTTGCTGACGCGGTGCTGCTCGGAAAAAACAACATGCACGAATTTGCGTTCGGCGTGACGAATGACAATCCGCATTTCGGCGCGGCGCATAATCCGTGGAACTTGGAGCATCTTCCGGGTGGCTCATCGGGGGGGGGGGCGGCGGCGGTTGCCGCGCGGTTGTGTCTTGGTGCGCTCGGTTCCGATACCGGCGGCTCGATTCGCATTCCTGCCGCGTTGTGCGGAATTACGGGATTGAAACCGACCTTCGGGCGCGTCAGTTTGCGCGGCGTTGTGCCGCTCAGTTGGAGCAATGACCACGCGGGACCGCTCGCGCAAACCGCGCAAGATTGCGCGCTCATTTTGCAAGCGATTGCGGGCTATGATGAACATGACCCCGTTTCGGCGAATGTGGCTGTGCCGAATTTTTCCGCGACGTTGCAGGATTCACTGCGCGGTTTGCGTTTTGCCGCGCCGCGCGCGTATTTTGAACAAAAAGTGGATGAGGAAATTTCACGCGCGGTGCGTGATGCCGAACGCGTGTTTGAGGAATTGGGCGCGATGCGTGTGGAAAAAAATTTGCCGCACGCGCGCGAAATGTTTGAAATGAATCGCGTCACGTTGCGCGTTGAGGCGGCGACGTTTCACCGCGAATGGTTGGAAACGCGCAAAGATGATTACGGCGCGGATGTGTACACACGGCTCAAAAGTTTTCAAACGATTCGCGCGGACGAATACGCTTTGGCAAAACGCCAACAGGCGGAATTAACCCGCGCGCTTGATTCATTTTTCGACGACATTGATTTTTTCATCACACCCACGACGCGCATCCCCGCGCCGCGCATCGGCGGCGACGCGGTGAATCTCGCGCAGAACCTCACCGCGTTCACCGCGCCGTTCGACGTGACCGGCGTTCCCGCGATTTCGATTCCCTGTGGTTTCACACGCGAAGGATTGCCGATAGGGCTGCAAATTGTCGGACGCGCGTGGGATGAAGCGCGCGTGTTACAAGCCGCGCATCAATTTCAACAGGTGACGGAGTGGCATTCGCGAATGCCGACGTTGCAAGGGAGATAAAGGAAATGAGGGAAATAAGATTGGTCTTGTTTCCCTCATTACCTCTATTTCCGATTTTTCACTGGTCACACCACATCACTCTATCGCGCCCCGCGTGATAATTCCACTCTTTCCCCGCCGCTTCCAACACAATCAAATAACCGGGCGTAATCACTTGCGCGTACATCATTCCTTCGACGGGACAACCGAGCGAGGAATCACGCCACTCGACGGCTTGCGCGCTTTTCAGCGTAATCGCGTCGCGCGAGACGTTTGCGCGCGTGGTCAAATCATCTTTTGCTTGCTCGATTAATTTCAAAAGCGTTTGGTCTATAATCACAACACTCCCTTGTGGTGTGGGCAAATTTGCGCGCGTGGGCTGCGGTGAGGGTTGCGCGATTGGTTCGAGAGTTGGCGCGGAGGGCGCGGGGGTCGGCGGTGTGAAGGTTTGCGTGGTGCCGATGCAGCCGCCGAACGCGCTTGCAATCAGAAGAAGGAATGGCAAAAATAAAATTTGTTTCATTGTCACCTCTGCTTGCAAGACGCAAAATTTTTCGCGCGAGTTCCATTCACATTTGCGTCACATACGCGCCGCGCGCGCTCAATTTCAAAATTTTTGTCTCGCCTTTTAATTTCAGTTTGCGCGCGGCTTCGGTGAACGCGCCGCGAATTTTTTTCGCTTGCGTTTCGGATGTAGCGAACGCGATGAGACTCGGACCCGCACCGCTCAACGCCGCGCCGTTCGCGCCCGCCTCGCGTGCCGCGTCCAACATCTCTGTCATGCCTGTCACCAATGGCACGCGGTACGGTTGATGCAACCGGTCTTGCGTGCCGATGTTCAGAAAATGCGCGCGCTGTGTAGTGAACGCGTATGCGAGCAATGCCGCGCGTCCAATGTTGAAAACCGCATCCCGGCGCGAAATTTCTGCGGGCAAAATTTTACGCGCGGTTTTTGTTGCAAGCGCGTGGTCGGGGATATAAACGACGGCGCGCCATTTTTCGGACGGCTCGACGCTCGCGCACACCACGCGCCCTTCGTCGAGCGCGGAAATGGTGAATCCGCCAAAAATCGCCGCGCTCACATTGTCGGGATGCCCTTCGAGCTCGTTCGCCATTTCCAAAATCTCTTGCGCGGTCAACGGCGTTCCCGCGAGCGCGTTGCCCGCGAGCAATCCACCCACGAGAGCCGCCGCGCTCGAACCGAACCCTTTGCCAATGGGAATGCGATTCGTCATCGTCACGCGCAGCGTCGGCATCCGCGCGCCGATGTGATTGTAAAAAATGCGGATGTGTTCGACGACCATGTTCGATTCATCCGCAGGCAGTCCTTGTGAATTGCCGCGCAGTTTTACTTGAAACGTGCGCGCGGGTTCGACGGCGATGGTGTTCCACCAATCGAGCGCGAGTCCGAGACAATCAAAGCCGGGTCCGAGATTGGCGGTGGTGGCGGGGACGTGGATGGTGAGTTTGGGCATGGTGGAGATTGGAGATTGGGAATTGGGAATTGGGAATTTCGATTTTCGATTGACGTTTGACGTTTCACGCATTCACTCTACAATTCTTGCAATGAACAGCGCCCTCGACAATCTTGTTCGTCTGCGACAGAATCCGAATTTTTCGTACATTTACGATGTGGAATTGAACAACATTCCCGCGCTGAAGCAGTACGAGTCGGCAGAAGTGCATTTGGTGTTGTATCCGTTCGCGCGCCAAATTCTTTCGGACAATTATCGCTTTACGCCGTTTCAAGAATACGCGAATGATATTTCGACGCGGCGGCGTTCGCTGTATACGCGCGTGCCGCACCCCGGCAACAGCATCTTTGGAATTTTTCTCGGCATCTTTATCATTCTGATTTTTCTCGCGCTGAAATCGTCGGAAGTGTATTCGCTGCAATCCATCGTCGCGATTCTCGGCGCGTATTTTATCGGCAAAGATTTGTGGAATGATATTGAAGCCGCGCTCGTCAACATTTCCAAAGATTGGAAGATGCGTTACCAAACAACGTACTATGAATATCAGGTCGAAAAAAATACGACGCTCACCAATTATTCCGCGCTCGCGCGCGAACATCGTTACGGCAAAGCGTCGCTGCTGCCCGAACAGATGGAATTTATTTCGAACGCGAATTCCAAAACAATTCGGATGAAATTTTCACGCGGCGATTTGAACGGCTTTCAAGAAAATACCGCGCACATTCTCGGCATTCGGCTTGACCCTGACCTCGCAGAAGAATTTGTGCGCGCGGGATTCATGTTCAGCGTCAAAATCAGTTTGAACCAACGCGTTTTGTTTTTTCGCCGCGCGCAAGAATTTTTTCAATCGCTCAATGGCGGCGAACGCGGCTGTTTGAATTTTCAAAATGAGTGGATGCGCGATGCGGCGTTGGCGCGCGACGCGTATTTTTTCGGGAATCTCCGTTATCTCGCGGGCAAACGTATCGTGCCTGCGGCGGCGTTGATTGTGCAATAAGGCGAACACATTGGTTCGCGCTCACGATTTTCGCCGCGCTTTTTTCTTTTCCCCCGCAAGCATTTTTTTATACGCTTCAATTCCGTACGTGATGCGTTGTTCCGCATTCGCCGCGCGTTCCCAGCCGAGCGTTTTGACAAACACGCCTTCCAAATCTTTGTACGTCGCAAAAAAATGTCCGCATTCCGCGAGAAAATGCTGCGGAATATCGGCGATGTCATGATAGTCGCGGAAAAATGGGTCGCCCACATTCACCGCGAGAATTTTGTCATCCGGTTCGCCCTTGTCTTTCATGCGAAAGAGACCGATGGGACGCGCGGAAATGATGCAGCCGGGAAACGTCGGCTCGTTGTTCATGACAAAAATATCGAGCGGGTCGCCGTCGTCGTACATCGTCTGCGGCACAAAGCCGTAATCGCCGGGATAGACCATTGACGAATACAACACGCGGTCCACGCGAATCGCGCCCAGTTTTTTATCAAACTCGTACTTGTTGCGCGAACCTTTTGGAATTTCGACGACGACGTACACCACGTTCGGCGCGTCGGGCCCGGGAGGAATGTCACGCCAGAGGTTCATGTGTGGGGTGTTGTTTGAAAATAAATTTCTGCGAAATTTATTTTCAAACTTGAATTTCTAACGCGTCTGCGAGTGCGCCTGCTTCGGCGCGTAATGTTTTAATTTCAAATCCCGACGCCAACACAAAATCCACATCTTTTAATCCATTGCCTGTCAACACACACACAATCGTTTGTCCGCGTTCCAAATTTCCGTTACGCAATTTTTTCAAAATGCCCGCGATGCTCGCCGCCGACGCGGGTTCCACAAAAATTCCTTCGCGTGAGGCGAGGTACGAATGTGCCGCGCGAATTTCATCATCGCTCACGGCAGAAATTTCGCCGCCCGATTCATCGCGCGCGCGAATCGCGCCACTCCAACTCGCGGGATTCCCAATTTTAATCGCGGTTGCAATCGTGTGCGGTTCGGCAATCGGTTTGCCGCTCACCAACGGCGCCGCGCCTTCGGCTTGAAAGCCCCACATGCGCGGGAGGGTTACCCCCCTTAATCCCCCCTTATCAAGGGGGGAAACCTTTGCCCCCTCGCCTTTCGAAGGAGAGGGTCGGGGTGAGGTTGCATATTCCTTGAATCCCTTCCAATACGCGGTGATGTTGCCTGCATTGCCGACGGGTAACGCGAGAACATCGGGCGCGCGGCCGAGCGCGTCAACGATTTCAAACGCGGCGGTCTTTTGTCCTTCGAGCCGATGCGGGTTGATGGAATTGACGACGGCGAAATGGAATTGTTCCGCGAGTTCGCGCGTGAGTTCGAGCGCGCGGTCAAAGTTGCCGTCAATCGCCAAAATGTTCGCGCCGTACGCGAATGCTTGTGCGAGTTTGCCGCGCGCGATTTGTCCCGAAGGAATCAACACCGCGCATTTCAATCCGGCGCGCGCGGCGTAGGCGGCCGCGCTCGCCGAGGTGTTGCCCGTTGACGCGCACACGATAGTTTGCGCGCCTTGCTCTTGCGCTTTTGCCACCGCGACAACCATGCCGCGGTCTTTGAACGAACCGGTCGGATTGCATCCTTCGAGTTTGAAAAAAATGTCGCAGCCGGTTTCTTGCGACAACGCGTTGGCGCGCACCAACGGCGTATCGCCTTCGCCGAGCGAGAGATGGGGAGTTTTATCCGTGACTGGAAGATATGGTTTGTAATGGGAGAGAACGCCCTGAGATGACATGGGAAATTTCTATTTGGAATGATAACACAAACCCGTTCCAAATTTGGAACGGGTCAGTTTTCTTGTGCCACATGCAACGTGTCAGTAGGCAAAAGTTCGGGGTCAAACGGAGGAGCTTCATAAACAAAACCTGCGCCGCCCTTGTAGATTCCGCCGTCCACATCAATTGCCAAACCGCTGCAATACGTGTACGCGCGTGTGATGCGTTCAATCGGCTCGCTGCTCAATTTATCAATCGGCGTGTGTCCATGAATAATTTGTCGTCCCCCAAAATATGCGAGGAGCTGTGAAGCCCGCATCACGGCGCCCGCCTTGCGCTCATCGAACGCGAAACGTTCTCCCGCAAACCCTAACAATTCGTCCAGACCTTCCGTATTGGTCGAATACATCAACTCTTTTGTAGCCGCGTTCACCTTGGCAAGCGTGTCGCCATAGTGTAAATAAAACATCGCGTCGGCGTGCAAAAGCAAACGATTTTGCACTACTGCCATCGCGGGCAAATTTCGCAGCCACTCGATGTGGTGCGGCTGCAATTTTTGTAAATCGGAGACAGTGCCGCCGTAATCTACCCAGTCGGTGTAAAACGTGCCTTTCGAGCCGCTCGACGGCGCGTTCGGAAAAAGTTTCGCGGTGACAAGACCGACATCGTGATTGCCCAAGAGCGCGCCGACGTGACCGCCGCGCCGGGCGGCGTTTTGCTGCAGACGCATCACAAAATCAATGACACCAACGCCATCCGGTCCACGGTCGGTGAAATCGCCCATGAACCATAACTGTGCATCGGCGCCGAGCCACTGCGCGTTGGAATTTGCCAAGCCCGCGTATCGCAAATGACGGATTAGATTTTCGAGGTGACCGTGAATGTCGCCGATGAGAAAGAGAGGGGGTTCGGTTGACAGCATAAGGAAATGTTTTCAGAGTCGGGTACGATGTCGGATGATTGTAGCCGATAAGAGACAAGATGCCAAACTCTTGACTCTGCCTGTTCAGGCTACAAGCAATTTGGGAGTGGGCTGGAAAAATTAGAAAAAGATTAGAACAGATTTGACAAATCTATCGTGCGCGGGATACAATGGGCGACGTTTGACTCACGCCAGTTTTTCGGTGTGAGGTTTTATCAATGATGATAAAGCCCATACAGATGTCATACACTGGTTCTATTGCTTCCCATCCAATTGTCCAATTCCATATATTGCATTGTTCCCCAATACGTGTTCCCGACGGGCGCGGTCATTGCCTCGTGATGGCGCGCGCGTTTTGAAAGGAGCTGCCTGCAGCAAATTTACCAGACGCCCCCCCCCGATTCTTTGTACGTATGAATTTACCACCCAAAATGGAGGAACTATGTCAGCACGAAAAACAATTGTGCTGTTCACGTTATTGTTTGCACTTGGCGTACTTTTTGTGCTCCCCAGCTCGCTCTTTGCAGCCGAAGGACGACCGGTGCATCCCCAAGCGTCTATCCTTGCCCAGCCCCCCGCGCAAGACTTGGACGATTTCAAAAAAGCCGCGCGCAAGGCAGTCGTCGGCGAAGAAGAAGGTGAACAATACCTTCTGGAACGTAACGAGTACTATCTTTCTCGCCGTCTCTCCGGCGACCAACCATTGAATCTTGAAGAAGCTGCCGCGGGTTTGCTGCACGCATCGCAAACGGCGGAACGAATGCGTCAGAATCGCATTGAGCGCAGCCCGAAAGCATACGGCGGGGCATGGGAACCTCGCGGACCGGACACGATTATCCAAGTCCAGCGCTCTGACTTTTCCTTTGCCGCCGTTTCGGGACGCATCGGCGGCGCAGTGATTCTGCCGAACGGACGCCGTATCATTGGTGGCGCAACCGGCGGCATCTGGGTGTGGGAAGAAGATTCCGGCACGTGGAATCCCCGCACCGACAACATTGGCTCGCTTGCCATCGGCGCGTTGGCGTATGCGCCGTCGAACCCGAACATTGTCTATGCCGGAACCGGCGAAGGACATCTCTCGGGTGACAGCGCGGCAGGCAACGGAATTTTGAAATCTCCCGACGGTGGATATTCGTGGTATCACGCGAGCGGTAATTCGCTGCTCGGTGTCTCGATTTCCAAACTGGTCGTGGACCCGAATGACGAAAATCATTTGTACGCGGCAGTCCTCCGCGGGCGCGGTGGTTCGCGCCGTGTGACGCGCCCGCCAAATACGCAGTATGGCGTCTATGAATCCACCGACGGCGGCGCGACGTGGACACTCAAGCGCGGTTCGTTTGACGGAATCACGGGCAGCGCCACCGACCTCGCCGTTGACCCACAGAATTTTGACATCCTCTATGCTTCCTTCTGGGGCGACAAAATCTACAAGTCCACCGATGGCGGCAATTCGTGGGCGCCAATCATGAATGGGTTTCCCGCGGATGCGGATTATTCCGCGCAGCCAACACGGTTTGCACTTGGGATTTCCCATCCTGTAGGTCAAGACCCCGTTCTTTACGCGGGCTTTGACTATGTAACCACAGGCGGCGACACCATTCCCTCGCGCGTGTGGAAATCCATGGACGAAGGCGCATCGTGGACCATCACTTCGGCAGGCACATTGCCCAACAAAGTGGAAGGTTACTGCGGCGGACAATGTTTCTATGACAATTATCTTGCTGTGGCGCCGGACGACCCCGATGTTGTGTTTGCATTGGGTCAGTTCGATTACTCGCTCGGTTCGGGCGGTATCTTCCGCTCCGACGACGGCGGCATGACGTGGAAGAATCTTGGTTGGAATCAACACCCGGATTTCCAGGTTCTCGCCTTCAATCCGAGCAACACAATGGAAGTGATGTACGGCAGCGACGGCGGTGTCTGGGTTTCCAGCGACCGCGGTGGTCGTCCAACCGGCAGTGAGCCACTTTCTGATGTAACGTGGGAAAACTTGAACGGCACCGTGGACCCGAATACAGGCGCGGTGCTTCATCAAACGGGTCTGCAAATCACACAGTTCACCAGCGTTCAAACAATTCCCTATGCCCCGAATCGCTTGTTCGGAGGCAGTCAGGACAATGGCACCGAACGCCGCTTTAACGGATCGAACGTGTGGATTGACATTGCATCCGGCGATGGGGGTCAGGCATTGGTGGACCCCGATGGCGGATTCCTGTACAATACGTACTTTGGCATTACGCCATACCGTTTTGATATTCGAAACGGTTTGTTCCTCTTTAGCAACGAATTCATTGGCAGTGGAATTGACACGAGTGACCGCGCCGAATTCTACATTCCATGGACGATGAACGAGGGCAATCCCGACCAACTGTTCCTCGGCACCTACCGCGTCTATCGCACCAATAACGCGCGTGCGGACGATGCGAGCGATGTGCAGTGGGAAGCCATCAGCGACGATTTGACCACCGGCTGTACGGGGACTGCCCCGAACGGTGCGCGCGGCTGCGTTATCAGCGCGATTGACGTATCACAAGGTGGGAAGGGCGTTTGGGCTGGCACGTTGGACGGGCTGGTTCACTACGCTCCGAATGGGGTGAACGGCGTAGACCCAACGTGGATTAACCGAACCAAACCCAATCTGCCCAATCGTCCGGTTACCGGCATCGCGGTGGACAAGTCAAATAGCCGCGTCGCGATTGTCGCGTTCGGTGGCTACGACCAAGCAACTCCCGACCATCCCGGACACCTCTTTATCACGACCAACGCAGGACGTACGTGGAAAAACATCACCGGCAACTTGCCCAACGTTCCTATCAACTCTGTCATCCGGGACCCCAGCTTTGCGCGCATCATCTATGTTGGAACGGATGTGGGTCCTTTCGTTTCGACCGACAACGGCAAAAACTGGGCGCCGTTGGGCACAGACCATCCAATCGTCCCGGTGTGGCAGCTCGACCTTGACCCCATGAATCGGATTCTCGCTTCCGGCACACACGGACGCGGCGCATTCCGTTTGGTGGACGATACAACCGCACTCCCGGCGCTCGTCGTCGAAAAAACGTATTATGACGAGCCAATCGGTCCCGATACCGATGTGAGCTTTACCATCACAGTAAAAAATATCGGCAATGCCGATGCAACCGGCGTGGAAATCCGTGATACCCTGCCTCGCCAAACGACCTTTGTCTCGGCATCGGATGGCGGCACCGTGAAAAAAGGTACCATCATCTGGAAAGATCTCACGGTCCCGGCCGGTGATTCAATTTCCGTGACGTCCACGCTGCACATTAACACGAACGCCAAAAAACGCATCGTCAATGTCAACTATCGAGTGACTTCGGCAGAAGGCGTCAAGACGCGCGGCTCTTGGCGCCCCATCAAGCTTTCAAAACCGAACGCAACAATGCTGTCTCCAAAGGAACAATTGGACGGCACGCGTGCCGGCGAAAGCCTACAATATCAGCTGACACTCAGAAACTTGGGTTATCAGGCGGATACGTTCGACCTCTCGGTGAGCGGCAACGCGTTCCCGACCCAAATCCTCAACGAACCTTGTACTCTGCCAATCTCGTCGTCCGATAATCTGGGACCCGGTGAGACACAGACCATTTGTGTTGAGGTCGATGTGCCCGGCAGCGCGACCGACGGCACCGAAGACACCGCAACCGTCAAAGCACAATCGCAGGCTGACGCAAGCGTCAAGGATACTGCCATGATGACGACGATCGCCGTCACAGACAATATCCTCTTGCTCGATGCGGACGGTAACATCCCCGATACGCGCTCGTACTATACCGCCGCGTTGGATGCGTACGGACAACCGTACAACGTTTGGGACTTGAATGCGAACCCGGTTCTGCCCCAAAACTATCTGGAAGCACACGCACACGCAATCTTTTATACGGGCAACGTTTGGCCCCAACCCATGACGCCGTATGAGAAAAACTTTGCGCCGTATCTGGACCAGGGCGGCAACCTGTTCATCAGCGGTCAAGACATTCTCGACCAAAACGGTGGGACTACCGACTTTGTCCACGACTATCTCAAGATTGATTGGGATGGTTCCGAAGACCAGAACGACAAAGGGTACGAGGAAGTGGACGGGGTAGGTGGCAATCCGGTGACCAACGATATCGGAAATATTGTCATTGACCTCTCGGTGTTGAATGCTCCATTCGACAACTGGATTACACCGATCGCGCCTTCCATGAACGCATTCACCACAGACGACACCAATGGAGATGGCACACAGGTGACTGCCAATACCTACGACTCGGGTACGTTCAAGACCATGTTCCTCGCGTTTGCCTTTGAGGCGTATGGCTCGGCAGCTGACAAGGCGCATCTGCTTGCGAATGCCCTGGATTGGTTCTCGGCGGCTCCGCCGATTACCGACCCAAAACCCGATAATGCGCCGCCCGGACAGAATGACCAGAAAAACAACAAGAAAAACAACAAGAAAAACAGCGCCGCACCGGGCAATTCGGGAAAACAGAAATAAGCAATAAACAGAAGCGGAGACAGTGGATGTCTCCGCTTCTCGTTTTTATGTGCGGGAACTCTAAATCCCCGCCGAACGTTTTCCTTTTGTGATTACAAAAAATTCTTTGCGCTCGAACAAACGCGCTCGCATTTTCTTTTGCGGAATCGCGCTGTTCCTTTTTGCATCCTGCGCGCCATCCACAACCCCATCGCCCTCACCCACCGTCCCAAGCGCTGCCACAACGGCGCCACGAGAAATTTCTCAAACAACACCGGAGACGATTCCAACCAACATGCCGACGCGCTCATCCACCGCAAAGTCAAAATCAATCGCCGATCAATTGACCAGCACACTCGAACTCGCGGCGAATGAAATGCGCGCGGCGGAAAATGCCACCACGCTCGAACAAGCAAAATTGCACGCCGAAGCGGTGGTCAACATCCTCGTCGGAGAATACGGACGCTGGTACGGCGACCAAAACGGCGACCTGCAAGTGACGGACCCTTCCGACAAACGCGGCGTACTGCCCGGCGAAAAAATTCCCGCGTCGGGCGGCGCGGACATTGACAAGCCCGCGCAGTTTCCCTTTGGGCTTGCGCTCTTGGCAAGCGGCACACAAACCGATTCATCGCCTTTGCAAGTTTTGTTGGGCGACGCTAAACTATGGCGCACCAAAGCGCGTGACGGTTATGACGCGATTGAAAACGCGCTCGCGCGATACAAGAACGACAAACAATTAAAGTTACAAGGCGCGGTGCCGCGCGCGGTTGCGTACGCGCGCTTGATTCTCACGGACACCACAAGCGTGGAGGAAGCGCGTGCTTTTGCCATACATGCATCAAACGAAATCAAGCTAGGAACAAAAGCCGCCATTACCCTCAAATGAAAAACTGTTTGGCTCAGAAAAAGATGAGCCAAACAGTTTTTGACCAGACTTGGTGTTCTTGCAGAAATGGTTAATTTCCTGCACCGTTCACGACATTTTGGACAGCATCTACCTCCATTCCGATAAATGATGGAAACCATGCCTCTGACACCGCAGAAACATCCCCGGATGAATTTAGAACGAGAACACCCTGCGAGACACCTACAACTCCATATACGGACTGCTGGGAAGAGCCGCGCAAAAAAAGAATGTAACTGCCGGCAGGCAGCGGCGCCATCATAACTCTGTCTTCATCTACGATTTCGTAGTTTTCAGATGCATCCGTTAGGGCGCTCCGGCTAATGTTCACGGCACCGCCTGTCTCTAGGGGACCCTTTAGTACTTTGGTTACCGTGAACCCCTGTTTGTAGTGAGTGATTTTTCCATTAGCACTCGTTGCATAGGATTCCAGGTTGCCATTTGTTGTTGCTGCACGACAAGAGCCGCACTTTGGCTGAGCTCAGTCTCCGTTTCTGCATAATCAATGTCAGCCGAGCTGGTGATACGTGACGGTTGCGATAGTTGAACGCTAGTCCTCACCCTCTGAAGAACAAGATAGCCACCTATCGCCAATACCAACGCACCAATCACAATCACCAGCAAGTAAATCTTTTTCATGTTTTGTGCTCCTTCTCAAAATCGGTTATTGATATCGTTCATGTCATGAGTTTGCAACTGCACTACTCGTCAAGGTATGGCAGCGTAAATCATGGTCTCGATTCATAATACTGAAAATCTTGTTATGCTTCCCCCCCCCCCACAGCATGACCAAACTCATGAATTGCAGTACACTGTTTCTGTGCGTCATTGTGAGGGATTGCCTTAAAATGTCGAAAGTTATAAAACCGGAACCCCAATGTAATTCTACGATTCGGTCCACAGACATGAAACAGCACAGTCGCGCCTGCCAAATCCACGTTGCCGGGATCGTTCCACTCGTCCCACTCTAAATCTGCGTTCCGTATTGTAACAAAGAAGTATCCCAATTGGCGGGCACCCCAAGCCTTGCCTGGTTCCCCCCACCCAACGAATTGTGTAACCATCCGGGCATTTTTTTGTTGTGTGCTGAGGCAACGAGCGGGTTCAAATACATCACACTTGGCACACCAAGAACAAAATAGTGTTACGATAGTTGTTGCTTTTTGTGCATACGAAACCTTCTCTTGAATTTTCTCTATTTTTCTAGGAGAAAGAGAAACTACACATCGCGCCAAAATGAACGTCGGGGTATCCCATAGAACCGCGAATGTTTTATCGCGGTTCTATTTTTTTGTATCTCGCTGCGGCAAGTTGTATATCCTGTCTGTCCTCGTCTGCATGATACAATTTGCGGCGAAGGAGTTGTACCATGCGAAAATGTTTGACTGTGACATTTCTTTGGTTGTGGAGCATCATGACGTTCGCCGGTTGTGCGGGCGCGGGCGCGGCTTTCGCCACCCCGCCCGTAACACCCGCCAACACGGCGACTTGGAAGCCAAGTCCTGCACATACGCCGAATGTCTTGTCACCGGTCGAACGCTCGAGCGAACTGACAACCTATCTCATTCACGGCGACGAGCATACAAACGTCGCGCAAGCGCAGGCACAGTTGTTTCAAGAAGGACTGCGCTTTTATCTCATCGTCGTCTCGCCACAATCAACCGGACTCGAAGCCGACATTTATCAAGACCTCGTAAAACGCAACATTCGCGCGACGACGGGACCCGATGAAGGATTTGACACACAAAGCGTGGAGTGTCACCCAAACTGTGTTTTTATTTACGGCGAAGCAGTGAACGCGTTGAGCGTGGCGTCGTGGAAGAATGTATTGCGCCACGAACAGCGTCACATGGTGCAAGCCGCAAACAATCCCGACCTGGCGCGCGAATTTCGTCAAGGTACAGAGGGTCTGTTCACCACGTACGCGGCGTTTTTGGAAGCGTGCGCGGACGATGGGATTTTGGTTGCCGAAGAAATTTATCACGCGTCGGAACGAATGCCCGTCTTGAAAGACGCGTTGGGCGCTGAAAATTACACCACACTCGAACGCGCGTGTCAAGGAATTCCAGAAGCATACGACAGGGTCGTAAAAATTTACGAGGCGAAAAAGGGGACAGGCGCGTTCGTCAGATTGTTTCCGCCGTATCAATAAATAGCACAAAAAACTGCCGGCGCTGTTTTCACAACGCGGGCAGTTTCATTTTTCATTCCTCTTGGCTCGTCGCTAATTCAGCGACGGCGTGACTTCGGTCAACTCTTCGAGCGTCTTTTCAATCGTCATCGCATCATCGCCGACGAGTTTCACCTGTCCTTCAATCACATCGGCAACCACTTTGGTGTTGTCTTTGAACTCGCCGCTCAACACGCCCTCGGACAACGGGTCTTCGATGAGCTGTTGAATTTTTCGTTTCAACGGACGCGCGCCAAATTGTTGGTCATATCCTTCGCGTCCGAGTTGTTCTTTGGCGGCGGGTGTGATTTCGAGTTCGATGTTGTGTTCTTCGAGACGCGGCTGCAACAAACGCAGCTGCACGTCAACGATTTGCATAATGTCTTCTTTGGTCAACGCGCGGAATACGACGACGCCGTCAATGCGATTGAGAAATTCGGGACGGAATAATTTTTTCAATTCGCCCATCAAACGTTCACGCATTTTCGCGTACGCGTCTTCATTCGCTTTCGCTTCGTTTTGTTTGACGGAGAATCCGAGCGAGCTGTCGCGTTGAATCGCTTCCGCGCCAATGTTCGACGTCATGATAATAATCGTGTTGCGGAAATCAACCTTGCGCCCTTTCGCGTCGGCGAGATGTCCCTCTTCCAAAATCTGCAAGAGCATGTTGAACGCTTCGGGATGTGCCTTTTCGATTTCGTCGAGCAGCACCACCGAGTACGGGCGGCGGCGAATCGCTTCGGTCAATTGTCCGCCATCTTCATAACCGATATATCCGGGCGGCGCACCGACCAAACGCGCGATGCTGTGGCGCTCCATAAATTCGGACATGTCAATTTGAATCAACGTGTCCTCTTTGCCAAACATGAATTCCGCGAGCGTTTTCGCCAATTCCGTTTTGCCCACGCCTGTCGGTCCCAAAAAGATGAACGAACCAATCGGTCGCTTCGGGTCTTTGAAACCAGCGCGCGCGCGGCGCACGGCTTTGGAAATGATATTGATGGCGTCTTCTTGACCGACGATGCGTTCGTGCAGCGCGCTTTCCATTTTCAAAAGCCGCGTCGTTTCCGCTTCAGAGATTTGCGTGAGCGGCACGCCCGTCCACATCGAAACGACTTCGGCAATATCTTCCGCGCCAACTATCGGCATCGCGGTATCGGGATACTCGGTGAAATTGAGCTGCGCCTGTTTCAATTTTTCTTTGACTTGGCGTTCGCGATTTTGCAACTCAATCGCTTGCTCAAATTCTTCTTCGTTCACCGCTTCTTCTTTGCGCGCTTGAATTTCTTTCAGGTCGTCGGAGAGTTCTTCCCATGACGGCGGTTTCGGGACTTTGTACATCCGCACGCGCGAGGATGCTTCGTCAATCAAGTCAATCGCTTTGTCGGGCAAGAAACGGTCTGTGACATACCGCGCGGCAAGATTTGCCGCGCTGGTCAACGCGTCATCGCCAATTTTCAACGCGTGATGCTGCTCGTATCGTTCGCGCACGCCTTTTAAAATCGCGATGGTTTCTTCCACGCTCGGTTCTTCGACCTTGACGGGTTGGAAGCGGCGTTCGAGCGCGGCATCGGATTCGATGTGCTTGCGATATTCTTCCATCGTCGTCGCGCCAACACATTGCAATTCGCCGCGCGCCAACGCGGGTTTCAAAATGTTTGCCGCGTCCACCGCGCTGCCCGCCGCGCCTGCGCCGACGACCATATGCAATTCGTCAATGAACAAAATACTTTTGCTGCCTTTGACTTCATCAATCACGCGCTTCATGCGCTCTTCAAATTGACCGCGATAAATCGTGCCTGCGACCAACGAACCGACATCGAGTTGCAGCACGCGCTTGTTCAACAATTGCGGCGGCACTTGCCCGTTGAGAATTTTTTGCGCGAGACCTTCGACGATGGCAGTCTTGCCCACGCCCGGTTCGCCAATCAACGCGGGATTGTTTTTGGTGCGCCGCGAAAGAATTTGGATGACGCGTTCGATTTCTTTTTGGCGTCCAATGACGGGGTCAAGTTTGTTATCTTCCGCGAGTTGTGTGAGGTCAACCGCGAGCTGGTCAAGCAGCGGCGTTTTCGATTCGCCGCGCTTTTTCGATTTCTCTGAAGATTTTCCTTCTTCTGATTGCGACGGCGATGCGTTCATCACTTCTTTGGCAAGATTCGAACGCACTTTGTCGGGCGAGACGCCGAGCGATTTCAAAACATTGACCGCGATGCCGTCGCCTTCGCGGATGAGACCGAGCAAAAGATGTTCGGTGCCGATGTAATGATGCCCCATGCGGCGCGCTTCATCCACTGCGAGTTCAATCACGCGTTTCGTGCGCGGCGTTAGAGACAATCTTGTGCCGGGCGCGGCTTGCCCGCGTCCGACAATCTCTTCAATCACTTGCCGCACGCGCGTTTGGTCGAGTCCCAAATCGCGCAGTACTTTGGCGGCGAGTCCTTCTTCCTCACGAATAAGTCCCAATAGAATATGTTCGGTGCCGATGTAATTGTGATTCAGTCGTTGTGCTTCTTCTTGCGCGAACGTCAGCACGCGTCGCGCGCGTTTCGTAAATTTGTCGAATTTATCGGACATCACGGTGTCACCCCTATCAATACCCTACTGAAATTGCTTTGCCTGTTGTTGCCGTCTGCGCGATTCCCATCGAAGGTGAAAGGGAAGGACATGTCGGTTTGGAGCGTGGGAGACCCTTTTGTTGGATAGGAAAAGTGTAACTATCTTACGAATGCACTGCGCGTACGACAAATTTCAAATTTGCCGTACTCTCCTGCAATTGTACAACGTTTCTGCACGTCAATTCGTTTCAACCAAAATACGCACGGCGGACAAAAAAGATTTGCATCACGCGCAAAACATCACATTTATTCTAAAACAAACGCGCCGTTCGCGCCATAGACCACTTGGACAATTGCGCGTTCGACGCGAACGTTCTCGACGATGAATTGTGCGCGTTCTTAAAGAACAGCGATGTACGTTACGTAAAAGATTATACGCTCGAATCCTGTTTAGTATTTCTTTCCATCAAAAAATAATTACTTTCAAAAGAGCCCCTACCACATTCAAAAACCTCCGACAAAACCGGCAAATGATTTATCGAATAACTCTAATCAGGGAGCTCCGGGTCCTCCAGCCAATCATCCTCTGAAGGAGCACTTATACAGCCAGGCCCAGCGCCGATTATGAAAGGTCCAAGGTGGGCAACCGAACTTGCCGGAGCCCAGCCATATCGTGTGCTGTAAGCTCGCGCGTGAAACCACCAAGTTCCATCTGCGAGATTGGGATAAATAAGCATGTTACTTGTTGCACTGTTACCACTCAAGACTCCGACAGGGACAGTGTTATTGGAATGATCGAGCTCGAAATCATATCCTTGGAAGCGGTCAACACCGCTGCCGTCATGATGGTCAAATTCACTCGGCGCAGGCCATTTGAATGTTAAACTATGATTATCTACACATTTATTGATTGGGTGACTTGTACTGCGAGGAACAAATCCCGAGTTCATAGATGCATTTGGATACCAGGGAAACAATCCGATACGCTTAAAAAACCTACTACTTTGGATCAAGCTATGTCCACGGGTGTCGCCAGAACCAATAACCAGCGGGGAAGTCTGTACTCCATCACGTACCTCAAAGTGAAGATGAATAAGATTTGTACCTGTCTTCCCAATGATGCCAATTTGAGATCCCTTAGTTACACTGGTATTCAAGATGTTGGCTGTAATAGAGGCAAGGTGCTGATAGTAGCTAAAGAATCCATCACCATGCTAGATAATCACCAGATTCCCATAGCCACCACTACCTGGATTCGCAGCGTAAATCACGGTGCCAGCTTTAGCAGCGCGTATTGCACTCCATTGATCAGAAGCAACATAGACAAAATCAATTGCTTCATGTGATATTGCACAACAATCCACGCCATGATTGCCTTCGTTAGGTCCATTGGTAATCTTGGCGATGCGGTTTGGATCATATGGCAGTTTATATCCACTTGGAGTACTTGGGTTATTGTTATGCGCCAACGCAGGTGCAGCTTTAACTCCTATACCTAGCAGGATAAAACAAATCAATATGCAGGCGCGCCATCGGAAGAAATATGCTGAGTGTTGCATGAGTACCTCTCTTACGGAACATAACGCTTTGAATTCTTTTTATGGCACGAATTGAAAACTGGCAACAATCTGCTCTGCCGCTTCTACCAATTCTGGATAGTCCGAAGAAACTCCATATGTGAAGCTAAATAAATTGTCACTATGTGGCACCCAAATAGCTACACCGCGCAGTCCTGTTGAATCCTCCCATACTACACGATAACCTTCAACTCCGGATATTGCGACGTAACCCGCCTCAATCCATTCCACTTCTCCTCCAATTTTGCGGAATTCATTGGCCCATTGCTCCAAATCATAATTCGCTGGGATTGGAACTCCTGATGTCCCAGGCTTCTCAATAGTAAGTTCCACCTTAAACAATTGAGGTGGGAAATCTTTCAGGTCAGCCAGAGACGGATCTTCTGCGTCATAGTTTCCAATCATGGTAGTATAGCTACCTGCCGTTTGGCGAATCTCCGAAGGTAATTCATCAACATCCCATCCATTTGAATAACGAATCGAAAATCTCCCAATTTCATCGGTGTATGTGAGCCAGTCAGCGGTCGGAGCTATTGTAGGTACAAAGGCTGGATCATAGGTCGGATAAGGAGTTACCTCCGGAGCAGAGATTATTATCTCCTCAAGGGTAGGCAAAGGCTCAACCGATGCTGCTGGCACAACTGTTTCTTGCAATGCAAGAATTGTAGCCGGTGTAGTTGTTGCAAATTGTTGGATTGGTCGTGCTCCTAATTGGATTGGATTTGAGTTATTCCATCCGCTCAAGAGTAGAGAAACGCCAAAGAGCGAAAATAAGGCAACTAGAGTAAGAAGTATCGCCATAGACTTTGCAGAAATAGGCAATTGCGATGAGGGTTTAGAAGGATAAGACATTTTACGCTCCTAATGAACATTCAATAAGTACAAGAGACACAAAAGGCGTCCGCGCTCATTTATTCGGGACGCCTTTCTATTCCTCACCCATTCACGATTCCGTCTCGGTTTCCGTCGCTAATTCTTGTTCACCTTCCACCGCGTCCTCGGTCCACTCTTCGGCATCCGTCTGTTCATAATCACCCAAATCTTCATCATTCACGCGTTTGAGCGAGAGACCCAAACGCCGTTTTGCCGAATCAATTTTGATGACGCGCAATTGATACGTTTCGCCTTCTTTGACCACTTCTTTCGGATGATTGACTCGTTTATCGGACAATTCCGAAACGTGAATCAAGCCCTCGATGCCATCGTCCACGCGGGCAAATGCGCCAAACGAAGCCAATTTCGTAATCGTGCCGTTCACCAACTGCCCAATTTGATACCGTTCTTCAATCGTCGTCCACGGTTCGGGCGAAAGCCGTTTCATCGAAAGCGCGATGCGGTTCTTGCTGCGGTCCACGCCCAACACTTGTACCTGGACCGTATCCCCTACTTTGACCAATTCGTTTGGATTCTGAATTTTCGACCAGGAAAGTTCAGAAACGTGAATCAAACCATCCAGACCGCCGAGGTCTACAAATACACCAAAATCGGCAACACTTGTCACCGTTCCCGTGCGAATGTCGCCCTCTTTGATTTCTTCCAACAAACGCGCTTTGGCATCGCGGCGCACTTCGCGCATTGCCACACGCTCGGACAAAATCAAACGATTGCGCGCGCGGTCAATTTCGATAATTTTGAGTTTTAATTTCTTGCCGGTTTGGGCGGACAAATCGGATTCGGTCAGTTCGCGTTCGCCGCGCCCGCGCGCTGCAATTTCCAGCTGCGAGGCAGGCACGAACCCGCGAATTTTTCCGACGCGCACAATCAAGCCGCCTTTGTTGTAACCGGCGACGGGCGCTTCAATCACGGCATCCGCTTTTTGTGAAACTTCAGCATCGCGCCAATCGCGTTCTTCCTGCGCGCGCGCGACAGACAACACGGTCAGCCCTTCTTGGTCTTCGGATTTAATCACGAACGCCAAAATTTCGTCGCCGAGTTTGGGACGTTTGCCTTCACGCGCGAGTTCTTCTACTTCTCTCGGCGCGATGATGGCTTCGGATTTTGTGCCAATATCAACGAGGACTTCGTGTGGCGCGGCGCGAACCACGATGCCGGAAACAATGTCGCCAAATTGCGGACGTTTGTACGTGTAATCCGCTTCGGACAACGACGCCATAAAATTATTGGCGTCTTTGTTGTTTGTCGTTTTCGGCGCGGTTTTTTTCGGCGCATTTTTCGCCGCACCGCTATTTTTTTGAGAAGATTCTCCTTGGGGCGCCTGGCTCCCTTGAATCGGATCCATCAAATTAACTCCGACGTGCAGTGGTGACGTTGCAATTGTACTCATGCAAAAATAACTAAGATTCCTTTCCCGTATCCGAAAACATTATAGGCGAATTGAATGATTTGGCAACTGACCAAAAGGCGAAGGTGATGGAGAACGCGTGGCGGGTGACATTTTTCTTGCAAGGCATCACACAATGCGTGAATTGTCAAACCGCCCGTCCTGAATGAAATGAAGGGTCAAATGTTTCCTGTCACCGCTCAGTTTGCAATCGCGATGGCTTCAATCTCAACGAGCGCGCCGGCGGGCAATCGCGCGGCTTGAATCGTCGAACGCGCCGGCGGCTGTTCGCCAAAAAATTCCGCGTACACCGCATTCATCGCGGCGAAATCGTCAAAGTTTGCAAGAAATACGGTTGTCTTGAGAACGCGCGACAACGAACTCCCCGCCGCTTCCAACACATTGCTCAAATTTGTCAACGCGCGACGCGTTTGAATTGTGATATCGCCCTCGACCAATTTCATCGTCGCGGGGTCCAGCGGAATTTGTCCCGCCGTGAAAATAAATTCGCCAGCCGCCCCGGCACGAATCGCCTGCGAATACGGACCGATTGCTTTCGGCGCGTTATCCGTGTGAATGATGCGACGTTCCATAATTCTTGTGATTACTCATGTTACGCATGTCATTTCGAGAGCAGCGAGAAATCTCGGTTTTCGCGCCGCTGAGATTTCTCGCAAAAGCGGCTCGAAATGA
Organism: uncultured Chloroflexota bacterium; assembly: GCA_937870825.1. Lineage (GTDB taxonomy): Bacteria > Chloroflexota > Anaerolineae > UBA4142 > SHND01 > SHND01. The sequence goes on along the minus strand of CALMZO010000364.1, from coordinate 10,377 downwards.
CAGTGCTGCGTAAGGTGAGTGATTACCGGTCACTGCACACTGATTTATTTTGGACAATCTGCAAACGTGTTGTCTTGAACGACGATATTACTCGAACGTTCCGCGCGGCAGTCCATGACGCGGTTGCCGTTGGTATAATTTCCACTCACGAGCGCGTATGACGCATAACCGAGCCAAAACGCGTAATTGTTCCGCTGCAACTCGTTGCCAATGAAACGATTGTCGTGCGAGAATGTGGCTTCGACGCCGTTCGCCACATTGTCGTTCAGCGTGTTCCAGTAAAACGCACTGTTGTGACTCGCGCGCGCGGGCGTGTTGCCTTGATAAATTCCGTCGCCGGAAAAATTCGCCGTGTTGCCAATGACGATAGTGTTGTCGCTGTTGACTAGCACAATGCCCGCCGATTCGCAGCCCGCGTCGTTTCCCCATTCGGGACAGCTGCGATTGTTGTAATTCGCAAAATTGTCCTCGACCCGATTCCCCGGAGACTCGAGCAATCGAATGCCCCACCCGCGATTCCGATTCGCATTGTTCGCGCGAATCGTATTGCCCCCCCCTTTGACGACTTGAATGCCCTGCACATTGTTCGACGCGGTGACATTTTGAATCGCCGAATTTGTCACACTGTGAAACATCATGCCGCCTTTGGGCAGCCACGCGCCGAGGTCGAGAATCGAATTGTCGTCCACATAATTGCCGCTGAAATCGGAATTTCGCACAAGCACATTCGACGAATCCGCGACAAGCAAACCGAGTTCAAAGCCCTTGACGGTACAATTTTGGATGATGACGCCGGTTCGGTTTTGCACCACAATCCCCGTTCCCGTTCCATTCCCAACAATCACCGCCCTGCCTTCGGCTTGGCAGTCAATGACTTGATTGTCTTGTTGAACGAGAATGGGCTGCGCGGTGGAGGGAAGGAGAAAAGTAAAAAGGAGAAAGAGTTCGTGCATACAAAAGAGAACGCGCCGCACACATGGGGCTGCACGCGGCGCGACTCTTATAACATAAATTTCCGGTTTTGCAATTGGGGCGGCTTGGCAAACGCGAGGGCTGCACCCATCACGAAAAATTTTCTACGCCGCTAACGCTTCCGCTTCAAACGCTTGGCGCACGCGTCCAAATTCTTGTTCCAGTTTTGCCGCTTGCAAATGCAAGCCGGACAAATCTCCTGACGCACTGGCAAATTCGATTTCTTTTGCCAACGCTGCGAAGGCGTGCGCGCCCAAACTCGATGCACTGCCGCGCAGCGCGTGCGCCAACCGCCGCATCGCTTCCCGGTCCTCTGTTGCCGCCGCCGTCATCAATTGTTCGACGCGCAGCTGTGATTCCTGTAAAAACGTCTCAATCAAGGAATTGACCGCATCGTGCGAATCTTTGCCTGCAAATTCGCGCAAACCACGAATCACCTTCAAGTCCAGCGGCGCGCGCTCCTGCGAGTCTGACACAGACACGTGCGCGTGCGGTGCGCTCAAGTCATCCCCGTGTTCGCGATTGGGCAGCCAATAGTCCAACACCTGGCGCAGCACTTGAAGCTGCACCGGTTTGGCAACATAATCGTCCATCCCCGCCGCGAGACACGCTTCCCGGTCGCCCTGCATTGCGTTTGCCGTCATTGCCACGATTGGGGTGCGAAACACCATCCCGTTTTCAAATCCCCGAATCGCGCGCGTCGCCGCGAGGCCATCCATTTCAGGCATCTGGCAATCCATTAAAATCAACGCGTACGCGCCGCCCGCGCGTAGCACTTGCTTGAATGCATCCACTACCTCGCGTCCATTGCCAACCGTTTGGATGTACTCGACGCCCAACTTTCGCAACTGCAGCTGCGCCAGTTTTTGATTCGCCGCATTATCCTCGGCGAGCAGGACAATCCCGCGTGTGCGTGCGACAGGCAATGGCTCCGGTTTCAACCCCTCCACATATGCCGCCTCGCGCGCGACTTTCGCCGGCGCGTCAACATCCACTTGCAGCGGCAGCGTGAACCAAAACGTTGTCCCTTGCCCCACGATGCTGTCCACCCCGATTGCGCCGCCCATCAACTCCACCAGACGTTTGCTAATCGCAAGCCCCAAGCCCGTGCCACCGTGCTGCCGCGTAATGCTCATGTCGGCTTGCGTGAACGGTTCAAAGAGCCGCGCGCGCATCTCTTCTGCGATGCCGATACCGGTGTCACTTACCCCAAAGCGCAGCACAGTTGCCGACCCATTCGCTTTTTCCCCGGATTGTTCCACGCGCAAAACAATCTCGCCGCGCTCTGTAAATTTCACGGCATTGCTCACCAAGTTCATCAACACTTGGCGCAAACGTCCCGCGTCGCCGACGTAATCTTGCTCCAATTCACGCGGAATTTCGACGCGCACCGCCAGGCCTTTTTCCCGCGCCCCGCTCGCAGCCATTTCAACCGTACTGACAATCAAACTCGGCAGGTGAAATGGAAACAACTCGAGCGTCATGCGTCCCACTTCAATTTTTGAAAAATCCAGTATGTCATTGATGATGGTTAGCAGCGTTTCGCTCGAATGCCGCATGATGCTCGCAAACTGGCGCTGGTCGTCATCGAGCCCTGTCTCCAACAGCAGTTCCGACATCCCGACAATGCTGTTCAACGGCGTACGAATCTCGTGGCTCATCATCGCGAGAAATTCCGATTTCAGACGCGAAGCTTCCAATGCCTGGTCACGCGCTGCCGCGAGCGCGCCTTCATTGCGTTCGCGCAAAATCGCCGCGCCGAGTGTGTTCGCCGCCGCTTGCAGCGCGTCCAGTTCCATCGGCTGCCATACGCGCGCTTCTTCCACCATTGCAAAAACCAACACCCCCCACCAATCGCGCTCGGCAAAAATAGGCAAACCGGCGAGCGATTGAATGCCGTGCGCGAGCCAGAACGCTTGCTCGCGCGCAGGAAACTCTGTCACAGCCCCCGAAACGGGTTTGCCCATGGACATTACTTGTTCCCAACGCGCGAAACCCGTTTCCAACAAATTCCAATTTAGAAATGTCGGATTTTGCAAAAACGACCCGACATCAGACGCGCACCATTCGTGACGCAGGCGTGTTGTCATTTGGTCTTGCGCGTCCCATTCATTCTGAAATACCAGCACACAGCTCGCCTGGGTCGCTTTGCCGAGCTGTGCCAATACACTTGAAATTTCTTGCTGCCACTCTTCTGCGCGCAAAAAAGATTCTGCCGCGTACCGCACCCGTTGAAAAATTGCTTCGCGCCGCCGCACGGCTTCTTCCGAATTTTTTCGCGCGGTAATATCGGTCATGTAACCTTGTGTCCACACCGGCACGCCGCGCTCATCGCGCACAATCAACGCCTCGTCGTGCATCCACAAGACACCCCCATCGCGCGTCAAAAAACGATACTCGATATTCAAGGGCTCCAGTGTTTTCAAATGCTGTTGAAATGCCGCCAGGACGCGTTCGCGGTCTTGCGCGTGAATGCGCGATTCCCACAGCCGCGTATCGCCCAACCATTCGGGCGCGGCATAGCCCGTCATCTGTTCCACCTGCGGGCTGATGTACAGCGTCGTCGCCACCTTGTCGAGCGCATCAACATACGTCACCGCAGGCAGCTGTTCGACGAGCGTGCGATAACGCATCTCCGCCGCCCGCAGTTCACTTTGAATTCGCTCTTGCTCGAGCAGCGTTCGCTGTAGCAGTTCGCGTTGTTCTGCCTGCGCCACGCGCACTTGTTCCAAATCCATGAACCCGCGTTGGCGCAAGCGAAAAATGAGTACCGAGAGCAGACACGCGCCGACCACCACCACCGTCGAATTGACCCACTCGCCAATGTTTTCCGCGCGCACGAGGAGCGTCGCCCAGCCCGCGAGCGCAAGGACCGCCGTCAGAATGTACCAACGCAGCTCAAAAATAAAAATTCCCGCCCCAATCAGCAAGACCGCAAGATTCAGACTTTGGGTCCTGTCGGCAATCAAAAACACGCTAATCAACGTGCGCAGAGTTGCCGCGCCAGCCACGAGACCAATCGTCCAAAACACGCCGCGCGGCGAAAGCGAACGGTTCCGCAGATACAGACCAAGCAACAAAAAGCCCAGACAAAACGGCAGCGTTAGGATAAAGAGCAGTCCGCTGAATCTCGGCTGCCAGCCGAACAGATACGACAGCGCCAACAAGCCATAAAAAAATCCAAGCCCCATTGCCAAAGAGGATAGGTTTCTGGATTGCATCTCGTGGGTTGACAAAGTACTCGGGGCGGCTGATGGGATTTGAGGATTCATACCTTGTAACGCGGCGCCGAGAGCGTACTCAGCAGCCGCGCCAAACCTTCGAGCGAGGAAAAATTATGCGCGGGTAAAAAATCGTCCACGTAGGGGAGCGCGGCTTGCAGCCCGCGGGTCAGTGGTTCATAGTCCGCCGACGCAAGCAGCGGATTCAACCAAATCGTTCGAAACACATTTCGTTTCAAGCGCGCCATTTCGCGCGCCAACACATCCGGGTCGCCGCGGTCCCATCCGTCGCTGATGAGCAGCACCACCGCGCCCGGACGAAGCACGCGCCGCGCCCACCGAAAATTGAATGTCTTTACCGCATCGCCAATCCGCGTACCGCCCGACCAATCCGCCACCGCATCCGCAACGCCGCGCAGCGCGCGTTCCACACTGCGCGTACGCAATTGACGCGTGATGCGCGTCAATTGCGTGCCAAACACAAAACATTCCGTGTGAGTGGCGATGTAACCATCGCGGCGCTCACGCAACGCGTGTACAAAGTGCAGCAGCATCCGCGAATAATTTTCCATCGAACCGCTGATGTCGCACAACACGACGAGCGGACGCGGTTTGTATCGTGTTTTTTTCCACGCGGGGTCAAGCAGTTCCCCGCCGTATTTCAAATTGCACCGCATGGTGGCACGCGCATCAAAACATTCATCGCCGCCGCGCATCATTCGCCGCGTGGCGCGTTCGCCGGTGCGCCACGGCAAAGCGCGCATCAATTGTTTCGCCTCTTTGATTTCGCTGCGCGTGAACGCGCCAAAATCTTTGCGCCGCAGGGTCTCGTGCTGCGAATACGTTTGAATCGCAACAATTTTCCCTTGCTGAGGAGCGCGATCCTTTTCCAACGAACCCAGCTCCGTCGTAAAAAATTTTGCGGGCGGGGGCGGTTTCACAAATGCGGGCGTAATGGCAGCCGCCGCGCGCCGCGCCTCTTGTGAATAATCGCGGCGTCGCCAAAACCAATCGAATGCCTGGTCGAACAAGTGCAAATCATCGCGCCGCGTTACAAACAAACAACGCGCCGCTTCCTTGACCTGAACGCGTTGGCTCAAATCAATGTACGCGAGCGCGTGAAAAAAATCGCGCACCTGTGTTGCGCTGACGTTGATGCCCAGATGCCGCAACAAACGCGCAAACACGACAATGTTGTGAACCAGATGCCCGCCCGCGACATAATCGCCCAATTCGGCGCGCCCCGGATTGGACGTGTAATGCGTGTTCGCGGCCTCTGTGCTTGACATTGGAATTTGGATGGTTGTGACAAAGGCGTCACCGCGAATCGGTGCGAATCCTTTGACTGCCTTTCGCGTCGCTTGGTGCGACTTGGCGCTCTCGAAACCTACCGCGCCCCGCGCTCGTAACCCGGTTCGCCGTAATTTTTCGCGCGCGTCGTCAATTCATTCGCCACGCCGCCGCGCACTTGCTCTACGTCGTCTTGGTATTTCAAAATCACGCCGAGCGTTTCGTTCACCGTTTGTTCATCCAGCGCGGTTTGGTCCAACGCCGCGAGCGCGCTTGCCCAATCGAGCGTCTCTGCCACACCGGGCATTTTGTATAAATCACGCGCGCGCAATTCTTGAATGAAGGCTACAACTTGTTCCGCCAACTGCGCGGGCGCGTGCGGCACTTTGGCGCGCACAATCGCCAGCTCTTTATGAAACTGCGGATACTCTATCCAATAATAAATGCAGCGCCGTTTCAACGCGTCGTGCAATTCGCGCGTCCGATTCGACGTAATCACCACGACCGGCGGATACGTCGCTTTGAGCGTGCCAAGTTCGGGAATCGAAATTTGCCAATCGCTCAACAATTCGAGCAAGTAGGCTTCAAATTCCGTGTCACTGCGGTCCACTTCGTCAATCAACAAGACGGGTGCGCGTTCGCGCGCTTCTTCAATCGCCTGCAAGAGCGGGCGTTTGATTAAAAATTCCGCGCTAAAAATATTCGGATGCCCATCCTGCGTCCCGTTTGTATCGTGCGAGCGCAGCTCCAAAAGTTGCCGCGCATAATTCCATTCATAGACCGCGTGATTGATGTCGAGACCTTCATAGCATTGCAAACGAATCAATTCCGTTTGCAAAATATCTGCCAGCACTTTGGCGATTTCCGTTTTGCCCACGCCCGCTTCACCTTCGAGAAACAGCGGCTTGTTCAACTTGAGCGCGAGAAATGCGGCAGTGACCAGTCCGCGGTCGGCAACATAGTTGCGCGCCGCCAACTCTTTTTCCAATGCTTGAATCGAAGACAGAGTCATTTTTCCGATTATCCTACGCGCCCTATGATTCGTCAACTCGAATTTCGCGCGCCAGCGCCAACGCCCCCCGTACCGGCTCTTGCACTTTTTGAATCGGTTCCAACTTTAATTTCATCTCGCGCGCCGCGTCACGAAAAAATTTTTCCAGCAATTTACTTTCCAAAAAAACACCGCCCGTCACCGCGCATGGGATTTCATTTTCAAATTTGAGCGCGTCCGCGACCACACGCGCGCCGAGCGCCAATTCGCGCGCGGCATCCTGCAAAATCGCGCGCGCGATTTCATCTTTATCACTTGCCACATCATCCACCACACGCGCGAGCGCGGCAATTTCGATGCGCGCATCGTTCATGTTGTACACACGCGCAATCAAATCACTCGGCGCGTTCAAATTCCACTGCGCGAGAATTTTTTCCGTTAGTTGTGTTTGTGATGCCCGTCCATCCGCCGCGCGCGCCACTGCGCGCAACGCGCCAATCCCAATCGCATAGCCGCTGCCTTCATCGCCGAGCAGATACCCCCAACCGCCCGCCCGCGCCGTGCGTCCGTCCGCCGCCGTTCCAAAAATAAACGAACCCGTGCCCGAAATAATGCCGATGCCCCAGCCGCGCGGCGTGCCAGCCGCGAGAATTAACGCGGCATCATTCACAATTTGCACGCGCGCATTCGGCAAGAGCGTATGCAAAAACTCATCCAGCATTACGCGTTCACCCGAACGGTCTGCGCCTGCCAAACCGAAACACGCCGCGCGAATTTGCGCGGGTTCGATGCGCGCTTTTTCACACGCGGATTCGATGGCGTGTTGCAGCGCATGGAACGCTGCCTCCGCGCCCACCGCGCGATAATTTGAACTCGCCCCCCCCCCGCGTCCGACGATTTCGCCGGACGCGTTCGCAATCCACGCGCGCGTTTTCGTGCCGCCGCCGTCCACGCCAAGAAAAAAATCTGCGCTCATGTTTGATTTTGTAACGCGCGACGTACGACGCCGTTCGCGTTCTTTAATCGCTCGCGCGCGGTGTCGGGAGAAACTCTCGCGAGCGTTGCAACAATCGCGGTTTTCACTTGTCCACCGTTTTGTTCGAGAATTTGCGCCGCGTCATGCGCGCTCACGCCGCAAACTTCCGCGATGATGCGTTTGGCGCGTTCGCGCAGTTTTGCATTCGTCGGCTGAACGTCCACCATCAAATTGCCGTACGTTTTGCCGAGCCGCACCATTACGCCCGTCGAAAGCATGTTGAGAATCATTTTCTGCGACGTGCCCGCTTTCATGCGCGTCGAACCCGTAATCACTTCGGGACCCACGAGCGCGACGATTACAATGTCCGCGCGTTCGGCAAGCGGTGAGGGATGATTGTTTGCAATACCAATTGTGAACGCGCCGCGTCGTTTCGCTTCTTCCAACGCCGCGCTTACATACGGTGTCCGTCCACTTGCCGCAATGCCCACCACACAATCGCGCGCATTCACATCCACCGCGTCCAAATCGCGCCCCGCCGCATCCACATCATCCTCCGCGCCCTCGACGGAACGCGTCACCGCTTCACGTCCGCCCGCGAGAATTCCAATCACCCATTCGGGCGGCGTGCCGTACGTCGGCGGACATTCGGACGCGTCCAAAATTCCCAAACGTCCCGACGTTCCCGCGCCGACATATATCAAGCGTCCGCCCTCGCGCATGCGCGCGGCAATCTCGTCAATCGCGCGCGCAATCTGGGGCAGTTGGGTTTCGACTGCGTGTGCCACGCGCGCGTCTTCCTGATTAAAGAGTCGGACCATTTCCAGTGTCGAAAGCGCGTCAATGTTTGCGCTGCGCGGATTGCGCGCTTCGGTCAGAGCAACAGTTTCGAAATTGGAATTTCGAATTCCAAATTCATTGCGCGGCGTGATGTTTCCCAACACAACGCGTTTGTGCGCGCCCGTCGCGCCCGGCATATTGCCCGCGCGGTTGTGCCACGTTTCGTACGCGAGAACCGCGAACGCGACAGCTTCTTTCGCGTCGCTCGACATGCCCAATGCTTCGAGCGTTGTCACGCGCGCGGGCGTCAATAATTCTTGCAGCATTTGCAAGAGTGTTTTGTTGAACGCGCCGCCGCCGCTCACAAACACCTCATCCGGCATCTTGGGAAAAAAGTCGCGGTACGCGTTCGCAATCGAGTGCGCGGTGAACGCGGTGACGGTGGCGATTACATCATTCGCGGAAATGTTTTGCGCGTTCGCTTTTTCCCAAATCCACGCGCCGTACTGCGCGCCAAATAATTCGCGTCCCGTCGTTTTCGGCGGCGGCATTTTCAAGTACGGTTCGTTCAACAATTCGCGCAATAAATTTTCATGCACGCGTCCCTGCGCCGCGCGTTTTCCATCGCGGTCAAATGTTTCCGCGCCGTTCGTCACGCGCAGCACCGCGTCGTCAATCAACATATTGCCCGGTCCCGTGTCGAACGCGAATGCGTCATGCGCGGGTGAAAGAAACGTTGCGTTCCCGATGCCGCCGATATTTTGCAAAGCGCGTGTTTGCGTCGGATGCGTGAACAAAAGTTGGTCCACATACGGCACCATCGGCGCGCCCTGTCCGCCAGCCGCCATGTCGCGCGTGCGAAAATTGCTGACGACGGGGAGATTCGTGATTTCGGCAATCACAGACGGTTCACCGAGTTGCAATGTTGACGCGTCATCACCCGTCGGAATGTGCCACACGGTTTGGCCGTGACTGCCGATGAGGTCAATGTCGCTTGTTGTGAGATTCGCGCGTTCGACGACGCGCAGCGCGGCATTTCCAAACGCGCGTCCGAGTTGAAAATTGAGCGCGCACAAAAAATCTACGGTGGAGGTTTCGGGGCGAAAACTTTTGAAAACGTCCGCGCGTAATGTTTCGTCATAGTCCGCGTGAAGGTGCGACAACAGTTTCCATTCGAGCGCGGGCGGCGCGCCGCGTAATTCGACGACGACGGCTTCGATGCCGTCCGCCGACGTGCCTGAAATCATGCCGACGACGTTCATGCCAAATCCTTTCCCATTGCAAAAAATTCGTGATACGGCGTAAAGCCAAATTTCCCGTACAACTCGACCAAATCCGTCCAATCAATCACGCAGCCGTTCACGCCCAACGCGCGCAAACGTTGCAGCGCGCGGTCAATCAAAATCATTCCGTATCCTTGCCCGCGAAATTTTTTGGCAATGCCGAGCGGACCGAGCTGTCCGTGTGGACGCGGCAAGCGCTGCATGTAAAAACGTTCGATGGGACGCGCCGAGTTTTCGAGCGTGATGCGCGCGAAACCGACAAGCGAGTTGTCAGTCATCAAAAGACCGTAATCAGAAATTGGTTCATTGTCCGCACGCGCTTGCAAGAATTCGTACTGCCAGCGTTGGGAAAATTCCTCGAGCAAAAATTTTGCGAGGGGGTCCGCGTCGGTTTCTTGCGCGGCGCGGAATGTAAAAGCGGCATCGTCTGGTGCGCGCGATTTGTAATTGTCCAAGCTCCGCGCGACATCAAACACACTGCGCGTGGTGCGCAAGCCGCGCGTTTCAAAAAATGCGCGCGTGTTCAAATCACGCGGCAGCCCCGGAAAAAATGGGCGCAGTCCGCCGCCCAAACGCAGCTGCGAAAATCCTTGCGCGCGTCCCCAATCCTTCGCCCATTGCAATAACGCGCTGCCGATTCCTTGACGTTGATAGTTTGGTACGACGACGAGCGCGTCGAGCCAGCACATCCCAAATTGCGCTGACGCGCTGACCAGTACACAGCCGACGAGCCGCTCATTCACGCGCGCGAATTGTCCTGCGCGAATGGTGTTGAGATTCGGCAGCACGTTATAGCGCGCGAATTTTTCCGTAATCGGAAATTCCGCGCCGCACGCGTCATTCCACAAATGAACGAACGCGGCG
>CALMZO010000363.1 GCA_937870825.1 uncultured Chloroflexota bacterium | reverse complement strand
TTTTCTGCCAACTGTTGCGTTAGAGGGTAACAAGGAACGCGAACGGGCGGAATATCGGCAAATGCCAAGAGATTCGGAGTGGTGATTTATTCAAGTGGACCGACAAGGAGTATTTCATTGTTCCGTGTTCTCGCTCAACACATTCGTAATGATGCGCGCCATCCGTCCCCCGCGCTTTTTCGCGTACCGTTGTAGCGATGCTTTGGACAGCAGCCCATGTTCAACGGCTTGTTGCACAGCGAGCCGCACCTGTTCCTCCGCCATTCCACTTGCAATGACATCGGCAAGCGTGCGGGGAACTGTCGTCACAGCGAGCTCATGACGTTGCGTGATTTCATTTCGCGCGAGGCGACTCGTATGTAATTTCAAATCGGGATGACGCCGGGAAGTTTGTGCCGGAACAGTGAGGTGAATCTGAGACGGGAGAGTGTCTGACAATTCATACAGCGACAGCGCAGTCTCGTGAGAAAAGACGCCTCGCCCGTGTAGTTCAAGTGCTGCCACAAAGAGATCGGCGTTCGGCGATTCGGGAAATTGCGCGAGACGATAGATCCCATGTTTGACGCGGATAAATCTCCCGGTCTTGGCATGACGCGAGAGGAGCGGGTATGTGAATCCTACCTGCTCTGCTTGGCGCGCGGTAAAGTAGCCGCCTTGTTGCTCGGCAAACTGGTAGAGACCCGTATGATTGGGAGAGTCTTTTTTAGTGCCCATACGTGCAAATAGTTCAATAGTATTGAGCTATTTGCACATAATATCTCCAAGAGAGGTGATTGTCATTACACAAACAAATACGCTTTTTCTAATCCTTCGCACATAGCGGGAAGCGCGCGATGGCTAATAGTTTTGTAATATCTCACGAACCATTCCGCCGAACGCCTATCACCCTTCGTATCCGCGCGTGGCAATCCAACAAGATGGTCACGGATTTCAAATCCTCTTTAGAATGATATGAGAAGTCGCCGCTCACCCTCGTGTGTGAGGAGATTCAGTGCCTCACTTCTTGAACACCATCGCAAAACATCCACCTCACCATCAGAGACGAATTCTCCTTCGTCGGTCAGTTCTACTTCCCAAAAAAGAACGACCTTGGGAATACCATTGACTTGATAACAAGTGCATCCGACAAATCTTCGCAGATGTGCCTTGCAGCATGTTTCTTCTTCGACTTCGCGGAGTGCTGCCTCTTGGCAAGACTCGCCTTTCTCCACCCATCCCTTTGGAAGACTCCAATCGTGATACTTTGGGCGGTAGACGATGGCGATTTCGTCCCCCCAAGCTGAGTGACGCCACAAAAGCCCACCCGCCGCCAAGATTATACCTGATGGAGCAGTGTCACACAGATTTTCGCGTAGCATGTTGCAGAAAAGTAGTCCCTGGACCATAGCGTCATCGAGGGCAACGTGTTTGCGCGGAACCTGGTCAAACCAATGTTGTGGTAGATAGTCCTTTGAGCATTGCGAAAATGGGCGCTTCAAGACCGCCATTGCATACGTCTTGATGTCGATCATTCGCCGTTCAAAGGGATTTTCATGTGCGAATTGCAGCATGTACCAATTCATGAACGTAAAGTCAAAGCCAATCGGGTACGCGACAAAAATAGCTTCGCCCGGTAGAGACTTTACCCACTCTACATATTGCTTTATCGCAATCTCTGGGCACTGTAGATTTTTCCGGCACTCTGCCCATTCACTTGGATGCTCATTCCAAAATTGCATTGTCTCTGGATGCGCCTCTGCCCCAGCAAGCAACTCCAAGTTCGCCTCAAAGATACCGAGGATAGTTTTGTCCGCGAGAAGTGCAACCGAGGCAAAACTCAGCATTGAATGTTTTCCCACAATTGGTCCGTTCGTTTCAATGTCAGTGCTCACGTATATTTCTTGCATGCAACTACTCCTTTGGATTGGGTCCTGCTGCTGATAAATCAAGCCGGACGCAAGATGACTTGCTGATTAATCGGTTGGCAACTACGCAACGGCGTACCGTACAGATGCGGTACGCCGTTGGGAGAATCAGGAGGTGCTGGCGTAACGAGCGTAACTTGGCAACTGATTCCCTTGCACGCCCTCAAAACAAAAGGTGGAAATGGATGCTGGCTCAGGATATGGTTCGGGCTTCATTCCCGCCGCGATGTGAGAACCACGTGCCCATAGCAGCGTAAAGGCAATCGGGTCGCCATGTGTAACAGCGACAACGTGACTTCCAGCATACTGCCTTTGAATGCTCGAAAGGAACTTTTGCATGCGAGCCAACACATCATTGGGTTGCTCAAACGGCGGCGGAATACCTGTGTAGACGTTCCAATTGCGCTTTACCAATTCTTGAATGGGATGCCCATCAAAGAAGCTATGGACCTCATCCAGCAACTTGCTGATATGGATATGTTTGATGCCGAGCGCGTCCGCAATCACCCACGCGGTCTGCCGCGCGCGTAAGCGTGGGCTACTAAAGATGGCGGCGATGCGCTTGCCGCGAAAATGCTCGGCGACGTGTTGTGCTTGTTGCAATCCCTCTGCGCTCAACTTGAATCCCGGTAATTGCCCATAGTAGATGCCGCGTGGGTTGTCTACATGCGGATGGCGAACGAGTGTAACGGTTGTATTGCTTAACATGGTAACCTCCAAATTTGCCTGCATTTGTATTAGGGTTTGCTTCTCTTCCTTGCACCTTGCGCAGAAGACCCACCGATTCAGGATGGAATACTCTCTGCACAAGATTCTATATTTTCGCGATGCTGAAAAGACTTTCGTACCGATAGATCATTCCTCCTTTCCCGCTCCGTTCATCTTGCGCTCAGGGGTGAGCAATAACGACGTTCACCAGATTGAACAAGATGAACAAGAACAGTGCAATTACAACAATCCATGTCCAACCGGCTCCGCCTTGTCGTGGTTGCGCCCAATCATCCGAAAAATCATCCGAATCCGCGACATCTCTGGTTCGCGCGACTTGCAAATCGAATTGGGGTGCGCTGTTGTCATTATCCCAGCGCATATGACGGCTGCGGGTTATGCGGCGGAGATGCATGAGCAAGAAATCGGGATTTTCGAATTGTGCGTACAGCCAACGAATTTCCTGCTTGCGTTGCGAACCCGTCATCCATTGAACAATGTTCATAAAGACGGATATGCCGATGAGCCAATAAAGGATTTCCATAATGCCCCCTTCGTTTCTGCCGGTACTTATGGTGTCATGCCGCCTTGGGTAAATTGCGCGAGTCACCGCGAGAAGGTCCTTTGAAGGCGTGTCCGCCATTGTTGGAATGCTCAAGCCGCCACATGTGTAGACTATTCAGATTCGCTTCCACTTCCGCGAGACGTTTCATCAACTCGCGCCCGTCCACTGCTTGCGCTTCTTGCTCCATTCCATAGAGCTGCGTCTGCTGTTTTTGAAACTGGCGTTCCAATTTGAGAATTTGCGATTGGAGCGCGCGCGCTTCGGCTATCCATTTCGCTTCTTGGCGCACGGCGCGCGCTTGCTCGAATAATTTGTACGCGAACGCGCTGGCGGCAATCACGAACGCGAGCTCCGCACCCGTCGCGACAATCCACATGCCCGTTTCAAGGAGCATTTGCCAGCGCGCATACGCGTCTTGGCGCTGCTCGAGTTCTTGCTCGTTCAAACGCTTCTGTTGCTCAACTTGCAAGGCGTTGAGTTTGGACTCAAGTTCCAAAGCAATCGCTTGCTGTTGCGCATAAGTTTTCGTGTCAATCGCGTCACGCGCTTCTTGGGTGCGAGTTTGCGCCTGCACGCGCTGCGCTTCGGCATCCGCCTTGGGACCATAGTTCCCCGATGCCATCAAGAGAACGATGCCCCCGCCGCCGATAAGGACGAGGAGAAAGAGGATGAAATACTTCATGCCGTGCGCGAGATAACTGTTGTTGCCAAAGTTGTTCATGGTCGTTTCCTTTCCGCTTCTGGCACGATAATCTCATATTAACCACAAGCGATTCAATCCCTTTTTCCATGCAAGTATCTTGCGATTTCCATTCCCCCTTCCTTGCGCGAATCTCGCGCGTTCCTTGCAAAAAAATAGAGCCGACTCATCGAGTCGGCTCTACATCAAATCTACCTGTCAAGTTTCTAATTTGTTACGCGGCAAGCGGCGTTTGCTCGTAAAATTCCACCAGTCCGCGCTGTTGCAATCCAACTACCACGCGCAATCCTCGTTTCCCAAATTGGCTTTCAATTTCGCGCAAAGTGTGCACGCCGTCGCACGCCATCAGTACGGGAACATCTTGCGTCGCCAGTGGCACGACTTTGTTGCCGCGCATCAAAACCATTCCAAATTCTTCCTGCCGCAAGTGACAGTGGGCGCGCGGATGCAGACCCTCATACAAGGTGACGCGGGACGCGGGTTTTGGCGCGAATGGAATAGGCGCGCCGCGCAATGGGTCGCGCTCTTCACTCCGAATCTCAATTAATGCTCTACAAGCGCCGTGACACTTCGAGAATGCTGCACAAGAACTCTCGCACGCTTCCGGCATGAGTCCGCGCCAAGCATCCATTTCGGCGGAATGCCACGCCGCTTCTACAGATTCATTCATCAAATTGCCGACGACGCGCGGGGAATGATTGCACGGACGCATTTCGCCCCACGGACTAATGGCACAATAAGCGACGCCAGCAAGACAACCTGTTGAGGAATTTTCGACAAAGCATTGTGGCACGCAATTGCCAAATTTTGCGCGCGCGCCGTCCTGAATTAAACGGTCAACATCCAACACCGCGCGTTTCAATTCCTCTTCAGAGGGTTCAATTTCGGGTAGCGGCTGTCCCAAGTACCGATTGATGACGGCGTGGTCTGCGCCCAACTTCACTGCAAGTTGAATCACCGCGTCGAGGTGGGGAAAATTTTGGCGCGTCATCACCGTGCTCGTTGCTACGTTCAAACCCGCCTTTGTCGCGCGGCGAATGTTATCCACCGTTTCGTCGAACGAACCGCGCACGCCGCTGTACGCTTCGTGTGTTTCCGCGTCCGCGCCGTGGAGTGAAATGAGCAACCCCACACACTGCGGTGTCGCGCGCAAAAGATCGACAAGGCGCGCGGGATTGCGCCAGCGCGCGTTCGTGAACAAAGTGAACGTCATATTCCGCGCGGCAATGTCGCGCGCGATGGCTTCAAATTCAGGATGCAGGGTTGGTTCGCCGCCGGTGAGTTTGAGACGTGTGGCGTGCGGTTGAATTTTTTCAAATATCCGGTCCCACTGCGCGGCGGCAAGCGGCGGGCGCACGTTGCGCATCGGGCGCGTGACCGTGTCGTCAATGAATACATTAAAGCATCCAGGGCAGCGGTTATTGCACAACGGCGTCAATTCGCAACTATAGAGGACAGGCGCATTGAGGGTGAGCTGCATTAAAGATGGCCCTTTCTATTCACACGCACAGTCGTTGTCGCTGTCAAGTCTGATTAAGTCAGGAGAAGGTGTCTCAGCTTTGTCAATCAGACAGAGCAATTCCAACTCGTTGTCATTGAGTGCAAAAGAATTGACAAAGAATGAGATTGACGAACGCGCCGATGGGTCAATCGAGTTCTCTATTTCTGGTTGTTCCATAAGCCCACTTTCATAAAGCACAAATGCTTCAATCCTCAATTTGAGATGATGGGAGAAATAGCATTTGGATTGCCTTCGCGAATTACGCCGAAAATGTCATCGAGGATTTGTTTCAATTTTGGCTCGGGCAATCGAAATTCGCGCATCACTTGTTCGGAGGCACTTCTCCATTCTTCGAGCTGATCAATCTTGAGCATGCGGAGCTTGCCATAGATAGTTCGAACCGCGTAATTTGTCAAAGTCGTTGTAGGCGCATAAAGATCGAAATAACTCCCTGCGAATGCCCACCATTTGTACGCTTCTTTATGCAGGTCGCGCTCCATGTCAATTTGACCTCGCAGCAAACAAATCTTTCCCAGTACTGCCCAAAAAGGGGTAATCGGATTTTCAATCTTTGGAGGTCCACTCGAAACAGAGATAACATACTCTTTTGGGACGAGAACTTCTGCCTGTCTCAATTTCTGAAGGGCAGTCGTGTATTCCAATTGCTGGAAATAGATCTCTGCAATATCCTCAAGGGCATCGGCCCGCTCGATGAAGAGACCATATTGGGGGGCAAGTCCAACGCTGAGGTTCAATTGTTCAAGTGCCTTTGTTTCCAGGTCCTTTATCTCGCTCGGATTCGCTAGTAACCTTCGCTGTACTTTTGCCAAATCACGATACGAGCAACCCAACTCGGAACAAGCTTCTATCTTTCGGAATGGTTCCTTTATTACATTCTCAAAAATATAAAACGCACGCTCTAAACAGGAAATAGATTTACGGAGAATTGTTTCTGATTCCTGCAATGAGTAAACATCACGGCTCCCTAGGCGACGGAGACTATATCCGACCCCGATGCAAGCGAGTCCAAAGCCGCGCTCCTCTCCCTTTCCGAGAGCCTCGAAAATTTTCAAAGCTAGCTCACAACGAGTTCGACCAACTTGATGTTGACGTGCTTCGACGCTCACAAGACCCAAAGTATTTATGCTATATGCTTCACCTGAACGATCGTTTAGATCCTGAAAGATACCAATTGCCTCTTGGCATAAAATTTCGGCGGCAACAATTCGTCCTTGCTGTCCGTATAAATAACCAAGGTTTTTAAGGGTATGTGCATAAGCTGACCTGTTTGCCGAGATTCGCAAACGAGGGAGTGCTTGCTCTTTGTATATTTGCTCTGCAGTTGGAAAGTCCTTTATGCGTGTATAGAAATAGCCGATGTCATTATAGGCACGCCCAATGAAGAGTTCTTTTTTTTGAACGTCGGCTTCAGTGAGGGCAGCAAACGGCTCAAGCAGATCGATAACTTGGCGGAAAAGAGTTACCGCTTCTTTGTTACCCAAATACAGCAACGCCTCACCTTTTACCAAAAGTGCTTCGGATGCATCAAAAGGATGTAATCCGGAGTCTGATCCTGAGGGCATGAAACTCTTGCCCAAAACTGGTTCAGTGCGTGGGCGCACACGCTCCATTTCGCGCAACACTAACTCATTATCATAAGAGCCAAGATGACGTCTAGCATCTTCAAATGCGGTGCGATTTGTTCCATATGGGAGGAATGCAGGATCAGTCTGCATTTGTTGTTTTCGGCGGAATGAACGGATGACATCAAATATTGATTGCTGTCCAAAGGCGAATGCATATAGGACATAGAGTCCGCCAAGGATTGCCGAAATGATAACCAAAGTGCCGACAAATGAATCCACTACTTCTCCAGTGAGATTGCCTAATGCCCAATTGAAAATTGCCTGCCGATTCTACCCACACGCACAATCTGTGTCGGAGTCAATCGAAGTAAACTCTGGCGCAGTAACAGGCATGCTAACGATACTTAATTCAATTTCGCTGTCGTTGAAACTATGATCCTCGTGCTCTTGGCTTTCATCTTGGAAAAAAGAGAAAGAATCCAATGTTTCTGTAGAATCATTTAAAGAAGGCTCACACATCTACTTGCTCCTCCGTACAAAACAATTTTCACGTAATTATAGCTTCATCTCCATCAAAATTTCGTTCACGTACGTGCCGTTAATCTTCGCATGTCGAGACCGTATGCCGACGATTTGGAATCCGACACGTTCAAAAAGATGCCGCGCAATTTCGCTTGAGGAATATAAATCAAGAGTTAGTTTTTCAAATCCTTGACTCCGTGCCAAGGAAATCGCGTCGCTCAATAACGCACTGCCAATGCCAAGTCTACGAGAGTCTCGATGAACACCAATACCGATATCGGCGACATGTAGGGATTTGTCGCCAAATTTATAGGGGAAAACGCGGCACCAGCCCACAATTTTCTTTTGCGTCTCTGCGACGAGGAGTAATGCGCGCGGCTCTGCGTCAGGATGATGCAAAACTTGTTCCCATTGAGGGGTTGGAACATAGCGGTCAGTTGCGAGCCAGATTCCTTCCGCTCCCACCGCATCAATTACTGCAATCACCTTTGGCGCGTCAAAAGGTAGTGCACGGCGAACAGTGAAACCCTGTATCACAATTCAAGGACGCGATGCAAGTCAGCCCAAATCTTATCGAAATTATCGCCCAGCGTGGTTGTGCGGTGGGCATCGGGCCATGGCGACACTAAATTTTGTCTTTCAAATTGTCCCACGCGTTCTTGGAACTGATCAATCTCGCGGGCCGACAGACGCCGCTTGTTAGGCGGCAATTTCGCTTCCAACCAATCGCGATACATGCGGTATGCCCGTCGCGCAATCAACTCGCGCGCTGTCTGGTCACCCTCAAAGCGGTCAAAGTACGCACTCGCCGCCGCATAGTGCTGTGCCGCAGCTGCCAAATCCCCCTCCTTGAGCGCAATGCGTCCTCGTAAGAGCTCATTCTTGCCCAGAATCACGTACAATTGAAGACGTAGTTCCTCTGGCTGTTTGCGCTCGGCGATAAAATAATTTTTGCTGATGGCGCGTACGGCATCATCGGACTTGGTTGCAAACACAAGTGCGCGTGTCATGTCATCTTGAATCCAAAATAACTCTGCCATATCGTTCAGAACGTCGGCGCCCATGCCGACATATTTTTCCTTTTCTTTTTCAAGAAGATCGCGTGCGATTTCAAATTCCTTTTGAGAATCATTCATAAGCTCTTGTGCCCGCGCCGGCGAACCGTTCTCGCGCGTTTTTTCCCACTGCGCCCACTGCCGATACAAGCAGCCGAGCGCCTGCAGCGCCTCCAATTCGCGTGCAGGTTCGTGCCAATCTGTGCCTGCCTTGAACGTTTCATAACCACTCTTGAGCGCGCCTTGACTTGCTTCAAACATTTTGGTCGTCTCTTGAGCATCATATAGTCCCAGTTGCGCTCGGAAACGATTGGCTTTGCCCAACACTAGATTTGCCATCCCCATCCCGCGCTTGTTTCCGCCCTCTGTCACCGACTCAAAGATTTCTAGTGCCTGCCCTGCCAATGCCGCCGCGCGGTGCGGACGGTCAGCGGTCAACTCGACAATAGCTAACGTATTCAAACCCATACCATGCAAATACTCAAGTTTATTTTCCCGGCATCTTTGAATCGACTCATTACACAAAATATCGGCGGCAAGCAATTGTCCTATGTTGGCGTCAGCAAACCCGAGATTTTTGATGGTATCCGCTGTTTGATGCGGCAGACCCGTTTCGCGCAGTAGCGGGAGTGCCGCTTGATAATCTAGAACCGCTTCTTCAAAACGATTCTCACGCGCGTGCGCGTAGCCGCGATCGTTGTACGCGCGTCCCAAGTGACGCGGGCGCAATGTGGTTTTGAGGTCGCTAGGTCTGCCTTCAAGGTCTGCCTTTTCAAATAGATTTATCGCGTCCCCCGCTACTTGAATCGTCTGGCTTGTGTTGAGGTTGAGATACGCTTCGGCTTCGTAGGTCTTGACAATGGCATCAAAGAGCGGGTCACCTTTAAGCGATTCTTCCTTGTGTGATTCGTCTTCGTGGGATTTATCGTTTACATGCAATCTTGCGCGCAGTTTTTCATCTGTCTGCAAAACTTGCGCCATAGTGATGGCGTCAGTAGATTGCCCATGCGCGTTCAAACGCTGTACCCAGCGAATCGCCGCGCCGCGCATAATACGTTCAAGGGAGAGATTTGTCTTTCCCTTGGTCTCTCTTTCAGCACGTTTCAGTCGCCAATTGTTAGGATGCGTCAAATCGAAATAACGCAGCATCTCATCGCGCAGCATCATGTCTAGCCCAACTTGATGATTGATGATGGCTTGATCGGAAATGCGAGAGTATTCTTTGTATCCTTCAAATGGCTCAGCTTCAAGTTGATAATAAAGTCGTTTTGCCTTGAGCCGATTCGCTTGTGCGGTAAGGTCGCTTTGTTTTTCAAACGCTTCTTCCTCATCCGGGATTTCGGACCCGGTTTCTTTAGCGTTTCGTTCAATCTCGCGACGCTTTTTTTGCCACTCTTTCAGTTCGCTCTCGGCGTCCTCAACGGCTTTTTCGTAATACGAAATCATCCGTTGGCAAACACCCAAGTATTGTTTGATGTTAGGACCAATATCCTTTTCGCCCATTACATCATACACTTCATCGTGAAGATGCATGCGCTCGAGGGGTAGTTCTCTGTCGGATGGAATCGGCTTGGCGTAGGACAACCCACGTATAGATTCCAAAACTCGCTCGCACTTGGCGAGATTCCAGTCCGCCAGTTCATCCTTCAATGCCTCGTGTAATATCGAGCTTGTTACACCTTTGCGGAGTAAAGCGATGTACGGCAAGACCAATTTGATGTCATCGTGTATTCCATTCTTCACGAGGTTCATCAAATCGTCTTTGGCTTTTGCTTGCAGCGCTTTTTTCTTTTCCGGTGTGTCGGCGTCAAGGGGCTTGGCAAGTTTGAATTGTTCGGGCGGGTCAATTGCATTATGAATCAAATCGGTGACAAACGAAAGGAGAATGGGCTGCCCCTCCGTTAAGATGTGGATGCGTTGATGTTCTGTTGCGAGGTTATCGAACCGGCGGGCGACAGATTTTTCTTCTTCGTTATTATACTTTTCGCCATGTTCTTGGTAAGTGTCTCTCATCACCTCCAAGTATTCTTTAACATATTCAGGCGTAAAGTTCTCCAAGTCGAATTTATGATAGTTGCTCCCGAACGCTTTTTCAAATTGTTCGTCCAAGCCGACTTTTGGTCTGCCCGCCATCAATACGATAACGTTCCGCATCTTGGGAAGATTCTTGGTGAGCCAGCCAAACATTTCAATGGCGAGTTTTTCGATTGCCTCTTGAATCTCTTTGGGAAACTGCACCGTATCGCTCTCACGTTGCAAAGTTTCGACGGTGTCAAAGCAAAACAAAAGTTTTTTCTGCGCGCTGATTTCGTTGATGCCTTGAACAAAGAGCTCTGCCAACTCTTGACGCAGTTCCTCTAATTTTTTCTCGGTGACACCACTACGGCGCGCTTGAAAAAATTCTTCGCGCTTTTTGCGAAAAGGGTCAAAATGTTCTCTATGGGGGTGAAGTGTTCTGAGAATCCGCCGCTCCAGCACGCTATTGGAATGAAGCTCGGTATCGTCGAAATCGTAAAAGCCCGCAAAGGTATATTGGTCATTGAATTTCTCGCGCGCTTCACGCAGCAGGCGCGATTTGCCCACACCTGCGCCGCCTTTGAAATAAAAAATGCGCGGCTTGTCATCGCTAGATGCAAGCGCCGCGCCAATTGCTTGAATTTCTTGTTCTCGGTTGACCAAACGTTTGGGTTCAAGGGGACCGAACGAACGATTCTCAGCCATGAGAGTCCTCCCAAGATACGTTCTTGCAGAAATAACCCAGACGCGCCAAACATCGCGCCGAAAAATTATATACGATGAAGGAAATGTTTGTCAATCGAAATTTTTGAAGTTCACAAAAACAAAAAAGCCGCGCACGAGGTGTGCGCGGCATGAGGTTGGATGAAATTACATAGCGGGGACAAGGTCAGGAGTTGGCAGGGTTTCTTTGAACACTTCCACAAGCTCTTGATACGTTTCTTTGCCGACAACATCAAGCATATCTTGGCGTAGTTCTTTTAAATCGTCGTCATCTTGATTTGTAAGACGCTGAATAAGTGTATCTACCTCGGTTGGCATCTCTCTCAAACGCTGTCTCGATATTAACGCGCGTGTTTCAGCAACAACATTCTTGGGCAAAGTATCGGGTTGTAGCTGCTTGATTCGCACTGAATAATGATAAAGAAATTCGGGCAGTTTGTTGGATATAGTACTAGACAAGCTGTTGCAATACCATTCTTCTGCCTCTTTGTGTCGTTTCAAATATTCATCTTGTCCATCCACGATGCGTACTGCATTTGCCAAAATCCGCCGTACCAATGGTTCAACGCGATAATCATTCAGCCCCGCGCGCCACGCGGCAATATGAGAGCCGATGAGATTGAATGCCGCCTGACGAAAGAACATGTACGATTTGCCTTGATAGGTCTCAGGACCAAACTTATCCACCATGGCTTGCAGAATTTCTGGGTTAAATATACGCAATATCGAAATTGTCCAAAGTAGCGCCTGCAAATTCATCTGCTCGCGCGGAATATCTTGGTCTGGCACTTCGAATAAAACAATTTTAGAAATCCCTTCTCTAAGGAGAGTGCGTACTTTGTCCTTGAATTCTTTATCCTCGCGCGCAAAATTTCTTGCGCGCTCAAGTCCAATTCGAGGGTCTTGAAATGATTCGTACAACTTGGCGGCAAAACCTGCATGTCCAAATGCATATTCCTTATGGACCCAATCGGGAATGTCTTTTTTGCCCCACTCTTCCAAAGGACCTAAACGAATCAAATCAGAATAAAATCGAATCTCTGGTTCGCGCCACTTGATGGGTTGTCTTCCTGCGGTAATGACGAGAGATTGCTCGCCTTCAACGAATGGGACAAGAATTTCGCGTTCTAGCCATGCTAAGAGCGGTGCATCAATTTTCTCTGTTGAGTCCAAAAGCAAAATGGGAAAATAACGTTCCCGTAAGTCTGTAAACCATTTCTTGAGCGAAGTGGCTACCGATTGCAATTCGTCAGGGTCAAAGGGCAAATCGGATTGTTTGTCTTGTAGGATATAAAGTGCTGATGGTCGTTTCTCGCCACTTGCCTCTTCAAGGACAGGAACGAAAGAATGCAAGAAGCGTGTATACCATCCAAATGCATCCGACTCGGATATTGCTTTTTGTTCAACCGATTCCAAATCGAAATAAGAAGCAAACGTGAGACGATTCCCGACTTTTATGGTGCGCTCTTTTTTGTAGCGTTCTTCAATTTCTTTCAACAGCCAGGTCTTGCCAATCCATGTTACCCCCACAATTTCAATCAAAGGTCGCGTCAATTTATGCGCGGCAGCATCTTGTAGGCACACGCGCAAAGTATCAAGGATACTCTTGCGCGCCTCAAATTTTGTCTTGTCATACACTGGACGTACTGTTGTGATCTCTGGGATTCCACTAACCATTGGTTGTTTTCCATTCTTACAGTTTTTGGGAGTGTAGAGAGCACTAAAGGTATCTAAAGTAACTACGTTTGTCAACCGGTGTTCTGAATCTAGCGGAGATAGCGACTCACGTTGGGAGCGAGACGAAAAAAAGGGGCGATTGCTCATTACAACAATCACCTCTTTTCTTTCGTATAACAATGATTTATGTGGGAAGGAGAAAACGTCCGCGCGGCGGGGTTCGCGGTTTGCGCTCCAATCAGAGCGACTAGGTGTCGCTGCGTGGCGACAAGGAATGCTCGACGAGTTAGTTGCGCCGAGCAGGCAAGAAAAAAGAGTTTCATGGTAAACGAGCGGAGGCAACTATAGGAGCCAGAGGGTGTACTGAGACTCCCGCTTCGCTTCCAGCAACTCTGATGTCAGAAAAAGCGAATGTGCATGACAAGCCCCCAAACCTAAATCAATACGAACAAGCAAATAGGATTATGATGCAACCGCGACGCTTATACAAGTCCAGAATGGGAGAGTTTCCTTGCAAAAACCTTGCAAGACCCTTGCCAGTCTGCCTTTTGCGTAAGATACTATCGAGTCCATTCGTCTAACACTTTACTATACGCAACTCTTTCTTGGTCATAATATCGGTTCAGTTGCAAAATCAATTCACGCGCCGAGTGGGCGTTGTTAAGCATAGTTGAGAGTTCCTGCTCCGTAATCGCGGCACCATTCGATT
>CALMZO010000362.1 GCA_937870825.1 uncultured Chloroflexota bacterium | reverse complement strand
CGAGAATGACGGGGGCGTCGTCAAACTCGCGACGAAGCCGATTGCCGCGCTCCTTGCGTATCTCGTCCTCCATCGCGGCGCGTGGCACGAACGCGCGCAACTCGCCACGCTCTTTTGGGGCAGCGAAGCCGCGCACGAACTGCGCCGCCGCGCAAGCGACGAATCCGTTGACAAACTCGCGCGCACCTCGTTCCGCAAAGCATTGTCCACGCTGCGAAAACAATTCGGCGCGGCATTTATCCTCGACAGCGACGACGGCAAAAAAATCCAAATCAATCCCGACTCGGAAATTTGGACAGACGCGGAGGAATTCAAGACAAAAGTCAACAGTCAACAGTCAACAGTCGAGAGTAATCAGTTTCCAGTCTCCGGTCTCTCCCTCTATCGCGGCGATTTACTGCAAGAATTTTCCGACGACCCCGATGCTCCTTGGCTTGACGCGCTGCGGGAAACATATCGCGAACAATTTGTCCAGGCGTGTTTGACGCACGCGCAAAACGCGCGCGAACGCGGCGAATGGGCGCAGGTCATTGAATTCGCGGAAATGGCGCACGCGCGCGATGCGTACAACGAAACCGCCGCGCAGCACCTCATGGTCGCGTACGCGCGGCAAGGCGACACCGAACGCGCGTTGAAAATGTACGCTGAATTGGAACGCGTGTTGTTTCAAGAAGTGGGCAGCGCGCCGACGAATTCCACACGCGCGTTACGTCGCCACATCGAACGCAATGCCGCGCGTCCGCAATCCTCCGAACTCTCGAATCTCCCGACGCCGCTCACGCCGTTTCTCGGGCGCGAACATGAATTGGAAAAAATACGCGTGTTGTTGGAATCGTCGCGTCTCGTGTCATTGGTGGGAACGGGCGGCGGTGGCAAAACGCGGCTGGCAATTCACCTCGCGCGCCAAGCGATTGGCAAGTACCGCGACGGCGTGTGGTGGATTCGTTTGGAAGAATTGGACAAGGACACGGGCTCCGTCGCGCAAAGCATCGCGCAGGTGTTGAGCGTGCGCGGCGACGCGGGGCGCGCGATTCTCGAAACAATGTGCGAACAGTTGCGCGACAGCGAAATGCTGCTCGTTCTCGACAATTGCGAACATCTTCTCGCCGATTGCGCGCGCGTCTGTGAACCATTGTTGAACAAGTGTCCGCAAATCAAAATTCTCGCGACGAGCCGCGAACGCTTGCATATCGCGGGCGAAGTGATTTTCAATGTCCCGTCTTTGCCGCTTCCCAATGAACACGCGCAAATTGCCGCGCTGGAAGAATTCGAGGCGATAAAATTTTTCTTGCATTACGCGCGTTTTGCGCGCAGCGATTTTTCCTTGCGCGAAACGAACGCGGCGTCCATCGCGCAAATTTGTCGGCGGCTGGATGGAATTCCGCTCGCATTGGAACTCGCCGCCGCGCGCGTGAAAACACTTTCCGCCGAATACATTGCCGAACATTTGGATGAACGTTTTGAATTGTTGTCCGCGCAGCATCGCACCATCGCGCGCCATCAAACCTTGCGCGCCGTTTTGGATTGGAGTTATGAACTGCTCGATGATGCGGAAAAGCGCGCCTTTGCCGCGTTGAGCGTCTTCGCCGCGCGCTTTACGCTCGACGCCGCGCAGTACGTAATGAATGGCGACGGCGGTGAGCAAACTCCAAGCGCTCGCGGTGAGCAACGTCGAACCACTCGCGATATTTTGGAAGGACTCGCGGACAAATCGCTCGTGCTGGTGGAATTTGATGCGAATGACGCGGTGCGGTATCGCCTGCTCGAAACGATTCGCGAATACGCGCGCGAAAAACTCGCCGCGTCGCCCGAACATCTCGCCGCGACGAATGAACGTTTGTCGAAATACTATTTGCAATTTTCACAGCAGCACACGAAAAATTATCTCGCCATCGAAGACGAATGGAACAACATCGCGACAGGCATGTCCATCGCGCACGAACGTCAAGATTGGCAGCCGTTATTGGATTACGGACAATCGGTGACGGACGCGTTGTTTGCGCGCGGTTTGTACACTGACGCGCGGCGAATTATTCCATGGGTGATTTTGGCGGCGGACCGGGAAGAGGAGCAGGAGAGGTCGTTGGAGGCGTTGTATCGCTGGGGCAGCGCGTATATCAAGCAAAGTCTATATCAAGATGCTGAAACTATCATGCAGCAGCTCTTGAAAATGAGCCGAATGGCGCAGGATAATTTCGGAATGGCATTGGCTCTATTGGGCACCGCTTGGATTGAATTGGACCGCTCGAATTATGAAAGCGCTCGGATAGAGTTAACGGAGGCGCTAGACTTGTCCGGTCGCACCCGGAACTCGGAGCTCCAAGCCAATGTTCTGCTTGAGGCAGCCCGCCTGGCATTTCGACAAGGCAACATGTCAGAGGTCAAACGCTTTGCCCATAGCGTGTTGAGCAAAGTCGCGCCCGAGCCGGAATCGCTTCAAGGCGTGAACGCATTAGAACTTCTTGCTCTCGCGGCGCGTTTCGACGAAAACCATGACGAGGCGAGACAGTATGCTGAGCAGATTTTACAATATGCTCAGCTTCGTCAAGACAAAGAAAAATTGGCGGATTCGTTGTATCTCTTGGCGCAAGTTGCCCATGACAGCAGAGAATACACACAAGCCCGGGTCTATTATGAAGAGAGCCAGCGCCTCTATCTTGCAATGGACAAACCACGTTCTGCCGCCCAAATCGCAGACGCGCTGGGAGAACTCTTTGTAGAACTTGGCGAATTGGACCGCGCAGAACAAGAAGGTTTGAAAGCGATTTCGCTTTTCAGCGGAATTCAAGACAGAGCCGGTAAAATTATCGCGGCGTATCGTTTGGGAAATACGCTCGTCCGAATGCAGCGCGTGCAAGACGCGTGTACGCTTTGGCGCAGCGCGCTTGAGGAAGCCATTCAAATCCATGATTTGCGTATTCCCTATTTGAAGGACAAAATTCAACGGTTCTGTCCCGATGAGGCGGATTCAAGTAGCTCGCCCGCGCGTTGACGCTGCCCGTGCCGCGCCGAATTAGGGCCATTTGGATTCGCTTGGGCCATCACTTGTCCATCCCGTCGCATGCAAGACCTGGACCCATGTTCCGTTGGGGGGTTGCCGTAAATCGCTCCCTGTCCCCGGAGGTATCTTGCCATTCGTTTGCACCGCAATTCCTGCGGCGCTGCTGAAAAAGCCCTGCTGCTCAATCCACGCTTTCCATAGATTGAACGGCACATCTATTGGGTCTAACTCGTTCTCATCCGACAGTTTGGGCAGTTCGCGGACGAATCTGTTGTACGCGACATAGGGATAGCTGCCATTTGGATTCTCGTTCAGAC
Organism: uncultured Chloroflexota bacterium; assembly: GCA_937870825.1. GTDB lineage: Bacteria > Chloroflexota > Anaerolineae > UBA4142 > SHND01 > SHND01. The sequence goes on along the minus strand of CALMZO010000362.1, from coordinate 10,359 downwards.
GTTCCAATTGAGCCACGAAATCATCGCCTGACCAATCCGACTTGGGTCCCGGTGGAATGAGCGCGAGCGCGGCGTCAATTTTATTCTTGAACAGGTCGTCCAAGACTCCGCTCTCTGCCTCTTTCAACGCCTGCGCCAAGACAGCTTCGGGTTGAGACTCTGGCGTGACGGATGGTATCGGCGGTATCGCCGTGTCCGGATTGGTAGTGGAGCTGCCACTAGTTTCAGAATGCAACAAGCCCTGCCCCTCGGCATGCTTTTGGCGTTGCTGCAAAAGCGCAAGCCAGCGTTTCCGTAGTTTTACTGCAATTTCATGCTCGCCGCGTTGTTCAAGCACATATGTATAGAGCAACGGACGGCGCGCCGGAGTCGGGTGTTCGTCATCATTTGTCAAAAACGCATTCCATTCGTGACCAAATTCGATTTCTTGAAAATCCAATGCCAACACCGGACCGGCGACCATCGCGCCAAAAACATCAGCAAAAATTTCTTCTTGCCAAGTATCGAGCGCGTCCTTGGAGCTTGGCTTTTGGAGATAGGCACGATTCACTGCCCTGGGATATTCTTTATTCGACTTGAGCATTCGACGCCAATAGACCACATGCCCAACCTCGTGCGGAATCGCCAAATAATCGCGTTTTTCGCGCAACGTGCTGATGGGAACACCAATCAACGCGACATTTGCATAAGGAATCACGCGAATCGTGGCTGCTTTTTGCAGATATGTGAGCACCGTCCACTTGTCATTCTCCGGAGTGGGTTCCAACAGCTGCCGGTCCAGTGCAAACTCAAGGGCTTGGTGCGCCAAGGCATCCGCCTGAGCGAGGGTTTCCTGGTACACCGCGTCTTTGACGTGGCGCTGAATGGCAGACCGCCAAATCACCTCCAAGTCAAAACTCAGCTGCCGCAAAATAATATCGAGCGCACGCGAGACCGGCATCTTTGGGGTTTCTTGCAATTCCTGTTCTGCAAAACCCCGCAGAAAGTATTCATAGTGTTTGTTTCCAAACTGCTTGAGGCGATACAGCAAATGCAAAATGGTCTTGCGTCGCGGAAAATCGGTGCGGTCTTGGATTTCATATTCATCAATCACATTCTGAATTGCGTCGTCCAACGCCGATTTGCGATATTCATACCAACTTGAATCAAGGCTTTCCAATTCACTCCGAGCTGCCATATTCCCCCTCCTTACATTTTCCAATCCATCTACACGCGCCGTATGAAGCGCGCGTGAAAAATTTTTGTTAAACACAATCCTTATAACATCAAATCGCCCCGCGCGACGTGCGAGTTTCGCCATTTTCAAAAATTGTATCGCTTTTTCGCTCCGTCACGGCGACTGCCAAGTCCCTTGACAAGGAGGTGTCATTTCGAACGGAGTGAGAAATCTCGGCTGCCGCGCGTAGTGAGATTTCTCGCATTCGCTCGAAATGACAGTTAACACGACTTTGCAGTTGCCCTGTTCGCTCCGTCACTCTTGCTTGACCTATCTCGTCCTGCGTCTTAAAATAGCCGCGTTTGTTGACACTTGAAACCTGACCTCTCAATTATGTTTACACAACAATTTTTCATCGAAGGGCTGGGCTGCGCTTCGTATTTCATCGCCGATGAGAAAACGCAGACGGCTGCCGTCATTGACCCTGACCGCGACGTGCAAAAATATCTCGACGCGGCGAACGAACGCGGTTTGAAAATCACGCACATCATCGAGACGCATCTCCACGCCGACCACGTTTCGGGCAATACAGAACTCGCGGCGCGCCTCCAAGCGCAAGGTCAAGCCGCCAACGTATACCTCCCCGAAAATTCCGACGCGAAATTTCCGCACATTGCATTGCGCGAAGGCGAAACGCTCACCCTCGGCAGTCTCGAGTTTCAAATTCTCGCCACGCCCGGCCACACCCCCGAAAGCATCACGCTGCTCATTCGCGATACGGCGCGCGGAATGGAACCCGCGCTCGCGTTCACGGGCGACACGTTGTTCGTCGGTGACGTGGGACGTCCCGATTTGGTTGGTGCGGACGCGGCGCGCAAACTCGCGGGCGAAATGTACGATTCCCTGCAAACGAAATTGCTGCCGCTTGCCGACGGACTGATGATTTATCCCGGACACGGCGCGGGTTCATTGTGCGGACGCGCGATGGCAACGATGCGCGTTTCCACACTCGGTTACGAACGCCATACCAATCCCGCGCTCTTGCCGCGCACGCGCGACGAATTTGTTATTTTCAACACCACCGATTTGCCCGAACAACCCGCCAACAACAAACGCATCAAAGCGATGAATCGGCAAGGTCCGCGCGTCTTGGGCGAAATCGTCCCGCGCGCGTTAAGCGTCCAACAAGCCGTTTCGCATTTCCAACGCGGCGCGGGCTTGCTCGATACGCGCGCAAAACCAAATTACGTCGCGCGCCACATCCCCGGCGCGGTGCATTTGGAATTGAACGACCAGTTGTCGAATCGCGTCGGCGTGCTGCTTCCGCCCGACGCGCAAGTGGTGCTGCTGCTCGACGACCCTGCGGATTACACACGCGTCGTGTACATGCTCGCGCGCGTCGGTTTTGAAAATGTCGCGGGCTATTTGGAAAATTTGGAGGAATGGGAAGCGCGCGGCTATCCTGTCACGAGCGGAGATGTGCAGGACATTGACGCGCGCGAATTGGAGAATCGCATTGCCAACGATGCGCGCGTCGTGGTACTCGATGTGCGCGAGGCGTGGGAATTTCGCAATGGGCATGTGCCGAACGCGAAATTGATTCCGCTCGGACAATTGCACACGCGTTACGCCGAACTCGACCCCGAAATGCCGACAGCCGTGATTTGTCAAACGGGCAGTCGCAGTCAAACTGCTGCGGCGTTACTCGCGCAAAAAGGTTTCAAACAAATTTTCAATGTGCGCGATGGCACGGCAGGATGGAAGCAGCGCGGGTTTCCAATGGAGGCATAAAAAAATCCCCTGAAAAAATTCTGCGAATTTTTTCAGGGGATTTTTGTTTGGCAAAATCAATTTAATGAGAACGTCCCCAGCACATTGTCCCACATGTTGCGCGGGAAACCGTCCATCACCGTCGCGTCGCCTTCGAGCCACAACGCGTCCTCGTCCTCCAGTTCAAAACGGTCTGCCATCGAACTCATCAACCATTCTTCGGCGGCTTCGCGTGCCGCTTCACGCACTTCGCGGTCCCGCGAGTGACACAATTCTTCCAGCACCGGATACGCGCGGTCGTCACCTGCTTCGCCGAGGGAAGAAATCGCGCGCAAACGCAATGCCTTTTCCACGCCGCGCCCACGCACGAGCCGAATCAAATCTTCGGTCGCCTCTTGCAAACCGAGTTCGCCCGCCGCGCGCACCGCTTCGTACTGCACATCGCGGTTCGCGCTGTGCATTTCCATCATGACATGGTCCGTCCAGCGCAAATTGCCGCTGCGGCCCATCGCAAAGACCGCGCTCGCGCGGTAACGCGGGTCGTTTTGCGAATACGCCCAATCAATGAGTTCGTCCACTTCCGGGTCATCCAAAAACGCGAGCGCTTCGATGGAATACCGCCGTTCGTCCACCGAGAGCAACGGATTCTGCGCCGTGTCAAAGAGAAAATCCACAACCCGCTGGATATCGGCTTCGCTCAACGCGCGTTCGTCATTGTCCAGCTCGTTAAACAATTCGATTTCGGCATCCACAATGTAATGCCCGAGTGTAGAAATCGCGCGTGTGCGTACATCCAAGTCCGGGTCACGCTGCGATTTCGTCAACAATTCTTCAATCCACATTGGGTCGGCGGTATGCCATAAACAGGACACGGCTTCGGCGCGCACTTGGGCGTCCGGGTCGTCCAACAACCGCAAGACAAGTTTCGACGCGCGCGCATCGAGCGGGCGCAAGCCGTCGGCAATGTCGGCGAGCCAATTCAATTTATCTTTTTTCGACATCCGATGATTACGATTCATGATTTAATCCTTGCGGAAAACGTGTGTGGGTCAGTTTTACGCCCCAAAATTGTACGCGAATAGGTTTAGAAATCAAGCGCGTTCTCTTTCGTTAGTGCGATAGTTCTGCAGTGCGATAGTGCGTTAGTGGCTATCCCACTATCGCACGCCGAAACTATCGCACTATCGCACTACAGCAATTTTTGCTGCTTGCCATCCCGGAGAAATTCCGTCGCCGCGCCGACAAAATCGCGGAACAACGGATGCGGACGTTCGGGACGCGATTTGAATTCGGGATGAAATTGGCTGCCGAGCATGAACGGATGGTCGCGCAATTCCGCAATCTCGACCAAATTTCCATCGGGCGATTGCCCGCTGTAACGCAGACCTGCTTCGCTCAACATTTCGCGGTACGTGTTGTTAAACTCAAAGCGATGACGATGACGTTCGCTGATACTGTCAGTGCCGTACGCGGCGTGCGCCTTACTTGCCGGTTCCAAATTGCACGGATACGCGCCGAGGCGCATCGTGCCGCCCAAATCGGCAATGCTGCGCTGGTCCTGCATCAAATCAATAATCGGATATTTGGTGCCGGGGTCGAATTCGGTCGAGTTCGGCTCATCGCTTTCGAGTACGTTGCGCGCGAGTTCGATGCACATGACTTGCATACCCAAACACAAACCGAGATACGGAACGTTATGCACGCGCGCATATTTCGCCGCGAGAATTTTTCCTTCAATGCCCCTGTCGCCGAAACCGCCGGGGACGACAATGCCGTCCACTTTCGACAAACGTTCAAAGCCCCGGTCTTTTTCCAAATCTTCGGAAAGAATCCAGTCCACTTCTAAATCGCGATGGTGATGCAGCGCGGCATGAACCAGCGCCTCGCGCACGCTCATGTACGCGTCGGGCAATTCCACATACTTGCCCACGATGCCGATGCGTAATTTTTCTTTGGGCGCGACGAGGCGGTCCACCAAATCTTGCCATTGCGACAAGTCCACCGCGCGTTCGGCGAATCCAAATTTCGACGCGATGTATTCTCCAAAACCCGCCGCCTCCAACATCAACGGCACTTGATAAATGGTTTGCGCGGTCGTGAGCGGCACCACCGCGCGTTTGTCGACGTCGGTGAACAATGCGATCTTTTCGCGCACCGCGTTCTCAATGGGTTGGTCAGCGCGCAAAACAATCGCGTCGGGTTGAATCCCAATCGCGCGTAAATCGCGGACGCTGTGTTGTGTCGGTTTCGTTTTCAGTTCACCCGTCGCGCCAATCGAAGGCACGAGCGTTACGTGAATGTACATCACGTTGTCGCGTCCGACGTCTTTACGCATTTGGCGAATCGCTTCGAGGAACGGCTGCCCTTCAATATCGCCAACGGTGCCGCCGACTTCGACAAGCAGCACATCGGGACTGCTCCCGCGCGCCGCGAGCGCGATGCGGCGTTTGATTTCATTCGTAATGTGCGGAATCACTTGCACCGTGCCGCCGAGATAATCGCCGCGTCGTTCTTTCATAATCACTTCCGAATACACTTGCCCCGTTGTCACGTTCGAGTGGCGCGCGAGATTTTCGTCAATGAAGCGTTCATAGTGTCCGAGGTCGAGGTCCGTTTCCGCGCCGTCTTCGGTGACAAACACTTCGCCGTGTTGATACGGCGACATGGTGCCGGGGTCGACGTTCAAGTACGGGTCGAGTTTCTGCACGGACACACGCACGCCGCGCGCTTTCAAGATGCGTCCGATGGATGCGACAGTCACGCCTTTGCCCACCGACGATGCGACGCCGCCCGTGACGAAAATATATTGAGTCATGATTGATGACGAATGACGGAGGACGAATGACGGAATGGACTTGGCGTCCTCCGTCATTCGTCGTTCGTCATTGTATAAAACAATAAAAACACGGAGCGCTGATACTCCGTGTTTTTGAGAGACAATTATTATCCAACTGATTGAGGCAGTTGGTTATTTGCATTTACCGAAAGCGACGCGCTGCGCCGCCGTTGTCGTACTCTCACGTTGACGTTACCTATTTTTTACCATTCGTCGAAACGAACCGTAACGCCATTATACCATAGTCGCGAGGTCGGCGGCTGCGCGCTTGGTGTCGAGAAACACCAAACCCAATTTGGCATCGCGGCGGCACAGCACCGTCAACACCGCTTCTTCGCCCACCGCATTCAACAACACATAACCGTTATCCCCGCGCACGTAGACCTGGTCGAGTCCCCCACGCCCCAATTCTGTCGCGATGCGTTCGCCGAGCGACAACATTGCGGCGGACATTGCCGAAACACGGTCTTCTTCCGTCGTCGCGGGCAAATCGGATGCAATCGTAAGACCGTCCACACTCACAACCGCGGACGCTTCAATATCAGGACTGGTAGAGCGCATATCGCGCAAGCGTTCGATGATTCGCTGGGTGCGCGTCTTTTGGTCCGCCATAAAGCCAATCTCCTTGATGCGTTTTCGTTAGAATGGCGCAAGGGTAACACAAGTAAATTTGAGTGTCAATAGGAGTTGCGCGCGAGGCAGCATGGACGCGCAAATTCACCGTTCCGCGCTTGAAAAACTCTCGCAGCGCGCAGGATACTCAAATGCTCTGTGCGTACGCGGGCGCGAATTTTTCGAGCGTCGCGCGAATTTCGGCGAGCGTCGGCATGTTGTGACCCGTGCCGAGTTTTTGGACTTTGGTCGCGCCCGTCGCGTTGGCGACAAAACCGAGCGTTTTCAAATCCCAACCGTTCAAGTACCCGTACAAAATCGCGCCCGTCGTGCTGTCCCCCGCGCCCGTAAAATCGAGCGGCTCCACTTTGAATCCGTCAATGTCCGCTTGTTCTGTCGCGGTGCATAAAATCATTCCTTTCGCGCCGCGTTTCAAAACCACCAACTCGGAACCATTCTTCAGCAAAAATTTCGCCGCGTCCATTGCGTCGTCCAAATTCGCAAGTCGTTTCGCTTCGTCTTCATTCAGCAGCAAAACATTCGCGAGCGACGCGGCTTGCGCGTGCCAATTCAAATCGAGCGCGGGATTCCCCGGTCCCGGGTCGAAAAAAATTTTCACCCCCGCGTTTTTCGCCACACGAAACGCGTCGAGAATCATTTGCGGCATTTCGGGAATTTCCACCCAGCCGTCGGCAAACAACGCGTCCGCGTTTTCAATCGCCGCGCGCCATTCGTCGGTCAACGCGCGCACCGTCAAATTTCCCATGTAGCCAAGATACGCGGGTTCGCGCTGCTTGTCCACGAGAACGCCCGCCACAGGCGTCTTACTTTCTGCCGTAATGACGACTTGAATTGTCTCAATCCCCTCACGTTTCAATCCCGACAAAACGATTTCCCCAAACGAGTCGCGTCCGACTTCGCCCGCGCACGCGACAGGCAAACCGAAACGCGCCGCCATAATCGCGATATTCGTCGCGCCGCCCGGACCAATTTCCAAATACGAAATCGGTTTCAAATCTTGCGCGATGATGGGAAACTCCGAAATGCGAATGCTCAAGTCCGCGATGACGTCGCCGAAAACGAGAACCATGACAATTCCTCCACGCGCATTGTAACATGGCGCTCAAAAATTGCCGTTGCCGCGCGCGAACGGCTATGCTATAATTCGCGGTATCGCAAAAACATTTCCATTGCGCGCGCAACGCGCGTGTTCAGGAGGAACGCCGTATGGCATTCAAAGTTAATACCAAGCAACTCAAACGCGTAGACCTCGTCGAAGTGAGTGGACGCGTGGATTCCAGCACGGCGCCCCAGTTCGAAGCCGCCGTTCAAAAAATTATTGACGACGGGCGTTATCGCCTTGTCGTGGATTTGTCGGGAACGGAATACATGAGCAGCGCGGCATTCCGCGTGCTGATTTCCGCGCTCAAGCAAGTCAAAAAAGGCACGCGGCGCGGCAATGTCCATCTCGCGGGCGTTTCGCCAAAATTGGTCGAAGTGTTCAAACTCGGCGGCTTTGACGAACTCTTTAAATTTTACGACAAACAAGTGGATGCGGTAGGAAGTTTTTAATTTTCACTCTGCAATATAAACCGCCGATGAATCGCGCAGGGGATTCTCGGCGGTTTGTTGTGTACTCGCGCGAACTCGCGCATAACACTCGCACGCACACATCGTTACAGTACACAGTTCCGCTTTGTGTGTGAGGTTTTTTAGAATTGAAGACCATTTCTCGCGCGAACGTCATCCGTTCGCTTTTTTGTTTTGCCGTGTTGGGCATCGTGAGCGCGTGTGTCAGTACACCGACTCCCCTTCCGACAACAGTTCCCGCGCCGACGAGCGCGCCAACTATTGTTTCACCAACGGATACGCTCGCACCGACCCAATCGTTCACCACCACTTCACAACCCACCAACACCGTCGCGCCAACATTCACAACATTGCCGCCAACTGCAACGAACCTTCCCGCGACGGCGACAAGCACACTCATCCCATTCACCGCAACACGTTTGCCGCCGACGAATACGCGCATTCCCAACACCCCGACGAGTGCTTCGACTCCGTCCAGTCCGACGGGCGCAACAACCATTGCACCAACGCAGCCACCTTCACCGCTTCCACCTACACAAGCGCCGCCGCCGCCGAGCGCGTTCCAAGCCACACAATTGATGAACATTCCTGAAGGGATTGTGCGTTTGGGTTCGCCCGGCGGTCAAGGTCATCCCGCCGACCAACTGCCGCAGCACGATGCTCGGCTCGGAACGTTTGCCATTGAACAGCACGAAGTTACCAACGCGCAATATGACGCGTGTGTGCGCGCCGGAGCATGTTCGCCTGCCGGAGAAAAATTGAACGGCGATACTTTTCCGCGCGTGAATGTGACGTGGCATCAAGCGAACGCGTACTGTACGTGGATTGGCAGACGGTTGCCGAACGAAGCGGAATGGGAACGCGCGGCAAAAGGTGAGGACAATTGGGAATACAGCTGGAGCAATCGCCCCGCGCCGCATTTTGAATGGAACGCGCAATTTCACGGTTCACCGCTTTCGTTTTGCGAAGCCAGTTGTCCTGTGCCCCATTACATCAACGACGTGAATGACGGGTTCGCCACGACCGCGCCCGTCGGCGCATTCGGCCAAATTCTCTCAACGAATGTGCGTCAAGATATCAGCAAAGGATTCAACGTGCTGGACACAAACGGCAACGTGAGCGAATGGGTCTCGAATTGGTACGATGGAGGCGCGTACCAACAAGGTTATCCGACGAATGTGTTCGGACCTGCGAACGGCTCACACAAAGTGTATCGCGGCGGTTCATGGGCAACCGAACCCCTGCGGCTGGCGACGCGTTTTTCCTTGCCGCCCGACCAACGCAAAAATGATTTGGGCTTTCGCTGCGCGCAGTGACATTTTTTCAAGGCGCGGTTACAATCAGCGCCGATGAAAACTAGATTTTTGAAACAAGCGAACAATTGGTGTTCGCTTGTCTTTTTGTGTCTTGGAAGCTTTGCCGCGGCGTGCGCGCCGGAAACGATTGCGCCCACACCGCTGCCCTCGCCCACCACGCGCATCGTCCATGTCGTCGCAACGAATCCACCCGCAACCGCAACCGAAATTCCATCGCCAACAATGACGTCAACCAGCACGGATGAACCAATAGCAACGGCTGAACCCACTCGAACGGAATTGCCAACACAAACGTTCACCCGCCTTCCAAGCACGCGCGTTCCAAACACAATTACGCCGCTCCCACCAACTGCCTCGATTCAATCAACATCCATTCCGCCAACCGAAATTCCCACTGCCGTTCCTACGATTGCGCCAACACTTGAACCCACCGCGTTCCCGACGGCTGCGCCGACTGTCGCGCAAGTTGTTCCACCGCCCTCCGCGTTCGCGCCAACAGAGCTCGTGTTCATCCCCGAAGGCGTTTTGCGAATGGGCGGCAAAGCGCCCGAAGATGACCCGGATGAAAAACCATTTCACGAAGTTGACATGTACGAATATCGCATCGAAAAATATGAAGTGACGAACGCGCAATATCAAGCGTGCGTTGCGGCAGGCGTATGTCCCGCGCCGACGAAAAATGGTTCGTACACACGCGCGTCCTATTTTGGCGAGCCCGCGTTCGCAGATTATCCCGTGACGAACGTAACATGGCACGGCGCGGAGGCGTATTGCAAATGGATCGGGCGGCGTTTGCCGAATGAAGGCGAATGGGAGCGCGCGGCGAAAGGGGTTGAGAACTGGCGTTACACGTGGAGCAACAGCATCGGCATGCACTTTGAATGGAACGCGATTTTTCACGGCTCGCCGATTTCGTTTTGCGAAGCAAGTTGTCCCATTCCAAATTATTGGGGCGATGTAAACGACGGTTTCCCTGACACTGCGCCCGTCGGACGTTTTGCGGAATTTGATAACAGCAGTGGCTTGGGCGTCATTGACATGGCGGGCAATGTCGCGGAATGGACCAACAACTGGTACGA
>CALMZO010000361.1 GCA_937870825.1 uncultured Chloroflexota bacterium | reverse complement strand
AAAAGTATTCCCAATTCGTCGCGCCGTGAACGTGGAACGTTTTGGGCAAGCACGTACAACGGGAGGTTTTGATGCACGCCTCTACCAGTGAATACGCGTATGGCGCGTGGTGGCTCGTCGCTTTGAACATCATTCTTTTTCTCTTTTTTGTCTTTGGGTACTTGCTGCCCAAGAAAAAAGTGGAATGGCGCTCGATGGGCGTGTTTGCCGCGTGGCTCACCGCGCTCTTTACCGAGATGTACGGATTTCCTCTGACCATCTATCTGCTTTCTTCGTGGCTGGGCAGCGCGTATCCCGTCCTGGAACCCTTCACGCACGTCAATGGACATTTGCTAGCGGTGATAGCGGGTGGTTCACCCATCGTCGCACCTGTGGTGGATGTCGTCACAAGTCTTGGCATTCTCGCCGCGCTGCTCTTGATGGGTTCGGGTTTTCAGCGCATCCACCGCGCACAGGGCGAATTGGTGACAGACGGTCTCTATCGCTATGTGCGCCATCCGCAGTACAGCGCGCTGTTCTTGCTCATCGTTTCACTCTTGATTCAATGGCCCACGTTGCTTTCATCGGTGATGGCGCCAATTTTGCTCGTGACATACGTACGTCTCGCGCGGCGCGAGGAACGCGAGATGATTGAGAAATTTGGCGAACGGTATTTGGAATATCGCGCGCAAACGCCAGCATTCTTGCCTTCGTGGAGCGCGTTGCGCCGTGAGCGGAGCGAAGGGTCACGTCCGACGGTCTCTGCGCCAAACGTCTGAACATGAACACGCGACGAATTTCATTTTCGATTCAAGGCATGTTCTGCGCGCGTTGCGCGGTGGACTTGGAACGCGCGTTGGCGGAGCGCGACGGAGTCATTGGCGCGTGTGTGAATTACGCCAGCGAACGCGCGACGGTCATGTACGAACCCGCGCGGGTGAATCCAAAGCAGTTTATCGCCATCGTCAAGCGCGCGGGCTTTGCGACACCCCTTGAAGAAGAGTTAAAAATGCAAGCAACGAGAGTGAATTCAAATGAGGCGCGCAAGCGCTGGCTCGTGCCATGGCTCGTCGGTTTGGGCGGCGGCGCGGCGCTCATTCTTTTATACCTCACGATTTTGTCCATCGCGCAATCGCCAAGCCATGCGCTCGAACAATTGTCGCAAGACCGCTTGTGGGTTGGACTCGTCGCGTTCGGCTTTGGCGTTCAAATCGGTTTGTATGCTTATCTGCGCTTAATCATCAGCGCGATGCAGCTCGCGGGCGCAACGGCGATGACAAGCGCAGGGACGACGACTTCGACGGTTGGCATGATTGCGTGCTGCGCGCATCATCTTGCCGACTTTGCGCCTTTGGTGGTATTGACGGGTGCAACAGGATTATCGGGCGCGGTGGCGTTCCTCGCCGAATGGAAAATCCCGTTCATTCTGTTTGGGCTCGCCGTGAATGCGATTGCCATTGTGATGAGCATCCGAACGATTCGGCGTGAGCGCGCGCATTTGAAAATGATGGAAAGCAGTGTGGTAAAAAACGCGAGCGCCGTAACGGCAACCGCGCCTGCGTGTCATTGAGCATAAAGAAAAAAATATCGAGACGAGGAATTATGGCTACGAAACAAATCACCATCCCGATTGTGGGCATGACCTGCGCGAGCTGTGTCGCCCACATCGAGGGAGGTCTCAATAATCTGACTGGAATTGAAAAGGCGACGGTCAATCTTGGCAGTAACAAAGCGAACGTCGAGTACGACCCTGCGCGCGTGTCACCGCAAAAAATGTTTGATGCGATTGTGGATGTCGGGTATCAAGTCGGCACCGCGCAAACGACGCTGCATGTGACGGGGATGACTTGCGCGAGCTGCGTCGCCCATATCGAAGGCGCGTTGAACGAACTTGATGGAGTGAACAAGGCAACCGTGAGTTTGGCGACGAACACCGCAAAGGTCGAATATGTGCCGACGCTCGTCACCGTCGCGCAAATGAAACATGCGATTCGCGATACGGGTTATGACGTGACCGATGAAGTTAAAGACAGCGCGTCCGCGCTCGACCGTGAACGCGAGGCACGCCAAGCGGAAATGCGGCGGCAAGGACGCTTTCTACTGTTTGCGACGCCTATCGCTCTGGTCGTGATGATTGGTACTTTCCGCGACATGCTGCCGCCGGGCATTCAGCAATTCATCCCCGAACTCATCGCGCAGAAATGGTTTCTTGGACTCTTGACGACACCGCTCGTGTTCGGACCCGGACGCCAATTCTTTGTCAATAGTTTTCGCGGATTGAAACATGGTGTCACGGACATGAACCTACTGTACGCGACAGGCATCGGCGCGGCGTATGGCATCGCCGTCATCAATGTCGTGTTTCCAGACGCGGGCTTTGGCGGTCAAGGCGCAACATTCTTTGAATCTGCTGCCTTGCTCACATGGTTCATCGTTCTGGGACGCTTTCTCGAAGCCCTCACACGCGGGCGCACGAGTGAAGCGATTCGCAAGTTGATGAGTCTGCAACCAAAAATCGCGCGCGTGATTCGTGGCGACGGTTCGTCGCCACAGGAAATAGAAATTCCTGCCGAAGAAGTGGAAATCGAAGATGTAGTCGTCGTGCGCCCGGGCGAACGCATTGCGGTGGATGGCATCGTGAGCGAAGGTTACAGCGCGGTGGACGAATCCATGCTCACTGGCGAATCGCTGCCGGTTGAAAAGAAAACGGGCGATAACGTCATCGGCGGAACGATGAACAAAACGGGCGCGTTCAAATTCACCGCGACGCGCGTCGGCAAAGACACCGCGCTCGCGCAAATCATCCAACTCGTCGAAGACGCGCAAGCATCCAAAGCGCCGATTCAAAAACTCGCAGACTGGGTGGCAGGGCATTTCATTCTCGGCGTGCATCTCTTGGCGATTGTCGTCTTTGTCGCGTGGTTCTTTGTCGGCTATCAGTTATTCTTTGACCCGAACACGCGCTTTATGTTGTCGCCGTACACGTTGGGCGAAATGGGCGTCTTTGGGTTTGCGCTGCTCCTGAGCGTCACGGTGCTGGTGATTTCTTGCCCCTGCGCGGTCGGTCTCGCCACGCCAAGCGCGATGATGGCAGGCACCGGCAAAGCGGCAGAACATAACGTACTCTTCAAGAATGCCGAGGCGATTGAGAACACGTCGAAATTGCAAACGATAGTGTTTGATAAAACGGGGACACTGACAAAAGGCGAGCCATCAGTGACGGATGTAATCGCTGATTGCAGATGGCAGATAGCCGATAGCGCGACAGGCGTCAGCGAGGTTCTTCGTCTCGCCGCGATTGCGGAAAAGAACAGCGAACACCCGTTGGGCGAAGCGATTGTGCGCGGCGCGGAAGCGCGTGGCTTGAATGTCGTTGAACCAAAGTCCTTCAATTCGATTCCCGGTCACGGCGTTGAGGCGCAAATTGACGGGCAAGAGATTTTGCTTGGCAATCGCAAGTTGATGAAACAGCGTGAAGTGGACGTTAGCGCGCTTTTGCCGCAAACGGAACACTTGGAACAAGAAGGCAAGACGGTAATGTTTGTCGCCGTGAACGGGCGAGCCGCAGGCATCATTGCGGTTGCTGATACTCTGAAGCAACATTCCATCGAAGCGATTCACCAATTGCACAAACTCAATATCGAGACGGTGATGATTACTGGCGACAATGTGCGGACTGCCGCCGCAATTGCGAAACAAGTCGGCATTGACCGCGTACTCGCCGAGGTCTTGCCGCAAGACAAAGCGAACGAAGTAAAAAAATTACAAGCGCAAGGTAAAAAAGTTGCGATGGTTGGCGACGGCGTGAACGACGCGCCCGCGCTGGCACAAGCCAACATCGGCATCGCGATGAGCATGGCAGGCACAGATATTGCCATGGAAGCGGCACACATTGCCCTTATGCGCGAAGACTGGGCACTTGTGCCGGAAGTTCTACGGACTGCCCGCCGGACTATGGTTGTAGTCAAGACGAATCTTGCTTTTACCGCCGTGTACAACCTCGTTGGTTTAGCATTAGCCGCATTTGGTATTTTACCGCCGGTCCTTGCCGCCGCCGCACAATCCTTGCCGGATTTAGGCATACTCGCAAACTCGGCACGGCTATTACGGCAAAAATAAAGGTGTTGGAAAGTAGCTTCAACACCCCCGCTGCTCTGGCCTGGCAAGGTATGAGATTCCTCGGGCAAGCGCCCTTGGAACGACACCTCCAGCGCCTGTCATGTCAGGCCTTTCGGTTGCACCCGGGGTAAACTCCGCGAGACGTTTCGTGGTTAGGACGGTGGAAAGAGAGATTCCTTTCCTTCATGTCGTTCAGGGCCGCAGCCGCTCGGGATGATACCTTCAGCAGCGGAAGAACACGTGGCTTTTATTGAGTGTGCGTCGAACGCAGCGAGACATCTTTCGTTGCACCGTAAGACCGGTTCGTGTTACACCAAGCTATATTGCTCGTGTAATGGAAAGCAGAAACGGTTATCCCGCAGCACAGTTATAATCACCCGGTGAGCCGTGCAAAAGAAAATCTCCTCGCCACCCTGAAAGGCAGATATGCGCGGATGGAGGCCCTCGAGGCCCTCCTTGCTGGCCCTGCGACCGAAGTAGACCGCGCCTTCTACCAACAAGCTCTGGCTGCTACCCAAGAACAGATCTCCCGCTTCCAGGCACAGTTGCAAGCGTTGGAACAACCCCGCACCGTGGATGCGGTTCGCAAGGCGCTCGACAATGCCTACTCAGCCATCCGGTGGGCAGAAAAGGAAATTGAGGAGTCCGACGATCCGGCTTTTAGGCAGGGCCTTCAGGGTGAACTCGATTATTACCGCAAGAACTTTGCGGCTTACCAGGCTGAACTAATGGATTTAGACCCAAACGCCACCTGGATGCCGCCCACACAAGAATTGAACCTGGCACTCAAGGAACTCCAGAAAAAATACGCCCAGGCCAATTTAGAGGTGGCGGAGCTGCAACGGCACAGGGATATTCTGCTTTCCCGGGTGGCGGGCCTCGAGCCCGGTTTTCTCGAGCGAGCAAAGGCGGAGGCCCAGCTTGCCCAGATCCAAAAGGACCT
>CALMZO010000360.1 GCA_937870825.1 uncultured Chloroflexota bacterium | reverse complement strand
CGTAGGGAGTGGCGAGTTCCGCACCGAGTGAATTCAAAAGACCGAGTCGTCTTTCAGACCGTCTTGCTTCAATGTCCCGTTTGCGATGGAGACTCGCCACCCGGTATAAAGCAGCGGTGACCATAACAAAGAGAGCAGAACGAATAACCAGAACGTGCCAGAGTTGATGATGAGCAGGCTGGATAGGGGGTTCTTGATCAACGATCCAAAGTGACACCGACATGAAAAGCACCACAATCGCATATACGGCCAGCCCATAAAGGAGAGGAAAATAGCGGGCCGCAATAATTAACGGTATCAGAAAGGCGAAAACAACGTCCGTTTCAATGGTGGTATAACGACTTGTGTGTAAAAAATTGAAGAGCTGAGTATCATGCTGGTAGCGACCAAACTACCCAGGAGGATACCCATGGCTCTTCAAACCCAAGATACCCAACCCGTTGCCTTTCGTCAAGAAAATCCCGCGCCGCCCGCGCGCGACGAATTTCAACACTACATTCGCGAAACGATGCGCAACGTCGTGCGGCTGGCGCTGACGACGATTCTCGAAGAAGAAGTCACGGCCTTCATCGGTGCCGCACCGTACGAACAAAATCGAACGCGCCGCGATTATCGTAACGGCACGTACACGCGGGATCTGGATACGAGCGTTGGACGGCTCGAAGACTTGGCCGTGCCGCGCACACGTCAGGGTTTTCGGACCCAAGTCTTTGAACGCTACCAACGTCGGCGCCCCGAAGTGGATGCGAGTCTGGGCGAAATGTTCATCCAAGGCGTGAGTACGCGGAACGTGGGAACGGTGATGGAACAGTTAACCGGGCTAGCGCCCTCCGCGAGCAGCGTCTCGCGCGTCTATCACAAACTTGAAGACGAATTCACTGCCTGGAAACAGCGTAAACTCGCGTCGCACTATGTCTACTGTTTTGCGGATGGTACCTACTTCAGCGTCATTTACAATCACGAAGGCTGTAAAATGCCGATTTTAGCGGTGATCGGCATTCGTCCGGATGGCGTGCGCGAAGTCTTGGCGTTTAGTGTCGGCGACCGCGAGAATGCCGACGCGTGGAAATTATTGTTGGATGATCTCAAAGACCGTGGCGTGCAACGCGTCGATTTATGGATCACCGATGGGAACGCGGCGATGCTCAATGCGATTGAAGCCAAGTTCCCGCAGGCGCGGCGCCAACGCTGTGTGCTGCACAAAATGAAAAATGTGTTGGGCTATGTCCCGAAACACCAACATGCGCTCGTCGAACCGGAACTGAAAGCAATTTTTTATCAAGACAGTCGCACCCAAGCCGAACAAGCCCTCGCCGCATTTTGTGCCAAGTATGAAAAAACGTACAACACCGCGATTGAATGTTTACGCCGCGACATGGATGCCTGTCTCACCTTTTACGATTTCCCGCGCCCGCATTGGCGCACGCTCCGCACGACGAATGTGATCGAGCGCTTGTTTGAAGAAGTGAAAAAGCGCAGTCATAAAATGAATGCGGCGTTCCCGAATGAAAACAGTTGTTTGTTAATGTTCTATGCGGTGATTCGCGGTCTCAATTTCAAAAAAGTCACCATGCCCAACTAATCCGCTGCCGGTACTCGGCTCAAACGGTTTTTACACAACACTTGACACACCGCCCAACAAGAACACAGAGCGAGAAAGGAGTGAGGATGCGGTGCATGATTTCCTCCTGATGAATCATTGGGGTTTTGGAGTTTGATGAGTTTGTTGTTTTTCCCCGAACTGTTGACCAGATTCTAGCAGGCGATCGTTATATCAGCGTTATATTTTCTGTGGCGCGAATCGTTTCGGATGAAATCAGCTCTCGAATTTGGTCTGTGCTCAAACCACGCCCTTGTGCCAAGAGTTCCGCGAACCGTTCCGCGCCAATCTGTTCGCGGACGTGTGCGACCGCCTTTTCGTACTCTGCCGAGTCCATTGGGTCAAGTGGCGCACCAATTTTTTCTCGCAACGTCAGAATCGCGCCCCACAGTTTGACTGCACGTTCGAATTGCCCCATGTAGGCGAGTCCTGCTGCCAACCATTGGCCCGAGCGCGCAATCAGCTCTTGCATTGAGGCATCCAGCGCCATTTTTGACCCGCGTTGTGCGACCTCTACGGCAGCGGGATAATCGCCCTGCCGAAGATACAGCAGCCCTTGTTCTGCCAGATTTGCGATGATGAGCGAGAGCGCCTGCTGCACCTGCGCCAGATGCAGGGACTCGGAGAGCAACGTCAGCGCGCGGGTGAAATTCCCCTCCAAACTTTCAATCCCACCCAGATTGTGCAGAATGACGCTCATCGTATTCGAATCCCCATTCGCTCGCGCCAGTGCAAGCGCCTCTTCATGCTGCGGGATTGCTGCCCTGTAGTCGCCCTTCCTTATCAAAATGACACCAAAGAGACTGAGTGTCCGTGGGAGTAACCATTGCACGTTATTCTCGCGGGCAGTGGTCAATGCCTGTTGTATCAATGCCTCTGCTTCATCGTAGTTTCCTTGCCAGGTCCTTTGCTGGGCAAGATTGTGGAGCGAAAGCGCGATTCCATCATTGTCTCTGACCTGCTCAAAACATGCGAGCGCTTGGGAATGGAGTGAAACTGCTTTGCTCAGGTCACCTTGCTCCCGCGCAATAGAACCGGCGCCGCTGTACGCTTTGGCAAGATAATGCACATTCGTGTTTGCGTCGCGCTTTGCCAATGCCTTGTCGTACCAATCCTGCCCATCACTGATGCGCCCGCGCTGTATCAAGTAAAGGCCCAGTGGTCCCACCAGTCGCAGCGCATCGTCGGCGTTGGGCTGTGCCAATGCCCATTGCAGCGCGGTGCTCAGATTCGGATGCTCTGCTTCCAGTCGTTCGCCCCATTCGATTTGCCCCTTGCCGCGCAAATGGAGTTCAGCCGTTTCCGCAAGTCGCGTGAAATATTCATAATGGCGTGCCTGCTGTGTTTCCAATTCGTTCGCTGCCTCTACCCCGTTCTGGTGCAGGACAAGTTTTTCGTACGCGTATTCGCGAATCGTTTCCAGCATGGTGTAGCGCGTTTCTGCGCCGCCCGTGCGCGCCACCAACGATTTGTCCACCAAGCGCAAGAGCGCCTCCAAAAATTTCGCGCGCGGCAAAACCTCATCCGCACACACCTCTTCGGCACTCTCGATTGTCCAACCGCTCGCAAATACACTCACGCGTCGAAACAAAATTTTTTCGTCCTCACTCAACAAATCATAGGACCAATCAATCAACGCGCGCAGCGTTTGCTGACGCGGCAATGCCGTACGCGTGCCGAC
>CALMZO010000359.1 GCA_937870825.1 uncultured Chloroflexota bacterium | reverse complement strand
ACAGGGTATCCGCGCGGACTCAAAGGCGAACAGATTCCACTGGAAGCGCGCATTTTCGCGGTGGTGGATGTTTGGGATGCGCTGTTATCGGACCGCCCCTATCGTCTTGCCTGGCAAGCAGACAAAGTACGCGAACACATTCGCTCATTGTCCGGAAAACATTTCGACCCGCATGTTGTCGAGGTTTTTATGAATCTAGTGCATCAGAAACCAAATGGTTATGAGTGAGCATTCTGGCATCACCCTCTTACGCCGCGAGATACGCGTCCTACCCCATCTTTGCGCGTTCAAACATCTCCGCGTGATTCGTAAAAACGAACGCGCGCCCTGCGGCGGATTGTTCCGTCAAGGCGCGCGTTTTGGTTTCATCTCGCCCGCAGCACGCGACGAGTTCGATGTGTTCATGCAATTGTCGAATCGCGTGCGCGTGGTTGTGCGCGATGCTTCCGACGCCGAGAATGCCCGCGCGTAATTTTTTCATCCCGCCGCGATCTCTGCGAGGTCAAGCGCGAGTCCCGCCGTCCACGCGAAATCTTTGCCGCCCAAGCCCGCGCCGTCATGCGGGTCATAGTACTCGCGCAAGCCGCGTCCATCCAGCAATTCCAAACTTGACGCGAGCAACTCCCTTGCTTGCGCGTGAAACCCATAGCGCTGCAAGCCGTGAATCATGAGCCAATTCGTCATCATCCATACCGGTCCGCACCAATAGCGGCGCGGCGCATAAGCCGGTTCAGTTTTCGCGGTGGACGGGACGCGATAGGTGGAATCGTCGCCCGGCGCGTATTCACGCGGATTGTCGTAATGTGCTTGCAGCAAACGCTCGGCTTGCGCGCGCGAACCAAGTCCCGCGTACAGCGGCGCGAACGTCGCACAGGTATTGACAAAAATCGGCGCCGCGGCGCGGACATCGTAATCGAGATACAAACCGCGTTCGTCATGCCAGAAACGCGCGTTGAAAACCTCACGCGTCGTTTCGAGCCACTCTTCCATCTCGTTCGTCGCTTCGCCCAACGCATCCGCGAGAAACAACAAATCTTGGTCGGCTTGATGCAAAATCGCGCAGAACATGACATCCTGCACCAGAAACGGATGTTCGCGCAAAATGTGCGCGTCGTCCCACCCCACGCGACGTCCCCGGTCAATCAAAAACACAAAACGTTCGTAATCTTGCGGACGCGGACGTTCGTCGGGATGCACATGCGTCATGTCGCGACGCGTGTACGCGGGCAAATCGAACGGTTCGATGTTGTCCAACACGGCGAGCCAGCGCGGCGAATTGTCGGTGCCGGATTCCCACGGATGAATCAAACACGGCAGTCCCGTGCCGTCCGCAGCGCGCGCGGTGTGAAGCCAGCGATGCCAATTCAAGATGCGCGGAAAAATTTCGCGCAGAAAATTTTTTCCGTCCGCGTCGTGCGAAAAACGTTCATAGATGCGGCGAACGATGCTTGCAAGTACGGGCGGCTGCGTAAGCCCCGACGACAACACATCGCCGCCGTGCGCGAGATTTTGCGTCTGCCAAAATTCGGGAGGAGGAAAATAATCCGACGCGCCGTGATGATAAATAATGTGCGGCACCATGCCATTGCGCCACTGGGCGCGGAGGAGCGAACGAATTTCGGTACGGGCGCGCGCCAAATCGAAATGCGCCCAACCGAGCGCCATGAACGCGGCATCCCAATTCCATTGATGCGGATATTGATATGGCGACGGCGTGGTAAATTCGCCGCGATTGTTTAATTGGAGAACGCGATACGCTTCGGCGCGCAACGCGTCGAGATTAAATTTTCCGAAAGGTTGTGAACTCATGGCGCGGCGTCATAGCGCATCCCCGTTTGCGGGTCGAACCAGCGCACTTGATTCGCTTCGAGTTTGAGATAAATCGTCTGGTCGGGTTCGACGGGAAAATCTATGCGCGTTTGGACTTTGATGGGCGTGTCGCCGACTTGGGCAGTCAACAATAAATGCGAGCCGAGCGGTTCGACAACAAGAACACGCGCGGGGACGGCATCGGGCGATGCGTTCGTACTCGCTTCGATATTTTCCGCGCGAATGCCCATCAACAAATCTTGTCCGACTTGGACGTATTCAGGGAGCGTGGCGCGAATGGGTTGGTCGCCGATGGTGATGGCGGATGCGCCGTTCGCACTTTGGACTGTGCCGCGCATGAAATTCATCGGCGGCGTGCCGATGAATCCGCCGACGAAATGGGAACCGGGATATTCGTATATTTGCTTTGGCACATCCGCTTGAACGATTTGTCCGTTCTCCATCACTGCGATGCGGTCGCCCATGCTCAACGCTTCAATTTGGTCGTGGGTCACATACACCGTCGTCGTTTTCACATTTTGCAGCAAGCGTTTCAATTCCGCGCGCGCTTGCAAACGCAGGAGCGCGTCGAGATTCGAGAGCGGTTCGTCCATCAACAAGACCTGCGGCTCCATCACGAGACCGCGCGCGACGGCGACGCGCTGACGTTGCCCGCCCGACAACTGCGCGGGATAACGTTCCAAAAAGTTTTCGATGCGCATCATTTCCGCCGCTTTGTGTACGCGCGTTTTCACTTCGTCGTTCGGACGTTTCTGCATCCGCAAACCGAACGCGATATTTTCAAAAACGTTCAAGTGTGGAAAGACCGCGTAACTTTGAAACACCATCGCGATATTGCGTTTGCGCGGCGGCGCATCCGTCACATCGCGTCCGCCGATAAAAATCCGTCCGCGTTCGGGATATTCAAGCCCCGCGATACAGCGCAAGAGCGTTGTTTTGCCGCAGCCCGACGGACCGAGCAGCACCATGAACTCGCGGTCTTGAATCGTCAGCGTCACATCTTTTAGCGCGGCGACTTTGCCCTTGCTGAAATATTTCCAGACGTTTTCGATGCGGATTTCTGCCATGTTGCGCTCCGCGCAAGGCGGACGACGAACGACGAATGACGGAGGAAATCAATTGTCCGTCGTCCGTCATCGGGCGTCCGTCATTTGACAACCTGTCCCCACATACCCAACAAATAGCGCCGCATGAAAAAGATGTAAATGAGCGACGGCGCGATGAGAAAGAAACCGCCCGCGTAGCGGAACGGCAACGGCGCGCCCACGTCGGCGATTTGTGCGAGGACGAGCGCGGGCAGGGTTCGATTGCGCTGCGTGAGAATGGTCGCGGCGAATGTTTCATTCCACGAGAGCACAAACGTAAAAATTGCGGCAGCGGCGAGACCGGGCAGCGCGAGCGGCAGCGCGACTTTATAAAATGCTTGCGCGCGATTGCAGCCGAGCGTTTGCGCGGCTTCTTCCAATTCGCGCGAGACGCCGACGAAAATGCTCGACGTGACCAGAATCGTCGTGGGCAGCGCCATCGCGGTATGCGCGAACGCGACGCCCCACAACGTATCGTACAAATTCCATTGAATGTAATTCACCGCGAGCGGAATCGAAAGAATCACAATCGGGAACGCGCGAGTGGTGAGAATGAGCATCTTGTACGAATCGCGCCCGCGAAATAAAAAGCGCGCGAGCGCGTACCCGGCGGGCGCGCCGACAAGCAAGGCAAAAATCAGTGTGAGCATGCCCACGATGACGCTGTTGAGCAGCGCGCTTTGGACGCCGCGCGCATTCCAGAAAAAGAGCATCGTATCCGCCGAAAGCGCCGCGGGAATGAGCGCTTTCGGGTACGCAAAAATCGCTTGCTGTGGACTGAACGCGGAAATCGCGATGAGATAAATGGGGACGAGAAAGAATAACGAAATCGCAATCGCCGCCGCGTACAGCGCAACGCGCGCAATGGTTTTCGCGCGCGTCGGTTTGTTCGCCGCCGCGTTCAGCGGGCTCTCTTCGGGCACAAGGCGAATGGTGTTGGCTTGCGCGCTCATCGTCCCAACTCCTCTTCACGCGTTTGCAGCGCGCGCAAGTACAAGCCCGTCGTCACAAGTGAAAAAATCAAAATCAATAACGCGTATGCTGCCGCGCCGTTCGGATTCAATTCGCCGTAACGATTGTATGCCTCACTCGCGAGCACAGGCATCGCGCGTCCCGCCAATGCAATCACCACCGCAAATACTTGGAACGCGAGGATGGTGCGTAGAATGAGCGCGACTTGGAGACTCGGGCGAATCATCGGCAGCATCACATTCCAAATTTTTTGCCAGCGATTCGCGCCAAACACTTCGGCGGCTTCCAGATAATCCGGCGGAATGAGCTGCAAGCCCGCGACGACAATCACCATCACGATGGACGTTGCGCGCCACAATTCCGCAATGACAACTGCCATGAGCAGCGTGCCGTAATTTTCAAAACTGAGCCACGAGAACGCGATGGGCATGATGCCGGTGGTACGTAGCACCGAATTGAGAAAACCTCTATCGCTGAAAATCGCGAGCCACACAAGCCCCGCCGCGAGGTCGGACACGGCGAGGGGAATCGTCCAAAAATAGAGAAAGAGTCCTGACCCGCGTAGTTTTGCTTGAATGAGCAAGCCCATTGCAATCGCGAAAACAAATTGCAGCGGCACCGCAATGAGAATGATGAGAAAGGTGTTTCGCAACGCGTCGCGAAAATTCACGTCGCTCACCATGCGCTCGAGATACTGCGTCGTCCACACCCCTTCCGGTGTACGCACGGACAGTATCAGCGCCTGCACCATGGGCCACGCGAAAAAGATAATGAGGAACAGCGCGGACGGCAGCAACAAGAGATACGGCAGCGCGCTTTCGAAGCGACGCGCAAAAGTTTGATTTGTCGCGGGTGGAGCCATCGCCGACGCGAGCGCGTCGTGGGTCAGTTGTGGAGTTGCCATCTTGAGAGAGTAATCAGCAATCAGTAATCAGTGACAAGTATTGACTCGATACTCACCACTGAATACTGAAAACTGATTACTGTCCACTTTGCACTGCTTATTGCAATTGGCACGCTCCGCTGCTGGGCGGGTCGGGAGCCCAACACGCGGCTTGGGTCTCATTCAAAATCGCTTGCATCAATTTCGCTTGTTCGTTCAGCACGGTTTGAATGTCTTCGTTTTTGACCACGATGCGCTGGAAGGTGTCGTTGTACACTTTGTTCCAATCGCCGCCTTTCGCGCCAAGACCCACCGGCAACAGCACAGGCAATTTGTCCGGCGAGGCGAGCAGCGTCGCAATCGCATCCGCTTCCAGTTTTACACCGGGCGGCAAGTTGCTTGTGTCTGCGCCTTGCACAACGGGGAAAAAGCCGAGATTTTGCGCGACGAGCGTTTGCGTTTTGGGGTCGGTGAGATACATAATCAGCTGTTCCGCTTCGGCGCGATTCTGTCCGCCGACGGGAATGCCGAGACCTGTGAGGACGGGCATATAGGCGCGTCCTTTTGGACCGGCAGGCGCGGGGAAGGTAACGTATTGTCCCGGATTCGCTTCAAGGGCGGGTTTCAAACGCGCGACATGATCCCACGCAATCAGCACTTCACCCGATTGAAGCGGTTCCGACATGTTGTTATAGTTCAACGAGTTGGGATTCACCGTCTTCCACAACTCTTTAAAATCTTGCCACATTTTGACGGCATCGGCGCTCTTGAATCCGACGGCGGTTGTGCCGGTGTACGACGGATAGAGATAACCCTGCCAGAAGCGTTGAATCAAGCCCGTCGGTCCCACCGGAAAACCAAGCACACGTTGTCCCGTGCCTTGCTGCGCGTTCGCTGCCCACTGGCGCAATTGGTCCCATGTGAGCTTGTTAACGTTCGCGCCTTGCGGCAAGTACTGGAGCGCGTCTTTGTTCGCCGCCATGATGTACGTCGCCTGCGCCCAGGGGATATAGTACTGTTTATCGGTTCCCATTTTGCCGAGCGTCACATATTCTGCAGGAATGTTGCGGTCGGACAATTTGTTGAGCAAGGGGGTGACATCGTCCATCAAGCCCGCCTTGATGAATGCGGGAAAGTCGCCGTGAACGCCGCCAAGCAATGCAATCGTGACCTTGCCCGCTTTTTGCTGCGCGAGGGGAATGTCCACAAATGGTCCTGCGGCTTGCGGCTGAAAATCAACGAGCAACGGCGCGTCTTTCAAGATGACGTTCCGCATCAGTTCCGCTTCGTTGACGGGCGCGAATTGTGACGAGTGGAAAACGATGCCGCCGTTTGGAGTAGGCGGCGGGAGCGTCGCGGTCGCGCCCCCTACAGGCACTATCGTGGGTGCGGGGGGATTCGTGGCAGCAGGTTGTGATGCAGTAGTCTGCGGTGCGGCGGTGGGCTGCGCGGAGGGCGCGCAGGCGGCGAGTACGAGAACGGCACCCAGAACCAAGATGAACCACGCCGTGCGGCGTGAAAAAATCTGTTTCAACATTCTTCTCTCCTCCTCGCACACGGTCATGCCGTTTGTAGAGCGAGCGTCGCGCGTGACCGCGTGTGACCATGAGAATCTGCCGGTTAATTAACGGAGCGAAAAAACTTGATGTGAGCGGGCTGCCTCCTTTCGTAAAAAAAATTTTCGGTCGAAAAATTTTTACAAATTGGTAGGATGGGCTTTTAACCACCTGTTGATTCGCGGATGATCAGTTCGGGCTGCAAAATAATTTGTGCCGGCGCGAGCGGTTCACCTTGGATGTGCGTGATGAGCATGTTCACCAAATTGCGCGCGGTGTCGTACACGGGTTGGCGCAGCGTGGTGAGCGGCGGCTGCGTATGTTCCGATACTTCTGTGCCGTCATAACCCGCGACGGCGAGGTCGCGCCCGACGACGATGCCGCGTTCGCGCGCGGCGCGCATCATGCCGTCTGCCGTCAAATCATTGACGCCGATAATCGCTGTCGGCGGCTTGCGTAAAGCGAGCAAGGACTGCGCGGCTCGATAGCCGCCCGCGCGGGTGAGGTCGCCGACGCCTACCAGCGATTTATCAAACGGAATGTTCGCCGCGCTCAAGCCGTCGCAATAGCCCGCGTACCGGTCGCGCTGAAGCGTAAATTTTTCCGGCGCGCCCACATAGGCAATGCGGCGGTGCCCGCGTTCGACAAGATGCTTGACCAAGAGCGCGAATCCCGCGCGCGAATCAATTTCGATAAAGGGATAATCGGCTTTGCTTTGCGTGCGTCCATGCACAACGAACGGGAATTTGTGTTTGGTGAGATGATTGGCGCGCCAGTCGTTGAGGCGCATGCGGCTCAAGATGATGCCGTCCACGAGGCGACTCTGCACCCAGCGCGCGTACACTTTTTTCTCTTCGGGCGTGTCGGGCGTGGCAGTCGAAATGAGCAAATCGAAATTGTGCGAAACGGCTTGGTCGCCGAGACCGGCGATGAACTCTGAAAAAAAGGGGTCGGTAAAACGCGTGCCGCTGGCAGGAATGACGTAACCGATGATGTCGGCGCGCTGGCGGCGGAGATTGCGCGCCGCGCGGCTGGGGAGATAGCCCATCTTGCGCGCGGTGGAGCGGACGCGGGCGCGTGTTTCGCTTGCCACATCGTCGTAACCGTCGAGCGCGCGCGAAACGGTGGTGATGGAGAGATTCAGTTGTTTCGCCACATCGCGAATGGTGACCGCCATAATCGGCTCCGCCCTATCCAAAACGTTTTGGAATTGTGATATACTAGTCCAAAACGTTTTGGATGTCAATACAAGTTTCCAAAACGTTTTGACAATTTTTTTGCGAGGTCACGACGATGGACTCGACCTTCCCCTATTTTTCCGCGCTCCATAACCGCACGGCGATGAATACCGTTCCGTTTACAGAGCGCGGCTCGCGCATTTTGCTTTTTGAAGAAAACGCGCGCTTTTCCATCAAACTTGCCGAACGCTGGGTCGCGTGGGAACAAGAATACGGACACTACCGGCGGCGCGGCGCGTTCACGCGCGACCTGGAGCTGCTCGACGGCGCGGGACACCCCCTCACCGTCCAACTTGAGCGCGAACCACATGTCATCCACGCCCACACGCGCAGTGGGACATTCCATTGGGTCTTTGTGGACGAAGAGACGTTGTATCTGCATTTGCCTGCAACTGCGTGCGGTGTTCGTTTTCATCTGATGGCGGCGGGCGGGCACATGGACCGGCGCGGCGGTGAATTCAAAGGCGACCCTACGCACCGCGATACGCATCGCAATTTCGCGTACACGACGAACGCGCGCCTTCTTGAAAATCAGATTCACGCGCAGGAAGGAAAATTGCAACATGTTTTGCTGCGTGTGGACGCGAACGGCGAAAACGGAATTCTCTTCAACCTCACGCCGCGTTTGCGGTTTCATCGCGCCATGCAGCCGTTTCAAGAAATTGTCAATGCGAGCGCGCAGCGTTGGCGCGAATGGTTCGACGCGGTGCCGCCCGTCGCGGACGAACATCGCGCAACGTACGCGTACGCGTGGTACTGCTTGCGCGCGGGGTTATTGAGTCCGCGCTTTTTTCTCACACGCGAAACGATGACGCCGTCGAAAACGCACTATGTCGGCGCGTGGCAGTGGGACGCCTTTTTTCACGCGCTCGCGTATCGGCACATGGACAAAAAATTGGCGCTCGACCATTTGCGCTTGTGGACCGACCATCAACGCGCGGACGGAATGCTGCCCGATGCGATTCACGACGAAGGCGCGGTGTTTCAATTTGCGCTGCCACAAACCGGCGTGATGCAAGAGGTGACCAAGCCGCCGCTGATTGCGTGGGCGGCGTTGAAAATTTTCAAACATTTTCCCGACGCGGATTTTTTGCAAGAGTTGTACGAACCGCTGACGCGTTGGAATGCGTGGTGGTTTGAAAAAAATGATGATGACCACGACGGCATCGTCCAATACAATCATCCGTACATGGGTGCCGACGACAGCCCGTTGTGGGATGAAGGAATGCCCATCGAGTCGCCCGACATCAACACGTATCTCGTGATGCAGCTGGACTCGCTCGCGCGCATCGCGGAACTTGTCGGCGAAACGAACGACGCGGCAATGTGGCGCGCCCACGCGGAAGAATTGACGCAAAAAATCATTGACCATTTTTGGGATGAAGAGGCGGGACTCTTTTGGGCGACAAAAGACCACCAGCGCATTCCCTGCGTGACCCTGTTTAATTTGTATCCGCTCTTGACCGGACGGTTGCCGAAGCGCATCGAGGAACGCGTCATCGCGCATCTCACCTCGCCGCAAGAATTTTGGACCCCGTATCCCTTGCCGACGGTTTCGGTGAGCGACCCGAAATTTGATGCCGACCAAATGTGGCGCGGTCCGACGTGGGTGAATGTCAACTATTTGTTTATTGAGGGATTGCAGAAATGCGGCTACCCGGAACTGGCGCGCGAATTGTTGGAACGCACCCTCGCGGTGGTGGAACTGCACGCGGACATTTACGAATACTATAATCCGCTGACGGGAACGCATCCGCCCAAAGCGGCAGGGATGTTCGGTTGGACGAGCGCGGTGTATGTAGATTTGGCGATTCGCGCCGCGCGCAACGAAACCATCTGAGGCGGCAAACCGCATGGGCTATGCCATCGTACTCACCGCGCCAAAACAAATCGACCTGCCGAGCAAAGCATTTACCAATCATCGCGGCGCAGATGTTTCGATTGAAATCACGAGCGCGTCCAGTACAAGCAGGCGACGCCTTTCAACTATTGGATGAGGATGCGGCGAACGCTTTACAAGTTGTGCTCGCCTTTGGCGACGGTGTCAAGTCTAGACCTCTGCGCTGCCGAAACACTTTTTTTATAAAATCCCCCCCTACATGGTGAGCGCGTCCTCCGCTTTCACCAGCATCTCTGCCGATTGGGTGTCCCCGAATCGGTTCAAAATTCATCCACCAGTTTGTCAGCCGCTCTCGATACTAACGAAAATAGGGATTGGGCGAAGCGATACCTTTTTGACACCTTCCGCCTGCTCGCTTCGCCTTATAATCAAGGCGATACAGGCAGCGATAGCTCAACTGTGTAATATCGCGGGCACGCAGTTAGGTCCGCAGCTCGTCGAGTTGCTTGTACCTTGTACGCCCTACGCGCCGATTGAACCGGCTCTCTTGTTCTGTCCAACGCTCACGCGACGAGAACTTGCATGAACAATCCAGAGTTTGCAAAACCCCTTTCTGTCCTCATTGCAGACGACGAGCTGGTCGTGCTCAAGATGCTGAGCGACAAGTTTGCCCGCGCCGGCTTTACAGTCTGGTCGGTTACCGACGGTCAGACCGCGCTCGAGCTTGTCCGCGCTCAAAAGTCCCATCTGATTGTGCTTGATTGGATGATGCCGGGCATGGATGGGCTTGCTGCCTGCCGCGCGATCAAGGATGACGAGCGCCTGATGGCGACGCCCGTCATTATCCTTACCGCGCGGGGAGAAGATGCAGATGTTGCCCGGGCGCGTGGGGCAAAGGCAGACATGGTGGTGGTGAAACCCATCAGTCTGCGTGAGTTCTTGGAACGAGCGCGCCAATTAATCACAGCTGTCGAAGCGAGGACAGAATCTGTAACCGGCAGGGGGCTATGATAAAGACAGACGAATCGTGTTCCAGCAGCTCAATCACCCCGCTTTGCTCAAGAGGCATCAAAGGGTTGAATCGTTTATAAACAAACTCGGGGCGCGGGTTTGCCAGCTCGCGGAAGGAGTTTTCATTGTGACAACAATTCTGGTGGTGGATGATTCGGATACCGTACGCAAGATGGTCGAGTTCGTACTCAAAACCAAGGGCTATGCTGTCGAGGGCGCCCGCGACGGGCTGGACGCCCTCGAGCGGTTGGAGCGGGAACCCTATGACCTTGTCATTCTCGATGTGAACATGCCGCGCATCAGCGGGGTCAAGTTTCTGGAAACGGTTCGCAGTGAACCTTGCCGGGCGCGCCCGCCGGTCCTGATTTTGACGACTGAAGGACAAGAGCGTGACCGCGACCGCGCGCTCGCCGCCGGTGCCGACGATTACATGAGCAAGCCGTTCAAGCCGACCGAATTGCTCGCGCGTGTGGGCAAGCTCTTGCGATGAACGAGGTTAGCGTGCCCCGACCCACTTTGGCGCGCGCCCGGTGGGACGCGTTGCCATCCGGGTTGCGCTCCGGCGTAAAACAAAAAACGAGATAGCGGAAACAAAAAATCTGACATCCGATTTCTGGAAATCGAATTCAAGGAGACCCATTCCATGCCCAAAATTCTCACCATTGACGATTCTGCCATGGCGCGCCGCATGAATCGGGCAATCCTCGAGCAGGCGGGGTACGAAGTTCTCGAAGCGGATGGTCCCGACCAGGGACTGGAAAAGGTTCAACTGGAACAGCCCGACCTGGTTTTGTTGGACCTGCTCATGCCGGGCGTCGAAGAAGAGACAAAAATAGTCAAGCACATTCGCGCACTTGCACCTCACATCCCCATTATCATCGTCAGCAGCAACATTCAGGAGGCGGTGCGGACGGCAGTCGTTGCAGCCGGCGCCTCCGGCTTTCTGCCCAAACCGGTCAAGAGCGCCCAGCTGCTGCCCGAAGTGCAAAGAGTGTTGGGCGACGAGTCGGGCATCCGGCGCAACGTATGAAAGGCACAGTGTCCCCGAAATTTTTTTCATGCCAAGAACTCATTCAAACCGCGCTCGGGCTGGGCCTTTTGAAGGAATTGCCCGCGCGCTCGCGTGTCGGGGAGTTGCGGGCGGGCAAGCACAGCGAGTGGGTGCACCGCGCCGGAGCTTGAAATGCAATCCATCGAGATTACGCACGAGCAAGAGGATGCACTAAAAGAAGCGGTGGGCATCGCCGTCGGGCGCTCCGCCAAGGCGCTTAGCGAACTGGTCGGCGCGCGCGTAACGCTCAGCGTGCCGACACTGCGTCTCTTGGAACAGGACAAATTCGATGAAATCTTGCGCGAGTCGGCGGGGGCGCAGTCAGTGTTCGTCACGCAGGAATTCAAGGGGCATTTCGCCGGGAAATTCGGTTTGCTCTTTCCGCGCGCGAGTGTAGTAATGCTGCAGCAGGCGCTATTCGAAGGACCTGCCAATTCCGGCGCGTTCACGCGTGAATAACAGGAATCGCTCGTCGAAATCGCAAACATTCTGCTCAATGCCGCCATCGGCGGCGTGGCGGACCTACTCGGCATTCGCCTGCGCGCGCTCTTGCCTTGCCTGATACTGGAGCCGGAGAGCAACGGCAAGGGGTGGCACTCGGGCTTGGGGCAAGACGAGAAGAGTGCAATCATGTTGATTGAAACGCGTTTTTCAGTTGGCAAGGTACACAGCACCGGCTTGATCGTCCTGACCCTGAATCTCAACGAGTTCAACACCCTGATGATGGTAGCGGATTTGGGCGCGCTGACCCAACGGCTGCATCTCGCGCTGAGCGAGCGCCGGCGCTCAGAAGAAGCGAGCCGCACCGCGAGCGGTACTGATTGGCATATCAACCGGCGGACCGCAGGCACTGCGTTACATGATTCCGAAATTCCCCAAAAATTTTCCCGTCCCCCTGGCAATCGTCTTGTACATGCCGGTTGGGTACACCGGACCCTTTGCCGCCAAATTGAATGACGCGTCCGCGCTTGATGTGCGGGAGGCGAGTGAAGGAGATGTGATGCAGCCCGGGCGCGCGCTGCTCGCGGCTGCCGGATTGCACCTGCAATTGTACAAGACCCGCGGTCAAGTTTTGGCACATCTCGACCTGAATCCTTCGGATACGCTCCATCGCCCCGCGGTGGACGTGCTCTTTCGCTCCGCCGCCGAGACGTATGGCTCGCGGGTGCTTGCCGTCGTCATGACAGGCATGGGCAATGATGGCACGGCGGGCGCGGCATGGGTCAAAGCGCACGGCGGCCTCGTTTTCACAGAGGCAGAGGAATCGTGTATCGTCTATGGGACGCCGCGTTCGGTGGTGGAGGCAGGGTGGGGGGACAAGTCCATCCCGCTCGAAAAAATGGCAGAGGCAATTGTCGAGACGGTGTGAAACGGCAGAGGACAAAGCGCGGGCACCTACACATCGCGCCTCAATTTGGAGAGCGAGCGTTATTACTGATGTTACGCATAACCATTAAAAACAACGATAGTCTGCAGAGACGGAAACGCGAATTTGCACGAATTTTGGCGAATCCGTGCGAAAATTCTAAAAATTCGCGTACATTCGTTTCGATTCGCGTAAATTCGCGTTTGAAATCCTCGCCGCAAGTAGTTACGGCGTAACGTGAGTTATTATGGCTTGGACGATATTGACACGCGGATGTGGGCATTGTTGGCGGAGCCGGGTAATGTAAACGCAGCGTTCAAACAGCTGCTGCAAGAGCACAACGTGCCAGCCGACGCCCTGACAGGATCTGGCACAGTGGATTGCCAAGTTAGCGGACGCGGGATTGTTAAAGATTCAGGCAGCAACGGATAACGCAGTCTAGAGCGAATTCCTAGTTGCTGTGTAGTGTTGGATTCGACGCTTTAGCGGGAGCGACTAGCAATTGCGATCAACCGCCTGAAGGCTAAATTCCCGCTCCCACAAACCAAAGTGGAAGTCGCTCTCGGCCAGATTCCGATTTGATGTAGGGGAAAACCTTTGAGGTTTCTGAAAAACTTCAAAGGTCCCACACCTCAGACAAAATAGGAATTTGCTCTAAACTGTATCTGGGTAGATTTGCTAAATGCTCTATACCGTGACACCCAATCCGACGCTGGACAAAACACTTGGCGTGTCCGCCTTGATGCCAGGCACCATTCATCGCGCGGAAACGCTGCGCGTTGATTTCGGCGGCAAAGGCATCAATGTTTCGCGCGCGTTGCGCGCGCTCGGTATTGCTTCTGTCTGTTTCGGATTCGTCGCCGGACACAATGGGCGCATCCTGAGCGATGGTTTGCAGGCGCGGGACTATGCGTGCAAGTTTATTGAAATCGCGGGCGAGACACGCCAAAACATTACGCTGTTTGACCGAAGTAAAAACGAATACACCAAATTGAATGAAGCGGGACCCGTCGTTACGAAACGTGAGTTCGACGCGTTCACCGCGCTGATTGCGCAAACCGCACGCGCGGGCGATTTGTGGGCGTTCTGCGGAAGTTTGCTGCCGGGCGCGCCCGCAAGCGCGTATGCGCACTGGATTGACATCGTGCAACGTGCGGGCGCGCGCGCGTTTTTGGATACGAGCGGCGTACCGTTGCAGGCGGGTTTTGCCGCGCGCCCATTCGCCCTCAAAGTGAATGCCGAAGAAGCGGGTAAAGTATTGGGACGAGAGTTGTCGTCTGATGCACAAATCGTGGAGGCGGTGCGCGAATTGAATCACGCGGGCATTGCGGTTGCGGTTATTACGCGCGGCGCGCAAGGCATTGTGTTGGGAATGGAAAACACTTGTATGCTCGCCGCTCTACCGCCCATTGAGACGCGCAGCGCGGTCGGCGCAGGGGATGCGGCGATGGCAGGTCTGTTGTGGGCGGTGCAGGATAATTGTGAGGTGCAAGAAACCGCGCGTCGAATTACCGCGTGCGGCGCGGCGGCGGCGATGCAAGAAGGCAGCGAGGTCGGTGACCGCGCGCTCGTCGAGTCCTTGCGGACGCGCGTGCTGCTCGCGGTCGCCTCGTGAGGAATCATTACGGATACGTTATCTTGGCGGCGGTCATCAATTCCGTGAGGTCCGAAATTTGCGTAACGCCGCGCCGCGCTTTGAGCCACGCAGTCGCAATGTTCACGCCCAAGCTTTCGACCTGCGCGCGCGTGTGTTCATCCGTAATCGTCCACAAATCGGAAACGTGCGCCAAGCCGATGAGCCGCCGATAAATTTCCGCTGCCGCAAAACCTGTCGTGTCCTGCAAAAGCGCGCGCATATAATTTTTGCGGTACGTCGGCGAGGGCCACTCGCCGTTCCCTTCATTTTCCCACAAGCGCGAAAATTCAGCGTACAAGACCTCCCACGTCTCCGCCAAACTCGACACGAGCCACGCGCGATAATCCGCGCGCACCGCGTCCGTTTTCGCATGGAACTCTTGCGCCGCGTAGGCAATTGCCAGATTCGCAATGTAGGAACCGACATCGTGCGCGATGGGACCGAAAAACGCGAATTCGGGGTCAATCACTTTGGTCTCGCGTTCGTTGACCAAAATCGAACCGGTGTGCAAATCATTGTGAATCAGCGCCTGCGCGTTCGTCATGTATTTTTCTTTGAGCAAAAAGACATCGGCGCGAATCGTGTCGTCGTTGTAAATCGCTGCGACCTGCGGTTCGATGCCGCGCGTCCAGCGATTGTTCGGATGCGGCTGAACGGGTTGCGTGAAAACCAAATCTTCCTGGACCTTGACCATGCCCGCGTTGATAAAGTGCGGCACGAGCGCTTTTTTCTCGCCCGATGAAAGAAACAAATCGGACGTGTAAAACAACGTGCGCGCCATGAACGTGCCCACGTGCTGCGCGGCGAGCGGATATTTGTTTTGACGCGCCAAGCCCTCGCGCATCACGACGTGCTGATTCAAATCCTCGAACGCGTTGATGTTTCGTTCTGCGTCGTGAAAATAAATCCGCACCGTTTGTTCGGGACAATAGCGCGCTTCCAACTGCAACACTTGATACTCGATGCGCGAACGTTCGACGGGCATGATGAGGTCGGGATAGCGCCAGGAATGCGGCAGTGCCTGCTTGAGAATGACCGATTTGTTTTGCGGGTCACGCGCGCTAAAGACGCGAAAAATGACATTGACGTTGCCTTCGGTCAATGCCTCTGCTTGCAAATCCGCAGCGCCGTGAAAAATTTCCTCTTGCAGTTCGGGGCGACTCGCCGCGTACGCGATAACCGTTTCAGATGTGAATGGCGCGGTCATAACTCAGTCTTGATATTTCACTTGTACGCCTGCTTGCTCTTCGAGATTGCGAATGAGCGCGGACGCGTTTTGGTCACCGTACCCTTTGTTCACCGCGCCTTTGATGGTTTCGCGCACGACGGCTGCCGCAGGAATCGGCACGTTCAATTCTTCTGCCAACTGCGCGATGAGATTCGCGTCTTTGAGCATCAACTTTAGATAAAAGTTCGGGCTGAAATCGCGCCGCGCCAACGCATCGCCGACACCGGCAAAGATGGGCGATTTGAAATCGGTGACGTTGACGACGCCCAAAACGTCTTTGGCATCCAGTCCCGCTTTGGTTGCAAGAATCATTGCTTCGCCAATCGCCTCGAGCTGCATCGCGACCAACAAATTGCCGACGAGCTTCATCATCGAACCTTTGCCATTCGGTCCCATGTAATGCTGTGTCGCGCTGATGGTCTGGAACACAGGCGCGAGTTTGTCGAAAACTTTTTTCTTGCCGCCGACGACAATCCACAAGCCCGCGTCGCGCGATTCGCCCCGGCTGCCAAATACCGGCGCGTCCAAAAATTCGACGCCGCACGCGTGGAATGCTTTCGCTTCGCGCAGCGAGGTTTTGGGCGACACGGTTGTCAAGTCCATCACCACCTGTCCCTTTTTCACACCTTCCAAAACACCGTCGGGACCAAACACCACCTCCTCCACCGCCGCGTCATCGCTCAACATCACCATCACGATGTCCGCATCGGCGACCGCTTCTTTGGGCGTTGCGGCTTTTTGCGCGCCCGCTTTGACCAATGGCGCGGCGCGTTTCGAGCTGCGATTCCACACGGTCAGCGGATACCCCGCTTTCAACAAATTCATGCAAATGTTATGCCCCATGATGCCCAAACCGAGAAACGCAATTTTATTCATGTTTAACCCTCTATGCATTCGCCAAAGACTCGCGCTTGTCATTTCGAACGCAGTGAGAAATCTCGCACTTGCCTACAGAGATTTCTCCCAAGAGCGGCTCGAAATGACATTTGAGCGCAAGTCCGGCAGTTGTTATTTGAACGTGCTGCCCGGTTCGGAAAATTCCGCGCCGAGCACAACTTCGACGAGCTGTACAAAAAGCACGGTGCCGGGGTCCGGCTGATTTTCGGTGCGTTCACCGACCCAGCTCGCGCGTCCGACTTTGCTGCGTAATGGAATCGCGGCGTCGCGTCCTTGACGCGCGGCGTGCAGCAATGCTTGCCCTGCTTCGGACAAATTTTTTCCTTGCGCGAGCGCGTCCGCAAAGGCATTAACGGCGGGATGAATCGCATCCACCATCGTCTTGTCGCCCGGTTTTGTCTTGCCGCGCTCTTGAATCCCCAAATCGGCGGCTTGCAGCATTTTGACCAACGTCGGCGCGTCGAGTTGTGTTAAACCCTTTGCCTCTTTGCCCGCGCGCATGCACGCGGTGGCAGTCAACGCGGCGAGCGTACTCGGCGCGGTCTTGTTGAATGCTATTCCTGCATTCGAGATGAATTTGCCGAGGTCGTCGCCCGGCGCGTTGGCGGCGAGAAATTCGCGCACGCCGTTCGCGCCTTTTGCGGCAGTGATGCCTGCATCGCCGTCGCCCATCGCGGCGTCGAGCCGATTGAGATAATCTTCGAGTTCAAGCATGCGCGCGGTCGCGCGGTCGAGCGCGGCGACAACTTGATTGCTGTCAATGTATTCGGTCATGTTCGTTTTCGAATGGTTGCTGATTACGCTTGCACAAAAAACGGCGTCGCGGCGGGCGCGTCCAACAGCGCGGCGAGTTCGTCGTCAAGTTTCAAAAACGTCAACGACGCGCCTGCCATTTCCATGCTCGTCGCAAATCTGCCAATGTACGGGCGATAAATTTTTACGCCGCGTTCGTTCAAAAGGGCGTGTACCTTGCGGAACATGATGTACAGCTCTTCGTGCGGGGTCGCGCCCAAACTATTCACCATCACCGCGACGCGGTCACCGGATTGCAGCGGCATGTCGGCGAGCAAAGCATCCACCATGCGCGCGGTGATTTCGTCGGCGGTCTGTAATTTTTCGCGTTTCGCGCCGGGCTCACCGTGAATGCCCATGCCGATTTCCATTTCGTCTTCACCAATCGTAAAGGTCGGGCGTCCCGCTTTCGGCAATGTGACGGGCGACAATGCCACACCCATCGTGCGCGTGTTTTCCAATGTTTTTTGCGCGATGGCTTCCACCTCATCCAATGAACCGCCTTGTTCCGCTTTCGCGCCCGCGAGCTTGAACGCAAACACCATGCCCGCGACGCCGCGTCGACGCGCGGCTTCGTCGGGCGGCGCGGATGCAACATCGTCCTTGACCAAAACAGTACGCACCTCAATGTCGTCCATCGAAACCATTTCGGCTGCCATATCGAAATTCATCACGTCGCCGCCATAGTTGCCGTAAATGTACACAACGCCTTTGCCGCCGTGAATGCGTTTCGTGACTTCAGCCATCTGGTCCGCGCTTGGTGAATTGAACACGTCGCCTACCGCGCAGCCGTCAAGCATTCCTTTGCCAACATAGCCGAGAAAGACCGGCAAGTGTCCGGAACCGCCGCCGGTGGCGAGCGCAACTTTGCCTTGCACGGGCGAATCGGCGCGCACGATGCAGTGAGGGTCGCCGCCCGCGAACGATAACATATCGGGATGCGCTTTGAGCAAACCGTCCAACATTTCGGGCACAAATTCTTTGGGGTCATTCAAAATCTTTTTCATGTGCGTTGCTCCTTTTCGGATTCTTGTATCGTGGGTGCGCGTGCGGTGATACGACGCGGCAGGATATTGGGGAGACTGTCAAACACCATCACGAGCAGCAAGAGCGCGCCCCACGCAAACTCTTTGAAAAAATTGCTGCCGCTGTATGTAATCAACAGCATGTTCAAACCGGTCGAGAGGAACTGCAAAGCGAGAATGGCAAGCACCAAGCCGGAAATTTTTCCGAAACCGCCCGCGGGATTGATGCCGCCGAGCACGGCAATCAAAATGGCTTGCAACACGTACGAGCTGCCGTAATCGGCTTTGGCGGAATTGTTGCGCGAGAGAAAAATGAGACCCGCCAACGCGCCGAGCATTCCACTCAACATGTACGTCAGGATGAGCATACGGCGCTCGTTGACGCCGGAAAAGCGCGCGGCGGTGGGATTGGAACCGAGCAGGTACAAACGAAACCCGTACGGTGTTCGGTTGAGAATGACAGAAAAAATTACGGTGACGACAAGGAACAGAATCAGCGGCGTCGGAATCAAATCAAAGAGACTCGCTTCCGAGAGCGCTTGAAACTGCGGCACACCAAAAATTGCCGTGCCTTTGGACAGGACAATCGCGAAACCCGTGTACAACGAGAGTGTGCCCAAGGTTGCCAAGATGGGCGTGATACCGACAATCGCAACAAGAATGCCGTTCAATAATCCGCACAA
This sequence comes from uncultured Chloroflexota bacterium, assembly GCA_937870825.1. Lineage (GTDB taxonomy): Bacteria > Chloroflexota > Anaerolineae > UBA4142 > SHND01 > SHND01. The sequence continues at coordinate 10,191 of CALMZO010000359.1, read as the reverse complement.
CGCGCCAATCGCCAACGCGACGACAACCGCAGTGAGAACTCCCGGAATGGATTGCAGTGCGCCCGCGTTTTGCGGCACCATTGCGACGAGAATGAATGCGGCGATGGTGCCCGTAAGATTCGCGGTTGCCGTGACCGACAAATCAATGCCGCCCGTAATCATCGTAATCATGATGGCAATGGCGAGAATGCCGATTTCGGGGAACTGCACGGTCATCGAGCCAAAGTTCGTCGTCGTCGGAAAAACGTCGGGCTTGAGTACGCTCATCACCAAGAAAATCAGGACGACGATGACAAAGAGCATCAACAAGCGGCGGTCCATTTTCGCCGGATTGAAGGATGCTCCGAGAATGCTCGAGGTGCCGCCAATCTCGCGTTTTGGGCTTGAGCTCATAAATTTATATCACTCCCATTCATGCTTCTGATGTTTCGGAAACGGTCAGCCGCTGTCGCGCCGCATTGCGGATTTGAATCGCCGAAAGTCCGGTGCCAAAAATAATGACGAGACCGATGACAACTTTTTGCCAGACCGACGGAATGCCGACCAAAATCAGCGAGTTGTTCATCATCACCACGAGAAAGACGCCGAGCAAGGTGCCCACAACGCTGCCGCGCCCGCCGGTGATTGCCGCGCCGCCGAGCACCACTGCCGCAATCACGTCCAATTCGGAACCGACAATGTCGAACGGGTTCGCTTGACGATTTAACGCGCCGTACGTCATGCCCGCGATGCCGGAAAGAAAACCGACAAAGCCATAAATAAAAAACTGCGTATTGCGAATATTGAACCCCGCGCGCGCCGCCGCTTCGGGCGCGCCGCCCAACGCGTAAATGCCGCGCCCGAGCATCGTGTAATTCAAAATCACATAGACCACAATCACGGCGGCGACGAGCAGCAGAAACGCGAGCGGCAGATTTGCCGATGAGCCGTCGGGCAGCGGAATGCTCAACAGGTTGGTGCGCGAATAATCGGTCATCGCATCGGGAATGTTGCGCAACAATCGGCTGCCGATGACAAATAACAAAAAGCCGCGAAACAATGCCTGTGTCCCCAATGTTACGATGAGTGTCGGGAGTTTGAAACGGTAAATCAAAAACGCGTTGAACAAGCCGAGCAGCAAACCGATGAGCGCGGCGCTGATGTAGGCGGGCCAAAACGGTCCCGTGTAATTCGTCTCAATCATCACTTTGGTCGTGACGTACAACGAAAAGACCGCGATGGCGGTGAACGACACGTCAATGCCGCCGGACACAATCACCATCAACACGCCGAGCGCGAAAATACCGGCAACAATCGAGCTGCGCAGGAGGTCAAAAAAATTACGGAGTGAAAAGAACGCGGGATTGATCGCGCCGATGACAAGGGCGAGAAGGACAATGACGAGGGCGATAATAAATTCGGTATTCTGTAACAGCCGTCTGGGCATCGGATCCAACCTCACGAAAATTGGGGCACCGTCAACGATTCGTCTTTTTGCGGATTCATGTTACACACTGTCATTCAAGGAGCTTGTTTACGACGGGAAATGTGCAACATTCGATACTCACCAACTTTAGAGTTCTCAAATAAAAATCGTATGATGGATTCTACGCTTCAGCGGGTTGATGGGCAGTAACCGCATAAATGCTCGAGTCCAATGCCGCGAACTCTATTTGCGTTGACTGTCAGGCTTCGAGCAATTTATGCGTCAATTCGCCTTCGGAAATGGCGTCGCGCGCAAACTCATCCACGATGCGCCCGCGCCGCATCAACAAAATACGATTGCACGTTTGCAGCAATTCCGGAATGTCGTCCGAGATAACGAGCAAGCCCATGCCCTCACGCGCCAAATTTTTCATAATCTCATGCAGTTCGTTTTTCGAGCCAATGTCCACGCCGACGGTAGGACCATTGAGAATGAGAATGCGCGGCGCGCTGGCTAACCATTTTGCCAGTACGACGCGCTGTTGATTGCCACCCGAAAGGGTACGCACGGGATTGTCCGGCGACCGCGTCTTGATGGAGAGATTGCCGACCCATTCGTCAATTTGACGGTCAAGCTTGCCCGAGTCTATGAAACCACCCGCGCCCACCAATTTGCCGACCGTGGTGATGACAATATTTTTGCCGATGGCTTGTTCCAAAAAAAGACCTTCGGTGAGACGGTCTTCGGGAACGTACCCGATGCCATGATTGACGGCATCGCGGATGCTGTGGATTCGCGCCGGTTTGCCATTGATGCGAATGGTTCCTGACTTGGCGGGCGTTTTTCCAAACAATGCGAGTGCAAGGTCAGTACGGCCCGAACCCAACAATCCGGCAATGCCGACAATTTCGCGCGGGGCAAGCGAAAACGAAACCTCACTAAAAGCGCCGGGCAGCGAAAGATTTTCAACTTGTAACAAGGGCGCGGCGACATTTTTCGCGGGAGCATAATCGTACGAACTTTCATCAACAGTATGTCCCGTCATATAAAACACAAGTTTGTCGCGGTCCACCTCATGGGCGGGGACATCAACCACCGTGCGTCCGTTCCGCAAAATCATGACGCGTTCCGCGATTTCCAGCACTTCATTCAATTTGTGGCTGACAAAAAGAATCGCAACGCCTTGTTGTTCGCGGATATTCTTGATGACATTAAAAAGCGAACGGACTTCGCGCCCGGTGAGCGCGGTGGTCGGCTCGTCCATGATGATGAGCCGCGCGTCCTTGAGGAGCGCGCGCGAAATCGCAACGAGCTGTTTGTCGGCGACCGAGATTTGTTCCACGCGCGCGTCCAAATCAATCTTGACATTGATTTTCTTGAGCGCATCTTGCGCCAGGCGGCGTACGTTGCCCCAATTGACCCAACGGGTGCGCGCTTCCAACTCGGCGTCGAGCGCGATATTTTCCGCAACGGTGAGATTCGGAAAGAGGGAAAAATCCTGATAAATGACCTGAATGCCTTCGCGAATCGCCGCGATGGGCGACACGGTGTCAAACTTTTTCCCGTTGATGAAAATTTCGCCCGCGTCCGGCTGTACCACGCCTGCGATCACTTTGATGAGTGTGGACTTGCCCGAACCGTTTTCGCCGACGAGGCAATACACTTCGCCGCGCTGAATGGTCAGGCTCACATTTTGAAGCGCCTGAACGCCGGAAAAGGATTTGCTGATATTTGCGAGTTGAAGAATTTCGTCAGCCACTGGGAATGCCTCAAGTACGCAATCTCGTAACAGGAGACCTGCGCGGCAGCGCTGCGCAGGTCTCGTTCAATTCCGCAAGTTTGCTTGGTTGTGTCGCTGTGAGTTGGACTAGAACGGATACTTGTCCATGTTCTCTTTGGTCACGTCGACCCAAGCCGAACCGTACCACACTTTGTTGTCTTTGGTGGTCAGACTGTTATAGCCCGGGATACCGAGGTCCATCCCCGGCGCTAACTTTTCGCCATTGATGAACATCAATGCGATTTTGTTGCAGGCATAACCCGCATCCGCCGGATCCCAAAAGCCAATCATGTCCACCGCGCCGGTCTTGAGGAACTTGCCTGCGATGGACGGCAAGCTCGTGCCGACCACTACAGTCTTGTCCGCCAACCCGGCTTCTTCAATCGCCTGACCGATGCCGGCGACATCCGTTGACGCGCTGCCCTGGAAACCTTTGATGTTCGGGTACGCTTTCAAAAGTTCTTTGGCTTTTTCGTACGCTTTTTGCGCGTCGTCCGCGGTTTCTTGTTTGTCCGCGACCAACTTCATCTTGGGATATTTTTCTTTTTGGCGAGCGATTGCGCCGTCAACCCATTCGTTGTGGGTCTTGGAGGTCAAACTGCCGACAAAGACGGCATATTCGCCTTCTTCGCCCATGCGCTGGGCGAGATTGTCCATCAGGTGCGCGCCGAACGCGGTGTTATCGAATGCTTCAATGTCGGCGTGCATATTTTGCTGGTTCGAAGCTTCGTGCGTGACGACGACAATTTTATTGTCCATCGCTTTCTTGAGCACGGGTTCGAGTGTTTCGGGCGACATGGGAATGACGCACAGCGAATTCACTTTTTGGGCGATAAGGTCTTCGAGAATCGGGATTTGCAAAGCGGCGTCGGCTTTTTCGGGTCCCTTTTCAAAGGCGGTCACTTTGTTGTCGGCGCCAAATTTCTTGACGCCCTCTTCCATGCGGTTAAACCAGTTAATGCCCGCAATCTTGACGACCGTCGCCATATTCAAGTTTTTCGCGGCGGGCGCTTCTGTCGGTTGTGTCACGGCAGGCGGAGGGGTTGGCGCGGCTGTGCCACCACATGCCACCGCAACGGCGAGTGCCAGCACAAGCGCGAGCACAAGGGTGATTTTTTTCATTGTATGTTCTCCTCACTTTTCGTGTGAAATTATCGGGATGTTGGACTTTTGGGCGTACTTGGTTTTGAGCGTTACCTCCTTTTGATTGTAGGAACGCACAGCGGGAATACAGCGTGGAAAGGGGATGGGGCGTCAATGCAAGGGACATGTAGGGTCATTGCCATGCCTTTGACCGCGCAAAAAAAAGGAGAGCTGCGCAGTTGGGTTTGAGTCAGTGCAACCGACACGACAACCGAACCACGATGTTCGCTGTGAATTGCCGACAAATACTTGGGTGATTTGCCTTACGACTCGCTTGGGAGAAAACCGAACGATACGGACCAGACCAAATCGTATTTTGCCAAGACGATATTGAAATTCGGTCTTTAATCGGTCAATGTTTGGTTCGGTCTGTCGGTCCCATTTCGCATTGTGAAACGAACACCGCGCAGTATATCAAAATTTTCTCTGCACGCAATTCGCGTATAATCGAAAGCGTCCTCTCGCGTCGCATACAACGAACCCCGTTTCCAGAACACGACAAGCAACATCTTTTCGGTCCGAAATGTGTTCAACACATTCGGCTACAACGCATTTCAAAAATAGATTTCCGCTCGCGCGCTTCAGGATTCAAATTCCTATCCGCTAAAGGCAGTCCGGTTAGAGCATTTTTGAAATACGTTGTCAAGGAGTCATCCATGACCGCTGCACCTCTGCTCCTCGGCATTGATTTCGGCACCGAAAGCGTGCGCGTTGGCATCTTTGATATGCGCGGTCAGCCCGTCGTATTTGCCTCACAAGACTATCCGCTCTATCACCCCCATCCCGGTTGGGCGGAACAAAAACCGGACGAATGGTGGAATGCGCTCATCCTTGCCACGCGCAAAGCACTGCACGCGAGCAATGTGTCGCCGCAGGATATTGTCGGCATCAGCGCGGACTGCACGAGCTGTACGGTTTTGATGCTCGACGAAAATTTTCAACCTTTGCGTCCCGCGCTCATCTGGATGGACGTGCGCGCGGCAGAACAGGCGCGGCGCATCGCGGTGAGCGGACATCCCGCGCTAAAGTACAACGGCTTTGGCAATGTGTCCGCCGAATGGCTGCCGTGCAAAGCGCTGTGGGTCAAAGAGAACGAACCGGAAATTTATCAACGCGCGCGTTACGTCGGCGAATTTATTGACTGGCTGACCTTTCGCTTGACGGGTGAATGGGTGGGCAGTATCAACAACACAAGCATTCGCTGGTATTATGACCGCGACCAGGGCGGTTTCCCGACAAGTTTTTATGAGCAGATTGGTCTCGGCGATGTGCTGGAAAAATTTCCGCCACGCGTTTTGGATATGGGCGTGGTCGCCGGAACATTGCGCGCGGACGCGGCAGAGCAATTGGGACTCCCCGCGGGCTTGCCCGTCGCAGAAGGCGGCGCGGATGCATTTGTCGCGATGGTCGGGCTGAATGTTTTGCAGCCGGGCAAAATGGCGTTTATCACCGGCTCGTCGCATTTGATGTTGGGGCAAAGTGCCGCGCCCTTGTACGCAAAAGGAATTTTTGGCGCATACACCGACGCGGTGGTGCCGGGGCAGTACACGGTCGAAGGGGGCCAAGTTTCGACAGGGTCCATTGTCAAATGGTTCAAAGAAAATTTTTGCGGCAACGAAGCGGCATTAGCCCAGGCGCGCGGCGTAGACACGTACACTCTTTTAAATGAACTCGCCGCCCAAGTCCCCATCGGCTCCGAAGGTCTGATTGTGTTGGATTATTGGCAAGGCAATCGCACACCGTACGTGGACCCCGAAGCGCGCGGCATCATGCGCGGGTTCTCACTCAAGCACACGACGGGGCATGTGTTCCGCGCGTTGATGGAAGGCATCGCATACGGCAGCGAACACATTTTCCGTACGTTCCGCGCGAATGGTTATGTCGTTCAAGAAATGGTCATGGCAGGCGGTCCAACCAAAAGTCCGTTGTGGATGCAGATCCATTCCGACGTGAGCAATCTGCCAATCACTCTGACGAGAGTACCCGACGCACCCGCACTCGGTTCTGCAATTTTGGCGGCTGTCGGCGCGGGCGTGTATCCCGACATGCAAACGGCGGCGCACGCGATGGTGCACGTCACACGCCGCATCGAACCGAATGCGGACGCGCACGCCGCGTATCAATTTTATGCCGAGCAATACATCGAGACGTACCCGCGCGTTCAAGACTTGATTCAGGAAACGGTGCGCCATGTCGCCGCCGCACAGAAAACGAGTTGAGGAAAACGATGGAACGGAAATTTCTAGTGGATTTGTTGTATCAGCTGCTTCTCTTGCGGCGCTTTGAAGAGCGCACGCTCGAAGTATTGATGCAGGGGAAACTCGCAAGCACAATGTGCCACGTGAGTATCGGACAAGAAGCCGTCGCAGTGGGCGTGTGCGCGGCATTGGCAAAACAAGATTACATCACAAGCACGCATCGCGGACACGGGCATCTCATTGCGCGCGGCGGCGACCTCAAACGCATGATGGCGGAATTGATGGGCAAAGAAACGGGGTATTGTAAAGGACGCGGCGGCTCGATGCACATGACCGACATCACCATCGGGCATCTCGGCGCGAACGGCATCGTCGGCGGACACATTGGCATCGCGGTGGGCGCGGCGCTATATTCTAAAATATCAAAAAACGACGCGGTGACGATTTGCTTTTTCGGCGACGGCGCAACCACCGAAGGCGTTTTCCACGAGGCAATGAACATGGCGGCGGTGTGGAAATTGCCCGTTGTGTTTGTGTGCGAAAACAATCAGTATGCAATGTCCTTGCCGTGGAACATGTCCACCGCGCAGCCGCGTTTTGATTTGCGCGCGCAAGCGTACGGCATTCACGGCGTTGATGTGGACGGGCAAGCGGTGCTGGCAGTGTACGACGCCGCATGTGACGCGGTGGCACGCGCGCGCCGCGGTGACGGTCCGACGTTGATTGGCGCACACACCTATCGCTACTTGGGTCATTCGCGCGGCGACCCCTCCGCGTATCGCAGCAAACAAGAAGAAAATGATTGGTACGAGCGTGACCCCATCAAATTGTTTCAAGCGGAATTGATGACGCAACAGGTATTGACCGATGACCAAATGAACGCCATCGAACAACGCATCGGCGGAGAGCTGGAGGAAGCGGTACGTTTTGCCGAAGCCAGTCCGTTCGCATCCGTCGAGTCCGCGTTTCAAGATGTCTATGCGTGAGGAAAAATTTTAATGGCAACGATAGCATTTCGTGATGCCCTGCGCGAAGCCTTGCGCCAAGAAATGCAGCGCGACCCAGCTGTGTTTCTGATGGGCGAAGATATTGCAAGATATGGCGGCGCGTATGCCGTCACCAAAGGGCTGCTGCAAGAATTTGGCGCGGAGCGGGTGATTGATACGCCCATGTCCGAAGGCACCATCGTCGGCGCCGCAGCGGGCGCGGCGATGATTGGCGGACGCCCCGTTGCCGAAATCATGTACGTGGATTTTATGACGTTCGCGATGGACCAATTGGTCAATCAAGCGGCAAAAATTCATTACATGTTCGGCGGACAAATTCGCGTGCCGCTCGTCGTACGCACACAGCAAGGGACAGGACGCGGCGCGGGCGCGCAGCACAGTCAAAGTCTCGAAGCATGGTTCGCGCACATTCCCGGCTTGAAAGTCGTCGCACCCTCCACCCCCGCCGACGCGAAAGGATTACTCAAGTCCGCGATTCGCGATGACAACCCCGTCGTCTTTTTGGAACACAAAGCATTGTATCCGCTCAAAGGGGACGTTCCCGAAGACGAATATCTCACGCCGCTTGGCAAAGCGGATGTAAAACGCGAGGGCAGTGATGTCACGCTCATCAGTTATTCGCAAACCTTGCAACTCGCGCTGCAAGCAGCGGACGCGCTCGCGTCCGAAGGCATTGACGCGGAGGTGCTCGATTTGCGTTCACTGCGCCCGCTCGACATCGAGACCGTCATCGCATCGGTCTCAAAAACAAAACGCGCGGTTATAGCGCACGAAGCCGCGTTGACCGGAGGCGTCGGCGCGGAAATCAGCGCGCGCTTGAACGAAGCGTTGTTTGGCGAATTGCGGGCGCCGATTGCGCGCGTCGCCGCTTACGATGTGCCGCTGCCCGCCAATTCGCGCCTGGAAAAATTTGTGATTCCCGATGTGGAACGCATCAGCCGCGCGGCGCGCAATACGATGCAGGCGCGCACCCACGCGCCGGCTTGACATTCAAAGGAGCTTTACGTGGCAACGGAAATTGTAATGCCGCCGTTAGGCGATACAACGGACCAAGTACGAATTGTGCAATGGTTCAAACACGAAGGCGACGCCGTCACAAAAGGCGAACCCTTATTCGAAGTGGAAACCGACAAGGCGAATGTACAAGTGGAGGCGCTGCGTTCCGGCGTGCTGCGAAAAATTATTATCGCCGACGGCGTGATGACCACTGTCGGCACGGTAATCGGGTGGCTCGCCGACGCGGACGAAAATTTTGTTTCGGCGGACGCATAAGCGCAAATGAAATACGGCGCGCACTGTTATCTTTGGAGCGAGCGCTGGGCAGACGACCAAATCGGTTTGTTGGACGGAGCAAAAGAATTGGGCTTGGAAAGTTTCGAGATTGGCGTCGGCGATGATGTTGTCTTTGCTCCGCAATGGACGCGTGCCCGAGCAGAGGCGCTGAGACTCGAATTGATTATCAGTCCCGGCGGCGCGTGGCCCCTGGATTGTGATTTGTCTTCTGATGATGCGGAAGAACGCGCGCGCGGTTTGGCTTGGCACAGACGGCAAGTGGATTTGGCGAACGCGTTGGGCGCGCCGACGTACGCGGGCGCGTTGTACGGACATCCCGGCGTCGTCAAACGCAGACGCCCGCCGCAAGCGGAATACGAACGGACGGCGGAAGGATTGCATGCGCTCGCCGAATACGCGACAGGACAAGGCGTACGCATTGTGCTTGAACCGATGAGCCATTTTCGCACGCACGTCGCGAATACGCCGCAGCAAATCATGCGGCTCATCGAACTCGCGCAACATTCCAATCTTTTTGTTTTACTCGACACCTATCACCTCATCACCGAGATTCGCGATTATGCAGAGGCGATTCGCGCGGTCCGCGCGCGGCTGTGGGGGATTCACGCCTGCGAAAATGACCGCGGCGCGCCGGGACGCGGTTTGATTCCGTGGACGAGTATTTTCGACGCGTTGGTTGACATTGATTTTGACGGCTATATCGGTTTCGAGGCATACAATTCGCGGCTGGACGATTTCGCGTTCACGCGCGGCATGTTTCACAATGTTTGTCCGGACGGCGACGCGTTTGTGCGTCAAGCCCTCGCGTTTGTGAAACACGGCATCGCGTCCGCCGAACGACGCAAGCGCGCGCAATTTTCGGAGTAAAGCAGCGATGCGCGGGCATCATTATCTCGCATTCGATTTGGGCGCCGAAAGCGGGCGCGCGATGTTGGGGACATTGGACGACGGCAAGCTGGCGGTCACCGAAGCGCATCGCTTTCCCAATATTCCCGCGTTGCTGCCCGACGGGTTGCATTGGGACGCGCTGCGGCTCTGGTCAGAAATCTTGTACGCCATTACACAGGTCGTTCGCAAGCAAGGACGCGCCCTGACGGGCATTGGCGTGGACACATGGGGCGTGGATTACGCGCTGCTTGACCGGCACGGCGCGCTCATCGGTAATCCGTATCACTATCGCGACGCGCGCACCGACGGGATGATTGCGGAAGCTTGTCGCCGAATGCCGCGTCAGGAAATTTTTGAATGGACAGGCGTTCAGTTTTTGCAGTTGAATACACTCTTTCAATTGCTTGCCGCCGTGACGCGTAAATCGCCCGAGCTCGAGCACGCGGCACAACTCGTCCTGATGCCCGATTTGTTCAA
>CALMZO010000358.1 GCA_937870825.1 uncultured Chloroflexota bacterium | reverse complement strand
AGTTAAGTGCCTATCCTAATAACCCGATTTTTCCCTGAAAACAAGGCGTTTCTTGGGTTAATCGGATAGGCACTAAGCACATCGCAAGGCATCCTTTTATCTTTGCGTCCTGGGGGGTCCTATGGCTCACTTGCCTTGGCTTTGTTCTTTGCAAGTTTTTTGCATTGCTTTGCTCCTCGCTGGTTTGTTCACTGCCAGCATCGGCGGTGTGACTGCCGAATTTTCTCCACTTTACCCAAAAAAGAATTCACAGAAACAGGACGGGCAAGCACAAGCCATTGCCCCTACCGCCATCGTGGGAAAAACGCGCCGCGCCACACGAACGCCTGCGCCAACGCGAACGCGGCGACCAAGACGCACGCCAACGCCTTCCGCCGTTCCGAATCCCCTGCCAACTTATACGGAGACCGCAACAGCCGTCTCAACCGACACCCCAACGGCACAAGCCCCCGGGCGCAGACAAACGCGCCAAGCCCTCCAGACGCGTCAAGCGCGTAAAACGCGCCGCGCGCAAAATCGGCGCGAAGTCGATGCCAGCGTCACGGAAATTCTGGAGAGCGATGACCCGCACGTTCGCTATAGCGATGCTTGGGATACAACTGAGCGCCCGCGCGCCAGCGGCGGCAGTTTTGAATTTTCCACCGAGACAGACGCTTTCGCCGAAACCGAAGTTTCAGGCATCGCCCGTTTCAAACTCCGGTTCCACAAAGGTCCCAACAGCGGCATCGCCGAGATTCGTGTGGATGGTCAAACCATCGCCACCCTTGACACTTATGCTGAAAAAAGTATCTTTCAAACCGAAGGTCCATTCACACTGCCGGATGAAGGACCGCACACGCTCACCGTCTTTGTCACCGGCACACACAACCCTGAAAGTCAAGAACCGCGCGTCGCGCTCAATTCCTTTCGCATTATCTTGGACGACGAACAGCCGAGTACGTCCGTACACACCTTCAGCGGCGGCGTGATGGGACTCAACAGCACGGTGGATGTGATGCTGGCGGATGATGAAGGAAATGTTTATTTCGGCGGCGCGTTCACCATGACGGCGGACGGCAATACGCCCTTGAGTAAAATCGCCAGATGGAATTTCGCCTCCAGTTCGTGGTATGACTTGGGAGGCGGGATGGATTCTTCCGTGCGCGCGCTGGCGTATGATACCGAGTCAAATACGTTGTATGCGGCGGGCTTGTTTTCGACGGCGGGGAGTTGCGGCGCAAGTTGCAACCGCATCGCCCAATGGAATGGTTCAACGTAGACGGCGCTTGGCACAGGTCTAAACGGTAACGTGTATGCGCTGGCGTTGGACAGCAATCGAAATCTGATTGTGGGCGGCGGCTTTACCGATGCGGGAGGGATTGGCAGTGCCGACCGCATTGCCAAATGGAACCCAAATACGCAAACGTGGAGCGCGCTGGGCAGTGGGTTGAGTGCGGTGGTGTACACCGTCGCGGTGGACGGCTCAAACAATGTGATAGCAGGCGGCAACTTTCTTGATGCCGGTGGCGACACGAATGCAGACCGCATCGCCAAATGGAATGGCTCGACGTGGAGCGCGTATGGAACGGGTTTGAGCAGCAGTGTGTATGCACTGACCTTTGACAACAACGGTACGCTCTACGTTGGTGGGGCATTCCAAAACGCGGGCGGGAACACCGCTGCGGACTATGTTGCCAAATGGTCGTCTGCAACGCAGACGTGGCAAAACCTCCGCACGGGTTTCAACAATGCGGTGTATGCGCTGAGGTTCGATGCCAAGGGCGATTTGTGGGCGGGCGGCACCTTCACTTCGACGAATGAGGAAGCGGGTGTATTCAACCGCGTTGCGAAATGGAATAGCGTGGACTGGAGTCCCGTCGGCAATGGGACGGATGGTGCCGTGTACACGATGGCGCAAGCCCCGAACGGCAATCTGCTGCTTGGCGGCACCTTTCTGCAAGCGGGCGGCAACAGTTTGGTGCGCCGTATTACGCAATGGAACGGCTGTGCGTGGGACTTGCTTGGCAGTGACGCGCAGAGTCAATGCGCGCCGATTGATGGCGTGAATAGCTATATGTATGCGAGTGCGACGTTCGGCAATAATGATTTGTATGTTGGCGGCGATTTCAATGCGGCGGGGTATTGCGGCGTGGATTGTGACAACATCGCGCATTGGAACGGCGTGGCATGGAGCGCGCTCGGCACTGGTCTTAATGACACAGTCTTTGCCGTCGTGACCGATTCAAGCGGGAATGTGTATGCAGGCGGCAGGTTCACGGAAGCGGGAGGCGTTGCCAACGCGAACCGCATCGCGAAATGGAATCCGACGACGCAGAGTTGGAGCGCGTTGGGGAGTGGGCTGAACAATGTGGTGTGGGCGTTGGGGCTCGACTCGAATGGGATGGTGTATGCGGGTGGCGGATTCACCGATGCCGGCGGCGATGCAAACGCAGATTTCATCGCGAAATGGAATCCCACCACCGAAACGTGGAGCGCGGTGGGGAATGGGCTGAATGGCTGGGTCTATGCGCTAACGTTGGATGGGACGGATTTGTATATCGGCGGCGGCTTTATTGATGCAGGAGGAAACACCAACGCGGACCGCATCGCCCAATTGAATGGTTCGAGTTGGAGTAACTTGGGGACGGGGATGAATAGTACCGTCCTCGCGTTAGCGATGGACGATAGCGCCAACGTGTATGCGGGTGGTTATTTTACGAGCGCGGGCAATTGCACGACGAATTGCAGTCGGATTGCGAAATGGAATGGTTCCAATTGGACGAATTTGGGAACGGGAACATTGAGCCGCGTCTCGACACTCAAGTACGCGAGTGGGAATTTGTATGCGGGCGGCATGTTCACCTCGATTGGAACGTGTACGACGAACTGCAACTATGTGGCAAAATGGAATGGGACAACTTGGAGTGCGTTGGGAACGGGGATGGACTATGATGTGTTCGCGCTGACAACCACATCGAACGGTAACTTGTACATCGGCGGCGGCTTTGTCAATACGGGCAACGGCGCGACATCCTTAAATCATGTGAGCGCGTGGAGTTCGTCCACCTGGAATGCATTGGTGGCTGCGCCGAACACGCCGACGCCGACGAATACGCCAACTTTTACGCCAACCTTTACGTCAACGTTTACACCGACCGCGACACCCACTGATACGCCGACGTTCACACCAACGCATACGCCTACTTTTACAAACACGCCAACAGATACCGCAACGCCAACCCATACCGCAACACCGAATACGCCGCCCAATACGTTCGCATTGATTGACGCCGCGCTTGCCAATAATGAGATTACGCGGGATGAGGCAGCCACGTTTAAAGTGTATTCGCTCTTTGGCGTAGGCGAACCCTACGTACCCGCAGAATTTATCAGCACGGAACCTGTGCCGGGCGATGGGACGATGTTGTTCTTGGAAGCACTGAAAGATTGGGAGCAACTTTCGCCCGAGACACAAGAGATCATTAATGACTTTATTACACCGCGCACGCCGACACCCCCACCGCCAGTCGAACGCGCGAAGAAACCGAATCCGAACAAACCACCTCGCCTTACACTGAAACCCGGCACACATCGTCTCACTGGCGTTGTGACCCGTGTAAAAGCCAAGACGTTTCAGATACGCACCGGACGCGGGTTGATCAATGTCCGCGTACCGAACAGCACGCGACTTGTCGTGAATGGCAGACCTGAATCGTTTGCGGAGGTCAAGCGCGGAGACCGTGTGGATGGATTTGTCCGTACAAATCAAAAAAGACGTCACGTTGCCATTCATTTCAGTGTAATCTCGAAATCGAAGGGCAAGCATCCATCCAACGCACCGGGAGTGAGTGGTGATGATAGTGTACGTTTTTGGTCTGAGCAAATTCTGCCTGGGGCTGGCGGATTCGAGCCATCGGTTGTCGTTGACAGCAGCCATCGCGCGCATGTCGTTTGGTACTCGAATACGACGAACAGTCTGGCACACTCACGCTGGGACGGTACGGGTTGGAGTCAGGCAGGGAATATCCCCGGCTCTGCCGATGCAAACTCGTTCGCCGTGACCATTGACCGAAATGATACGCTGCATGTCGTTTGGACAGAAAACGGTGAGGACGCCAGCCACGTTTATTATTCCAATGCGGCGCGCAATGGAGAACAATGGGTCTTTGGTATCCCTGCCATTTACACCCTCGCTCATCCTGAACCCCAATTTGGCAATCTCTCCAATCCCGATGTGGTGACGAGCAACGAGGGCGCGCAAATTATTGTTCACATCGTTTGGGATGTGTATTATCAGAACGAAGAGAATTTTTCCTTCGGCGTTCGGTATGCAAATGGAAACAACCTCGGCGCGCCCATCTCGTTGAGTGAACGAGAGTTTGGGTTTGATACGCCGTCATTGGCGAGCCCGCGGGATGGCCGCGTCGGCTTGGCATTTCACGCGTACGAAAATCAAACGAGTCAGATTTTTTATAGCGAATGTGGCGGTGGATGCGATGCGGTTGGAAATTGGGGTCCGCAAATTGCGGTAGCGAGTGGCATCCTGCCCGACTTGGCGTTTGACACTGGCGGGTCCGCTCATTTGGTATGGCATGAAGATAGTGCTGGCGCGCATGTGATGTATGCGCGCCAACCTGCGGGTGAGGTGGGCTGGACGATTCCTCAAGTGCTTGGAGACGTCGCAAGTAGTGAGATTCCGTTAGACCGCCCTGTCGTTGCGGCAGGCACGCCAAACAATGTGTATGTCTTTTGGACGTGGGAGAGTCAAGTGGTGAATCCGTCCACGGGTATGTACGACATCCAACTCAAGTATCGAGTGTGGGATGGGCGGGATTGGAGCGCCGAGTTAAATCGTGGGGAAGTTGATTCGTACAATTACAGTAATCAATATGTGAGTGTGGATTGGAATACGAATGTGGCGTATGTCGCGTGGAATGAGGGAGGTTCGCTGTTGTACGCGAGCGCGCCGCAGATATATCAGCAAACTGGAAATATTCGTGTTCTGATTAGCGATCATCCTCCAGTCGAAATCTTTATCCCAATTTGTGTCGCGACCGAATATTATGAGACTCAACACTTTCGAATATACTTTACACGCAACCGCATAAACTCTCCTCGGAATCCGATTGAAGGCGACTGTCGCATTACACCGCCCTCCAACCTAGGGCAAAATGATCCAGTCCCCTTTCATGCCAATGGATTTCCATTGTTTGTTGTCGCTCAAGGTGAAACCCTAGAGCAAAGTTATCTTGTATTCCAAAATCTGGGGTATCCTGTTGCCCAAATCCCTCAAGTCACAGGACGTTATCCAATCTATATCAGTGCTAATCCAATATGGACAACGACCTTGCCTTTTCCAATTGATTGACCGGGTATAACACTGCCGAGCGGGATGTATATCCGCCACGGCGTTCAATACAATCCAGCAAATGAAATTGACGAGATGCGCTCACTTTTGGCGCATGAGCTATACCATACAGCAACATGGCCGCTTGTACCGAATGCCTGCCCAGGTGGAATTGGCGGGCAAGGTTGCACCTATGCGCTGACAGAAGATTTGCGCTGGTGGATGGAAGCAACTGCAACTTGGGCACAACCAAAAGTACATCCGCAAGATGGCTCGTATGTGCTTGGACTCAGCCCCGTCCTCGTGACCAAGCCATTCACGCGCTTGACGAGCCACTTTCCGTTTTTTGCCGATGACAAAGCATACGGTTCATTTATTCTGGCAACTTACTTGGAAAAGAAGATTGCAAGGCAACAAAATCCAGCAAACGCCGCAGTCATTGTGCTTCAGGTCTGGCAATACTTTCACGATCATGGTGGAGATATTGTCACGGCGATTGACCAAGTCCTCCAACAACCAGAATACAATACAAGCTTTCGAGAGATGTTTCCAGAGTTCGCATGGACGAATTACTTTCTGAACGCCGGAACCTATACCGACCAAGTGCGGGCGTTCTCGAACGTCAATGCAGTTCAAGGCCTAGTGGATGGTGCTGAGTGGGAGCTGTTTCGGGATCGCCTGGGGAGAGTGAATCCTTCAATTGCCGGAGTTGGAGTTTTGAACAAGCCGATGTTACCGAACTCCCAGATCAGCGGTCCGGGTGGAAGCGAGACTCGAACAATTGAACATCTAGGCATCTTGTACTTGGAATTCGTTCGGGATCAAAACTGGCCTGCAAACACGCCTGCTAATCTCTCGCTCAGTATTCGACTCGTGGGGGCGGCTTCTCTTCAAGATGCCGCTAATCGTCCCAGAGTTAGTGTAATTGCTATTCAACCTAACACTTTTGCGGTTTCCCCGCATCAACCCAATTTCTTCGTAGCGCCAAATTTGACAAATGAAGATCTTATCTATGAGACCACAATAAATGGTTTTGATGATATGGATCGAATTGCCGTCATCATTTCCAACTTTGCGGGGTTTGATTTGTCTCCGGACTCAGGATTTCCAATTTTTTACACTTATGAGGCGCAAGTTCTACCACCATAAAAAGAACATCGCGCGATGAGGGAACACAAATGTGCAGAATCGCTCATATCTTTTATTTTGTACTATTGATTACAGGTTGTGGAGGTTTCTCCCATAGTAGTAGTCTTGGGAACTTGGACCTCCGATTACAAGTTGATCAGCAAAGAGGAGAGGTAGGGAAACCAGTCACTATTACATTCACCGTTACAAAATATCAAGCCGAGAATTATGATATGGGCGCGATTGATGCAGGCGAAAATCCGGTGATGGATATTGTCATTGGGAATTACGCCAAGTGGTCTGCGGAACAGGCTTCTGAAAATGTGTTGCATCGCCTTGAGCTGAAACCTGGAGAAAGCAAAAGAATCCAGATGACTTGGATGCCTGATCAGCGTGCGGAACGCCAAGTAGTCTTGATTCAGGGTATCGTACAGGGGCAAGGCAATCTATGGCAAGACACTCAAATCCAGTTGCCAATTGGACAAACATTATACAAATAAGACAGTACAGCGTGGCATACAAAATAGAGAACGGCACGTAATCGGCACTCACAATGCACAAGATTATAGTGATCACAATTGGGTTCCTATTGGTAGTTATCCTCCCAAGCTGTGGGGTATCACAAATCACGGTTCTCAACGATCTGTCGCTCGTCCTTCAATTGGATCAATCGCACGGGGAAGTTGGCAAGCCGATTGAAATTAGTTTCACGGTTATCCGCACAAAGTCAGGCGGTCCTCCATTGGGATTGCTCGAAGCCCCCGAAGGCGAACCGGTGATAGACATCATTGCTGGTGATGGGGTGACAGTTTGGTCTGTGCAACAACCTCCTGACAGGATTCCCCACAGTCTAAATCTGGCTCCAGGTGAAAGCACAACTATCCGTATGATTTGGATACCAGGTCCCGAACTCGACAGGCAGCGCGTGACGATCAGCGGAATCCTGCGCTTGAAAGGTGTGACCGGGTTACAACCAACCCAAATTCAACTGCCTATTGGCGAGACGCGGTTCTAGCAGATGGTTGCCGTTCGTTTTGCTGGATCGTCAAACGTCCGCTACCTTTTTGTTCGGCAGGATAACCGAATTCAAGAACGGCTTGCGTGGCAGCGAAATGCTTGTTCCAATTCTAAGACTCTCTGAGAAGAGCATTTAAGAATCGAATTCGCGCGTCTTAACTATTTCATGAACCAAGGCACGTATGACGCTGTTGTTCCGCAAGTGTATCCTCGCGTGCAAGACCTTGGGGGTCTACAGAACAACTGGGCGCTTTGGAGGATCTTTCGAGAGAAGGTACCAGATGGTAACACCAGGAAGACCTCACCTAGAACGGATTCCTATTTAACTCAAGGGACGAATGTGGTAAATTGCGCGCCATGAATGCTTATTCCTCGGATTTG
>CALMZO010000357.1 GCA_937870825.1 uncultured Chloroflexota bacterium | reverse complement strand
ATGGTCCTTGAAATACCCCGGAAAGGACATGATGTAATCGTAGGCAATGCTGCCTGTGAGAACGACGCTCAAGAAATGACTCCGTTAAGGGTGTTTGACGCGTATGATATAATGTAAGTAAAGATGGTAGGCATAAGCCCAGAGTAAGCTGTTCGGCTGTTCACAGCGGTTCACCTTCGCATTGTAGATGCGATAAATCGGTGCTCTGGCGGCTTGCCATCTGTGATATAATTTAGGCAAGATGGTAAACATAAGACCAGAGTGGCTGGATGGCTGAACGTAGCGGTCCACCTTCTCTACGCGCGAGAGATAAATCGGCGCTCTGGCAGTTTACCATTTTTCTATTTCTGACCAGCTAACCATTCGTTCAAAAAGAATTTTGCTCCGCACGATTTCCAAGTACTCTTCTTCTTCGCGCCGATATTTCGCCATCCCGGCACCCACTATAAAGTCTGCAATTTGGAGACACGTCTCGTTTTGACTGTCACCATGTTCAATCAGCAAATCCCGCCCAGCGCGCAATTCAAGTGCTTGGTTCAATGCTGCGTGTACTGTCGGTTTTGAGAATTGCTTGTCAAGTATAAATTCTGCCTGAGGAAAATTCTCCAAAATTTTCGCCAGCAAGGGCCATGCTGCTTTTGCATAATTTTCAGGCGTGCCGATGATTTGACTACGATCCTTTTCGAGGATGAGCACATAAATTTGAACATCGGAAACTGTAGAGAGTATTTCCAGAAATTTGATGCGAGTCTCTTGCTCTGCCGAAGAAAAACGCAGCTCAGTTATGTTTTGATACCGTTTCCCTCGTTGTTTCAGCCACTCACGAACCTTTTTTACGACTCGTCCTAACTCGCGCGGATTTCGCGTCCCCACAGCGGCAACCACAAAAAATCTTTCTGAAGGTTCGGGTAGAGTTCCACTCTCATCAACAAAAACAAAGTAGGTCATTTTGGGTACAAAGAAACTGCATGGCGAAAATCACCAAACTTTACGGTTCGGCAAATACTTGATTTGCGATTTCAATTCAAGAACTTCAACAGGACAATCTTTCCAATCGTGATAATCAATCCAACCATCTATTCCGCATCATCCATCACCCTTAACAAATTCTCCTCGAACGGCGGATACACGATGCCGCGTTCCGTCACAATCGCGGTGAGATATTTGTTGGGCGTCACATCGAACGCGGGATTGCCAACACGAACACCTTCAGGCGCAACGCGTACACCATCAATCGTCGTTACTTCTTCCTCGCCGCGTTCTTCAATCGGAATTTCGAGCCCTGACGCGAGCGACATATCAATCGTTGACGTGGGCATGACGGAATAGACCGGCACATTATTTTCGCGCGCCACAACCGCGAGTTTGTACGAACCGATTTTGTTTGCCACATCGCCGTTCGCCGCCACGCGGTCTGCGCCGTAAAACACTTTTGTCGCAATCCCGCGATACAAGTAATGTCCCGCCGCGTTGTCCGCAATCAACGTCATCGGCACACCATACTGCATCAATTCCCACGCGGTCAAACGCGCGCCCTGCAAACGCGGACGCGTTTCGTCCACAAGAACGTGAATCTTTTTGCCTTGCCGATGCGCTTGAATGATACAGCCCAACGCCGTTCCCACATCCACCGCCGCGAGCGGTCCCGTGTTGCAGTGATGGAGAATCGTGTCGCCGTCGTTGATGAGCGACGCGCCAAATTCTGCCATGCGTTGATTGAGCGCAACATCTTCTTCGGCAATTGCTTGCGCTTCCGCAATCACCAACTCGCGCAAATCGCGCACGGCGACATTTGCCGCGCGGACTTTATTCAAAATGCGGCTGGTTGCCCAGCCGAGATTCACCGCCGTCGGGCGCGTTGCATACAGTTCCTTGCCGACACGTTCCAATTCCGCAATGAACGCGTCGCGCGTTGCCGCGTCCGATTGCATCGCCGCGAGCGCCATGCCGAATCCTGCCGCCGCGCCAATGGCGGGCGCGCCGCGCACCCACATCTCCTTGATGGAACGCCCAATCGTTTCGTAATCGCGAATTTCGACGTACACCACTTTGTGCGGCAATTTGCGTTGGTCAATCATTCGCACGACGCCGTCGCGCAGTTCAAGAGTTCGCATAAAATAAAAAACTCCCGCAAGGGGAGCTACGCAAAAACGTGGAGTCTCCTCCTCATCTTTCAAGCTGCTCGTCTGAAACGCGAGGGCTCGACGGAATTGGCACCAAAATTGGAAATTGGAAATTAGAGATTGGAAGTTGGATGATACGTTCCAACCTCTGACTTCCAACTTCTAACATCCAAATCCGGTTGCCGAGGCATCACAGGGCCGTTCCCTCCGCCTCCTCTGGATGAGTAGTCCAGCTGATATAAAGTTTTCACAAAGAACTCACAGAGTCTGCCTGTCGCAACCGCGCGACAACCCTGTGAGCAGGTGCGAATATAACATGGCGAGTTTGCTTTGTCAAAAAATCAGCGTCCTTGCCGTGTCGCATACAAGACCAACGTCACCTCCTTGGCGAACTCGAAACGTTCCAGCTCGCGCAAATTGGCTTTAACCCATTCGCGCATCGGGTTCGGCGCGTCCACATTCTCGTCAAACACAAACCACACGCGTTCATACGCCGCGAGTTTTTTGGAAAAAATATCGCGCGTCGCACTGTCCCATCGCGCGGGGTCACGGCTCAAGCCATACCATTTCATCCGCGAACGATTCGCATTCAAAAAAGAACGCGCGTGCGCGTCATCGTTCAAAATCAACACATCGTTCGCGCGCGAAACTCCCGGCAGCATTTCCAACAACTCGGCGTACCCTTCATTTCCGCCCAAACGCGGGTCATCCGCATATCGCGCCAATGAAAAAATCGCCAGCGCCACCGCCAAACCAATCGCGCCAAACATCCACGCGCGCGAAAAAAATTTTCCGCGCAGTCCTTGTATCAACAACCACGCGCACAATCCAACGAACGCGCCCGTCAACCCGACGACGAGCCAGTCCACTTGAATCGTTTCACGCGTCGCGCGCAGCCACGCCACATCCAAATTTGTCGCGCGCAGCGTTTGCCAATGTCCGACCAGCGGCGAAAGCGCAGGCACAAAAATCGTATCCCAATCCGCGTTCGCCGACAGATTCAGCGCGCGCGAACGATATGCGAGCGAATTCACCGCAACGCCCGCGAGTTCATTGATGAAACCAATGAGGACAAGAACGAGAAACGTGAAACGTAAAACGTAAAACGTTACGGTCTTGCGCGTTTCCACCAACAACTGCACCAACGGCGCGCACAACAAAACAAGAAACGGCAGCATCGGCACAAGAAATCGCGCCGCCCAGTTTGTCCCGCCCCACCAGTAATACCACGCGGAAAAAAGTAGCAAATAGCAAGTAGCAAGTAGCAAAATCAAAACAAGTCCGCGTTTTTGACGTTTGTAAAATTGCCACACGCCGAACGGCAGCGCGGCAAGCAACGGCGCATACACAAACAGTCCTTTGCCCGGACTGAACAACAGACCATACGCGCCGAGAAAAATGTTGTTGCTAAAATCTTCGTCCGCGCGATACCCCGTCGTCAACGGATTTTGAAAACGAAGCCAGTTATAGAGAAAAACGGAAACAACAAAAAAAAGAATCGGCGCGCTAAAAAACAGCAGCGCCCGCCAATTTCCTTTTTTTCCTCCTCTATCTTTTTTCAGGCGTGGATTTCCAATCCATGAAACATCGCGCGGCAAAAACGCGTACGCCAAATACAACGGCACAAGCAGCACATTCGTCGTCCGCACCGCGATTGCCAGCCCCAACAAAATTCCCGCGAACAAAACAGCCCGCAAATTTTTTTCATCGCGATAGCACAGCAAAAAATAAAACGCGCCGAACAAAGTGAACGCCGCAAACGGTTCGCTCCAAAATTCTTTGGCGTACACCCACGCGGGCGTCGCCACGCCAAACAGTAGCGCAACCATCACTCCAACGTTTGCCGGAAAATTTAAACGCCGCGCAGCGAGAAACACCAACGCGCCCGTCAACGCCGTAGCCATCGCGCTCGACAACAGCGACACCTGCATCAACCCACTGAACGGTGCCAACAACGCGAGCACATAAAATGGCACAGCGAAAAGCGATGTGCCGTAACCGTACTTGCTGTACACCTCGGCATCGGGCGCAGCAATACTTTTCGTTCCAAATAACGTCCACATCTGGTCCGTCGAAAATTCCCCGCGCTTTACAAAACTCTCCGTCACGGCAAACATCGCGAGTCCGTCCGACGACGTGATGCGTCCGTTAAACGAAAGCAGATAAACGCCGAATAATAGAAAGGCAAGAAATAACGCGAGGACTCTGTCTGACGAAGGACGAAAGACAAAGGACAAATTAGCGTCTTGCAGTTTCATACGCTTTCAAAAATTGTTCGGCAACGCGTTCGGGCGAAAAATGTTCCAACGCGAACGCGCGTCCATTCTCTGCCAACCGCGCGGCATATTGCGAATCACGCGCGTATTTTTCCAACGCGGCGGCGAGCGCGTTCGCGTCGCGTTCGGGAAACAACAGCCCCGTCTCACCGGCGCGCGCAATGTCCGTCACGCCGCCGGAATCTGTCGCAATCACCGGCGCGCCGCACAACAACGCTTCCGCCAACACGAGTCCCATCCCTTCGCGCACCGACGGCAAAACAAACGCGTCACAACGCGCGTACAAAGCGGGCAATTCGTTCTGCGAACGCGCGCCCAAAAATTCCACAAACCCTTCCAAATTTTTCTCGCGCGTTTTCTCTTGCAGCGCCGCGCGTTGGTCACCATCACCCACGATTTTCAAATACGCGTCAATCCCGCGCCCGCGCAAAATTTCCAACGCATCAATCATTACATCAATGTTTTTTTGTTTTGTGAGCCGCGCGGCGGTCAAAATGCTGAACGTTCGTCGTTCGTCCTTCGTCCTCTGTCGTTCCTCCACAAACACAGGATTCACCGGCATCGGAATCACCCGCACACGCGATTCGTCCGCAACGCCGAGTTCCAAAAGTTGCTCGCGCAAATAATTTGAACCGCACGTAATCACGCGCGCTTGCGAAAAGGCAAAACGCGCGAGTGGTTTCGTCCATTGGGCTGTTCGCAATTGTTCCACATCCGTGCCGTGTGTAGTGATGACGAGCGGAACGCGCGTCATTGTGGAAACGAGCGCGCCGACGAATCCGCCGGGCAGCCACCAATGCGCGTGAACAATCTGCGCGTTGTGTGTACGAACAGCGCGCATCGCCGCGAAAAAATATGCCGACAAAAATCGCGCAAACAAAATTTTTCCGCCCATGCCGCGCGCGACGTGTTCGTGCATCACGCCCGTATACGCCAATGTCTCTTGCGCGTCATTCGCATAACGAAAACGCGTCACGGAAATTTTTTCGAGCATCTCGTCTTCCAACAGCCCTGCCGCATGCGGCGCGACGACTTGCACTTGTGCGTGATGTTCAAACCCTTTGATAAGATGCAACAAAAACGCGCCGAGCGAATCCTGCGCGGCGCGCGGAAAAACATGCGTGAGCAAAACAACGCGCATTCAGTCTCCCTCTCCTTTCCAAGGAGAAGGTTGGGGTGAGGTTCTCTCGCGCACGCGCTGCTCCAAATCTTCCAAACGGTCTGCTTGCGAGACGACGAGCTCGGCAAGAAAGCCGCCGATAAACATCAAAATCCCCGCGACAAAAACAAATCCCGCAAACGTGAACAGCGGACGCTGCTGCATGTTGCCCGGCGTATTGAAATACAAAACCGTCAGGTACAACCAAATCAACAGCGCGGACAAAATCGAGAGCGCGCCGAGTCCACCGAAAAACAACATCGGCTTGCGCGAGAACGTCATTAAAAATTTCACGACGAGCACATCGAGGAACGAAATCGGGATGCGCGCAATTCCAAAATTGCTTTTGCCTTTTTTGCGCGGATAAAAATTCACCGGCGCTTCGCCAATCTTGTACCCTTTTTCCGAAGCGATATGCAAAATGAAACGATGCCAGTCGGAACGCAAATGCAAATCGTCCAACACCTCGCGCCGAAATGCTTTAATCCAATTCATGTCGTGCGCTTGCAAATGAAACAACGCGCGCGACACGGCATTGTAAATTTGCGACGCGAACACTTTGCCGTCGTTGCGTCCCTGCCGCCAGCCCGCGACGACATCGTACCCTTCCTTCAATTTCGACAACAATTTTGGAATGTCCTCTTCGGGGTCCGATTCCAAATCGGCGGGGAGAAAAATGACCACATCGCCGCGCGCGTGGCGAAATCCCGTCCGCATCGCTTCCGTCAAACCGAACGAACGCCGATGGCGAAACAAGCGCAAGAACGAAAACCGTTCGGCGGCGACAACGGCTTCGTGCCACGTTGCATCCGTCGAACCGTCGTCCACCAAAATCACTTCGCCGTCCAACGCGTTATCACGAAACGCGCGCGCGATTTTTTCGAGCAACGGCGTGATGTTGCCTGCTTCGTTGCGCGCGGGAATAAAGACCGAAACGTAAGGAGGAGAGGAAAGGGTAGCGGGCGGAGGCGGGAGACCGGCGACAAGTTCCATCGCCAAAGATTATAAACGCATAGAGAAAAAAGTTTCAATTTTTCGCCGCCGCGAAATCCGCGTCGTGTTGCGCATTCCACGCAAGGTATGGTACAACACCGTTCGACATGCAGAATCTATCGGCAAACGAAATCAAAGCAATGATCGCGCAATCACTCGACACATTGCCGTTACAAAACAAACGCGTCCTCGTCATCATTCCCGACAGCACGCGTTCAATGCCGCTGCCGTTATTTTTTCGCGTACTCGTACAAGAATTGCGCGTCCGCGCAAAACAAAGCGCGTTTCTCATTGCGCTCGGCACACATCCGCCAATGCGCGAGGACGCGATGTTGAATATGCTCGGTTTGACGCGCGCGGAACGCGCGGCGCTGTACGGCGACGTTGAAATTTTCAATCACGCGTGGCAAGACCCGAACGCGTTGGTTACGCTCGGCGAAATTTCGAGCGACGAAATCGCGCGCTTGAGCGCGGGCATGTTGCGACAACGCGTTCCTGTCCGCTTGAACAAAATGGTTCTCGAGTACGACCACCTTTTGATTTGCGGTCCCGTGTTTCCACACGAAGTCGTCGGCTTTAGCGGCGGCAACAAATATTTTTTCCCGGGCATCGCGGGACAGGACATTATTGATTTCACGCATTGGCTCGGCGCGCTCATTACATCGTACAAGATCATTGGCACAAAACATACGCCCGTCCGCGCGGTGATTGACCGCGCCGCGCAAATGATTCCAACGCCGGCGCACGCGTTGTGCAGTGTTGTGACGCACGAGGGTGTCGCCGGATTATTTTTTGGCGCGCCGCAAGACGCGTGGTCACGCGCGGCAGACTTGTCGGCGCAAATTCATATTCAATGGCTCGACAAACCGTACGCGCGCGTGCTTTCGATATTACCTGCGATGTATGATGAATTGTGGGTGGGCGCAAAAGGCATGTACAAGACGGAGCCAATTGTGGCGGACGGCGGTGAGGTGATTTTGTATGCGCCGCATTTGCAAGAAATCAGAGTGGTGCACGGCGCGCTCATTCGCCAAGTCGGTTATCATGTGCGCGATTATTTTGTGAAACAGTGGGACAAATTCAAAAATGTGCCGTGGGGCGTTCTCGCGCACTCGACGCATCTGCGCGGCATCGGCACGTTTGAAAATGGCAGCGAGCAGCCGCGCATCAATGTCACATTGGCGACGCAGATTCCGCGCGAAATTTGTCACGCGGTCAATTTGGGTTATTGCAGTCCCGTCGGGATGGATGTGCACGCGTGGATGAATGACAAGGACACGCTGGTCATTCCGCGCGCAGGAGAATATCTGTATCGCGTGCGCAGTTCTCAAACCTCCGATGTTCAGGAGTCATCGGAGGTTTGATTTTTGAATTATTTACTCATGTTACGCATGTCATTTCGAGAGCAGCGAGAAATCTCGGTTTTCGCGCCACTGAGATTTCTCGCAAACGCGGCTCGAAATGACAGTGCTGCGTAACGTGAGTTATTTATTTACGCTGCGAATGAACGCGATAATGTCGCTCAAGTTTTTATCGGTGATGGCAGGATTCCCACCGTTCGGCGGCATATCAATACCAGTTGTGTTCGCGGCATCACTCGCGGCGCGTCCTTTTTTGATGAACGCCATCAGCTGTGTGTCATCTTGACCTTTGACAAAGGCGCTTGCCGTCAAATCTTTGCCCAGATTCGGCAAACCTTTTGCGTCGGGTCCGTGACACGAGGAACAACTGCCGGTGAACAGTGTTTTGCCTTTGATTGCGTCCCCGGCGGATGCAGCAACGTTTTGAGCGGACGCCGCTTGAGCTGAACCGGTATTCGGTTTGCGTGATGCGGGCGCGCACGCCGCGCTCAATGCAAGAACCATTACGAATAAAATCACTACAACCTTTTTCATTTTTCCCTCCTGCAAAGTACGACAAATTTGAAATTTGTCGTACCGTTGATATTTCTAGCGCATTGTGAGATGAACGTGCACGCGCAGTTCGTCGAATTTGTACACGGCGCCTTGTACGCGTGAGGCGAACGTTTTTGCGGATGCGCCATCGGCGAACGCGGCGATGCCGTCGTTCATCGGCGAGTGAATTTGCGGACTGCGAACATAGAACGCGGTCTCGCCGCGCAGCCACGTTTGCGTGTCGTAATCATGGACAAAGTACGCGCGCACCTGGGCTTCGGGATGCTCCATGTGATACACCAACATTCCGCCGATGTCGTCGAATTTGCGCGCGTTTCCTTTTAAATCAATCGTCGCCGCCGCGAATTTTGCATCGCTGATGAGCATACTGCACTCATCGCACACATCTTGCCCGTAAAACATTTCGGGCGGTTGAATTTCATTTGTCGTTTGCGCGCAGCCGACGACGAATAACAGCGCGAGCAAACTCACAAGAAAAATTTTCATACGCTTCCCTTTCGCGCAAAGAACGCGAACGCGAGCGCGAACCCCAACACAATCCACCCGAACAAGAGCGCCATCAAAACGAACGGCAGCGCGTCGCCGAATTGATACATTGCAAATTGTCCCGCCGCGCCGAGGGTGTCCAGAGTCGCGCGCAGTGAAAAAATCGCGCCGAGTTTGAACACCTGAAGCGGATTGATGAGCAGCAGTGTCAACATGCCCGACGGCGCCGGACGAAACGCGAGCGTCGCGCCGATGAGCCCAAGGTCGCCGATGAACACGAGCGCGAGCCACACAATCAACGCCGCGCCCGACGCCGTTGCCGCTTTGCGCGTCAACGCGCTGATGACGAAACCGATGGCGAGCGAGGCAAGCGCGAGCAGCACCGCATAACCGACGAGCGCAAGAAATGCGAACGGGTCGCCCCCGTCATTCGCAAGCCCAAGCCCCGCAATCCCAAATCCCAACGCGAGCGCGGTCAACACCGCGAGCGCGGCGCCCAACGCTTTGCCGAAAAAAATTTCCGCGCGATTCACCGGCTGCGCGAGCAAATACAACAATGTGCCGCGTTCGCGTTCGCCTGCAATCACGCCCGCGCCGACGGTGAGTCCGATGAGTGGGACAAACAGCAAAAGCGAATTGATTAAACTCGCAGCAGTGCGCCCGAATCCGCCGAGTCCCGCATATCCCGCCGAACTCATGGCCGCTTGCGCGAGACCAAACGCGAGCGCGCCGAAACCGAGCGCATAAAACCAGAGCCATTTGTTGCGTAATGCCTCGCGCAATTCGTGCTGCGGGATGGTCCAGGTGAGAGAGAGTTCCATTGTTTTTTGATTTGTCATTGCGAGTGCGACGCTCTTGGTCGCAACGAAGCAATCTCAATGCGAATCGCGAGGAGATTGCTTCGGGCGATACAAACCAGCGCCCTCGCAATGACAACTATCCTGCAGCAGTCGTTCGTTCCACTTCAAAATCGCGCACATCGAATCCTTGTTCGTTCAATACTTGCAGCGCGCGTAATTTTTCTTGCGCGCGTATTCGCACGACGACGGTGCCGCGTCCGTTCAAATGCGCGTTCCAGCCGTTCGCGTTGAGAAATTCGTTCGCGCGTTCGCGTTTGCCATCGGCAAACCAAAGGGTCAATTCGACGGCGGGCGCAATTTCCGCGCGCCACGCTTCGAGACTCATCCTGCGCGCGGATTGATTTTCCGCGAGCCACAACACATCGTCAGCCAATGCCTCCACTTCCTCAAGCCGATGCGACGCAAACACAATCGTCTTGCCTTGATGTTTCAATTCGGCAAGCAGTTTCACGTAATCCGCGCGCGCTTGCGTATCGAGATTCGCGGTAGGTTCGTCAAGCAAAAGAATCGGCGGGTCGGCAAGGAGCGCGAGCGCGAGCCGCTGTTTCAGTCCGCCGGACAATGCCGCGACTTGTTTTGGCGCGTGCGAGGCGAGTCCCAATTGTTCGAGCAGTGTTTGAATGCGAGAGGCGTTGACGCGTTTGAGGCGCGCGTAAAATTCCAATGTCGCGCGCACGCTCCAATCGTAAAACATCACTTCTTGCGGCACGTACCCAATCAAGCCGCGCACGCGTTTGCCATCGCGTTTCACCGAACATTCAGCAATTTCGATTTCGCCGTCGAACGGAATCAAGCCGAGCATCGCTTTGACGAGTGTTGTCTTGCCCGCGCCATTCGGTCCCCACAACGCGAGCGCGTTCCCGCCGCGCAGTTCAAACGATACATCGCGGAGAACCTCCGCCTTTCCGTACGACTTGGCGACATTCCGCGCGCGCAAAACAACGGGAGTGGCAAGCATTTGTCGGCGCGAATCGGTTTGCGACAATGCTTGTGTTGAGAGGGAGGGGGGGGTGACGCGCGGCGCGGCGTCTTGAAATTTTGGCTGCGGCTTGACGATGGGAAATGAGGTTGCCGCAAATTCAATCGCTTGCGCGGCGGGGGAATACAACAGCGCGCGCAGCATCGGTTCGCGGTCCGTCATGTTTTCAAAAAATTTTTCTGCCGCATAAGGGGTATCGCCAATGCCGTCGCCGTTCGTGTCGAGTCCGCTGTAATCGCTCCAAAAATTTTCGCGCCACCCATTCGCGTCGGCTTTGCCGCCGCCGCCGTGTACGGACATTTGCTCGACATTTTCCCAGAACGTGTTGTGAGAAAATTCAACGCGTTTTACGGCGGGCATTACCGTTACGGCAATGTCGTTGAACGCGAGCGTATTGTTTTGAAAACGCGCGAAACTTGACGGATTGAACGGCGTGCCGTCGAGAAAAATTCCGCCGCGATTGTCCACGAGCAAATTGTTTTCGGCGAGTACGTTGTCGGTGTCTTTGAAACCCAACGCGTAGCCGCTCGGTCCGCGCTGTCCGCGCACGTCGTTGTCGCGCAATTGCACGGACTTGGAATACATCGAATAGATGCCGACGGAATTGTTGATAATGCGATTGCCTGTGATAACGGCATTGTCACAGTACATCAAATGCACGCCGTAACGCCCGCGTTCGATGAAATTGTTTGTGATGTGTACGCCATTGGAATACCAAATCACCACATCGCGCGATTCGTACAGGTGACTGTTCTCGACAAGGGTGCGCGGGCTGTACCACAAACGAATGCTGTCGCCTTTGCGTCCAATGTCGTATTTCGCCTGACTCGTGATTTCGTTTTCGCGCACAACAGAATCGGGCGCTTGCGCGAGGAAAATTCCAAACAGCACTTGGCTTAATTTATTTTTTTCGAGCAATGCGCGCGGCGCATTCGCCGTAATGCCCGCGTGGTCCTGGTCGGGTTCGCTGCCGCTGTTGCGAATTTCAAAACCGCGCAGTGTCACGCCCGGCGCGTTGATGGTGATGACAGTGCCGCGTCTGTCCGCATCGAGAATCGGCGCGTTGATGCCGTTCAGCGTAACGGATTTTTCGATGACGAAATTGCCGTGATATGTTCCGCCGTTCACCTCGATTTCATCGCCCGCGCGCGCGTCGCGCAGCGCGTCCGCGCTCTAGAAACCAAAGGTACAAACTCGGTTCGCCTTCGGTGAAAATTTGTTCACCTTTGGCGTACTCGCGCGTCAACGTGAACTGCGCCAGCACGGCGCGTTCGTGTTCCGCCAGCTGCGCGAGCGCGGGCG
>CALMZO010000356.1 GCA_937870825.1 uncultured Chloroflexota bacterium | reverse complement strand
CAGAGATTCCAGTATTCGCGTTATCCATCAAACCATTCCAGATTGAACCCGTTTGGCGAAAGTGTTAGCTACTCAGCCCTTGCGTCGTAATTCGCGTTCTTGGTCGGCAGGTACGCTCTCGCCGGAACGAACGCCGGGAACTTCATAACCGCCCGGATACATTTCTTCTTTTTCCGTTCGTCCGGGTCGCGCCGCGTTCAAGTACTGCCATTTTTCATAAAAATAGTGAATCGCTTTTTCGACTTTGCTGGGCGCGGCAACATGACCCCAGCCGCTTGGCACATGTTCATCTTTGTCCCAACGCGTTTCACGATTTTGAAATTGCATTGTGATGCGGCGCAGGGGACGGACGAATGAACCAATCATACGCGCGCCGGACGAGGAAATAATGGTACCGGGGGGCCGTTTGTAAAACGGCGCAAAGCGGTCAGGGAAACCGGGCATGGTACAGCCGATGCAAATGCCGCCCGTATTCATGCAGCCGCCGAGATGATTGATGGCACCGCGTGACGTGATGTTGCACTGCACGACAGGACCCCAACAGCCGATTTCGACCAAACATTCCTTTTCGCCGTACTCGTCCGCAAAAATTCCTTCTTCATAATAACCCGCGCGCACACAGCGTTGATGCACCGTTTCATTAAAGAGCCACGCGGGGCGACCCAACTCGTCAAATTCAGGAAGCGGTCCCAAACCATTCAGGAACAAGAGGACCGCCGCGACCGTTTCGCTGAAATTGTCGCCAACGGGGGAACAGCCGGGGATGTTGACGACGGGGAGACCGAGCGCGCTGCGATAGTCCGCGCCCAAAAAATCCATCACGCTCATCGAACCGGTCGGATTTCCGTACGCGGCGGGGATGCCGCCCCATGTTGCACACGTTCCGATGGCGATGACGGCGGCGGCTCCGGCGGAGAGGTCTTGAAGCCATTTCGATGTTGGAATGGGTTGGTCATTTTCGTCAAAGCCCATGCCGGACCAATACCCGCCGGTGGCGGCGGCGAGTCGTTCGTCCGCGATGGAACCTTCGTAAATCACCACATACGGCGCGTTCAATTTGCCTTCGGCGGCGAGACGAAAATTCCGGGTGAACGCATCACCCGCTTCCACAGACACGACAGGATGATGCAGCACGAGACGCGGCACGCCGGGCAGACGCCCAATCAACAAATCTTCCACACTTGGCGCGGTTGCACCCGTCACCGCGACACTGCAACCATCGCAGCTCATTCCCGCGAGCCAAAAGGCATGAACGACTTTGATGGGTCCCAACATCGCGCCCGGACGATTGTCGCCCGGAATCATTTGCAATTCGCGTTCGGCGCTGGAGGTCAAGAGGTCCGGCGTGCCGACACGGGCTTTGACATCGGCTTGTACCAACGGTGAAGGGGGTAACTTGATTTCTTGTTGTGCCATCGGTTCTCCCTTGCTGCACTTTTTTTCTTTGCCACGAAGACAAACGCTCTCTGCCTTGAATCTGCGCAAGGAGAGAGCATCCGGGGTGCCGAACTCGCCAATTCTACAATGAATGTTCGAGTTAACGAATAGGTTGCCATCTGGCGAGTCCGCAGAGCCGTCTCTCTGCTGACTCTATCCATATAACGAATGGGTTATTGAAAACAGGTTGGATAATTTTACAACCTTGCCCCAAGGGGAATGTCAAGCTGCGCGCGTATGTTTTGGTGGAGCGGGTGTTGTGCAATCGCAGTTGGCGAACAATGCGCCGCACGTATTGCACTGCGCGAGGAAACTCTCGTCGAGCTGCGCGGAAAGAGTTTGCAAGTCTTGGCGAAATTGAATGAGGGATTGAATCTGCGCTTCGGTCTCGCGGATTTTGCGGCTGAGGATTTTTTTGAGTTGTTTTTGTAGGGCTTTTCCTTCGCCCTGCTTGGCAATCACAATGAGCGTCGTCACCTCATCCAAAGTCAAGCCCATTTGCTTGGCGCGGCGGATAAAGCGTACGCGTCCAAGAGCTTCGGGCGCGTAGAGCCGATAACGATTTGCGCCGCGCACAGTCGGGGGCAGCAAACCGATGCGCTCGTAATACCGAAGCGTTTTGGTCGTCGTATTCGCGCGCTTGGCGAGTTCGCCTATCTGCATCATTGCATCGGATTTCATGCTGTCCTTTGAGACAAGCGCAAAGCGGGATTGCGTGAGTGCATGGGAGCGATTATAAACGGTGCAACGCGCGGCGGGAAATGTTCGAGCGATGAATCAAATCGGCTGCGGCTTGGTACGCAAGCCCAACATTTTTTCGTGCGCGAGAATGCTTTGGATGATGCCGACCATCATCAAGTACGTGACGAGCGAACTGCCCCCCGAGCTCACGAACGGCAGTGGAATGCCCGTGACAGGCATGATGCCCACGTTCATTCCCAGATTGACGAACGATTGAAAAAAGAGCGACGCGGCAAAACCGACAGCGGTCAACCTTCCGAACGTCGAGCGCGATACTTGCGCGGCGCGCAACATTCGCATCAATACAAACGCGTACAGCGCAAAGAAAAAGACTCCGCCAAAAAAGCCCAACTCTTCACCGAGAACGGAAAAAATAAAATCGGTGTGACGGATGCGCAGAAATTGCAGTTGACTCTGCGTACCGGCGCCGATGCCGCGTCCCAACACTTGCCCCGAACCAATCGCGATGCGCGCTTGATTCACGTTATAGCCCGAACCCAACGGGTCGGCGTTTGGATTGAGAAAGGTGATGATGCGATCGCGTTGATAGGGTTGCAGCGTCGAGTACGTGACGGGCAGCAAGATGGCGAGAATCAACGCAATCGTCAGCAGTTGTTTCCACGAAAGACCCGCCGCCAGAATCATCACGCCCCACACAAACAAAAAAATCAGCGACGTTCCCAAATCGGGCTGCACGTACGTCATCACCGCCGGAATGGCGACGATGCAAAACGAAAAAACCAGCACGCGCCATTTGTCCATGTGCTTGCTGTTGTCGGCAAGAAATTTCGCCAAGACCAACACAAGCAACAATTTCCCAATCTCTGACGGCTGTAACTGAAACGGACCGAGCGGAATCCAGCGCTGCGCGCCGAGAAAAAATCGCCCCTGCACAAAAACCGCCGCGAGCAGTCCGACGAGTAACAGATAAAAAATCCACTGCAGACCGGCAAAAATGCGATAGTCGAACTGTGAGAGGGCGAACAGCGCAAGAAATCCTGCGCCCGCGTACAAAATTTGGCGAAAGGTAAAATCTTGGAGGAGATTGCTCGTGTCGAAAAGACCTTCGACGGCGGCGGTGGTGTTGTTGATGAGGACGATGCCAATCAGCACCAACAAGGCAACGGCGACAATGAGGAGCCAATCGAAATTTTGAAAGAGACGACGTTCCTGTAGAACCACAAGTCAAAAGTATCAAGTAAAAAGCTAAAGTTCAAATGCGCCAACTTGTTTTCGCCTTTAGCTTTTTACTTTTCGCTTTCTGTTAATCGCCCGATGCGGCTTTCGCGCGCACGGCTTTAATCGGAATGTCGGCAATGAGGCGCTGTCCGCCCTCGCCGCGTTCCGTCGAAATTTTCATGCCTTCGCGGTCAATGTCAATGCGCTGCGAAATTGCGCGCACGATATCGTCTTGCAATTGATTCAACAATTCCGGCGAAAGGTTGCTGCGGTCAATTTGAATTGCCAGTTTCAAACGCGACTTGGCAACTTGGGCGCTGGGTGGATTCCGCTTGAAAAACGAATCAAACCAACTCATGCGCCACCTCCACCGTTCGGATTGCGAAACCAATTTTGAAACCGTTTCAAAATTCCGCTGTTGTCTTCAAACACGCCGAACGGCACATCTTGCCCCAACAGGCGCTGTGCGATGCGTCCGTATGCTTGCCCCGCTAGCGATTTTTCGTCCAGCGCGACGGGATTGCCGCGATTCGTGGCTGTGATAATGTTTTCATCTTCCGGCACAATGCCAATCAAATCAATCGCGAGAATCTCCAACACATCTTCGGTCGCCAACATGTCGCCGCGTTTCACCATGCCCGGACGGAGCCGATTCAAAATCAATTGCGGTTTCGGTTTTTCGGCGGCTTCGACCAAACCGATGATGCGGTCGGCATCGCGCACCGCGCTCACTTCCGGCGTCGTCACAATAATTACGCGGTCCGCCGGCGCAATCGCGTTTTTGAAGCCGTGTTCGATTCCGGCCGGCGAATCAATAATGACAAAATCCACTTCGGCGCGCAAATCGTCCGCGAGTTTCAACATTTGTTGCGGGTTGACGGCGGTCTTGTCGCGCGTTTGCGCGGCGGGGAGCATTTGCAATTCGGGCAGCCGCTTGTCACGAATCAACGCTTGCCGCAAACGCGCGCGTCCTTCCACCACATCCACAATATCGTACACGATGCGATTTTCCAAACCCAATACGACATCGAGATTGCGCAGACCGATGTCGGCATCAATGCACGCGACGCGTTTGCCGCGCCGCGCGAGTGCCACGCCCAGATTGGCAGTCGTCGTCGTTTTCCCAACGCCGCCCTTGCCCGAAGTGATTGTGATGACAATGCCAGACATTTTTGATTTCGGATTTCGGATTTCGGATTTCGGATTGAATAAAATTCGCAATCCGCAATCGCCAATTCGAAATTATTCTTTAAGATTCCATCCTTCCACCAAGATGCGTCCTTCGCGCACGCGTGCAATTTCGGGTCCGCGCGCGGGATTGTCACCGGTGCGTCGTTGCAATTCATCGGGCGCGCGCGCAATATGTTTTCCGATACGCAACTGGGTGGGCATCAAACGCAGCGCGCACACCACCGCGTTGTCGTTTCCTGACGCGCCCGCGTGAACGACGCCGCGCAAATTTCCCCACACCAACACATCACCCGCCGCGACAATTTCCGCGCCCGGATTCACATCGCCCATGACGACGACGTGTCCCGCATATCGAATCGCTTGACCCGAACGAAGCGTGCGCGGACACAACGCCGCATCTTCCCAGACCGCGACGTTGGTGATTGGAGGGGGGAGTGTGGAACGCGCTTCGTGCAGCCCCGGCAAAGTCGCTTGCGTGCCATTGCTGCGCCATTCGAATTTCAAATCGTGCAATTCGAGCAGCCATGCCAATTCTTCGACTTGGAGGGGTGTGAGCGCGCGTTCGCCCGTGTCAATTTGTACCTTGGGAACTCGAAAAATTTCGGCGGCGCGTGGACGTTCCAACTCGAGCGCCAACTCGGCGAGTACTTTGGACCAAGGACCATCACTTAAGGTAAGGGTGAGACCATCCCCACTGCTCTTGAGCGTAATCATCGTGGGTGATTCGATTCCGTTGCAACGCTTGCGCAGTTCAAGCGATTACCGCTTACTATATCATACCCTCTTGGAATTTTCCACTCGTGAGCGAAAAAAGAAAACCCGCACGCGGCGGGTTGTGGGTGCGAGGAGCTATTCGTTTCAAACGCGCCACGGCTCGATGACAATCCGTCCGTTTCGCAGCACTGCCATTTCGGGTCCGCGCGGTTTCCGTTTCTTTTCTTCGGGGGAACTTGCCGCAATCGCGGAACTGATGCGCAACTGCGGCGGATTCAACGCGAGTGCCCCAATCGTCGCGTGGTCATCGCCACCCGCGCCCGCGTGTACCACCCCGCGCAATTTTCCAAAAATCAAAACATCGCCCGCCGCAATAATTTCCGCCCCATCATTCACATCGCCGTACACGACGACGGGACCCTGATGATGAATCATTTGTCCCGAACGCAAGGTGCGGCGAATCATCAAGACCTCGTTGACGCCGTTATTGCGCGTGTACATATCATTGCGTTCCTGGCGCGCGGCTTGCGTTTGCGCGACGGTCGGTACCATGTCGCCGACGCGAATCGAATGTTTGGAAAGGAGCTGCTGCAATTCCGCACGTTCGCGTTCGTGCAAAAAACGATTGCCCGTTTCAACGCTCACGCGTGCTCCACGAAAAAACGCGGACGCATTCGGGCGTTCCAACTGAGTTTGCAACTCGCGCATCAACACGTTCCAATCGCCGTCGCCGAGCAAAATCATCACGCCATCGCGCGTACCGCGTATCGTCACTTGACTATCCGGTGAATTTTTCATGTGTTACCTCAAGAGGTGATATATGCAATAACACTCACGCCAATGAATATCTTGCACATCATATATACAACGAATTTCGCTCGACGCGTTTAACAGTACGGTGACAAAAAGTAACTTAGGGCGTCGCGGAAAATTGAATGCGATATTGTTTGAAGGCAGCCACATCTACGGCGACTGCCGTCGAACTCGCAGCGCCCGACAAGCGCAAGAACCAACGCGGCGATGCTTTGTAATTCAAATTGTCAAACCGAAACGCGCCATCGCCGCCCGTGACAGACGATGCCACCACTTTGCCATCGCCCGTATCCAACACCACTGTTATCCCCGCGACACCTTGCCCCGCCGCATTCACCACACTACCAACCAACACCGGATTTTCCGCGCCTGCGTTGTCGGTCACTTCGGTTACGCGGCCCGCATAGTTCCCTTGCGCTTGCGTGGATGGCTGTGCGCCCGCGCCTGCCGCGTTCGGCGCGGTCGTCCCGGTTTCGGGAGGGGGGGGGGCAACTTGGTCAATCAACGGCGCGTCCGGAGCCAATTTGAAATAGGCGCGCAAAATATCCGCCGCAATCGGCGCGGCAACTTCGGAACCTTCGCCACCGTCATAGACAAACACCACGACCGCGACTTGCGGTTTTTCATACGGCGCGTATGCGGTGAACCACGCATGCGTCGGCAAGCGTCCGCCTTTTTTCGGACCGAAAAATTCCGCCGTGCCTGTTTTGCCTGCCACCTGAACATCTTGCAGATTTGCTTTCCACGATGTGCCGCGCGTCACCGCCGCGCGCATTCCTTCCTGCACAAGACGCATATTCTGCGGGTCAATCGGCAGCTTGCGAATAATTTGTGGTTCGAGTGTATTCGTCACCGTGCCGCTTGCATTCACAATCGCGCGCGCAAAATGTGGACGATACAGCGTGCCGCCGTTCGCGACAGTCGCCGTCGCGTTCAACACTTGGAGCGGCGTGGATAAAACAAAACCTTGACCGATTGCCATGTTGTACGTGTCGCCTGTGGTCCATTGCTCATTCAAGTTGCGCTGCTTCCAGCGCGGGTCAGGCACGAGTCCATCCGCTTCGCCGGGCAAATCAATTCCACTCGCCGTGCCATAACCGAACAAGCGCATGTATTCGGCGGACAATGCTTGACCCAACGGCGTTGTGAAATCGGTAAAGCCGCCATCCAATTTGTAAAAGAAGATATCAGACGATTGCGCGATCCCATCCACAATCGTCAACGAACCATGCCCTTGACGGAACCAACAATAAAACGGCTGCGCCAGTTTTGGGTCATCGGGAAAAAAGCGATTGGGCAAGTACATAATGCCCGAACAAAAAATCGAATCGTTGGAATCAATGACACCCTCTTGCAGCGCGCCCGCCGCCGAAGTCAGTTTGTACACCGAGCCCGGCGGATACAAACCGCTGATGGCGTGATTCACCAGCGGACGGTCTTTGTCCTGATTCAAGGCAGAAAAATCGGTGGGGCGAATGCCGCGCGCAAACAGATTGTTGTCATATGTCGGCAGTGAAACCATCGCCAGAATTTCGCCGTTGTTCGGGTCCATCACAATGGCGACGCCTTGCTTGAGCTTCTTTTTCGCCATTCCCTGTTTCAACGCGTCCTCGACCGCTTTTTGCAATTCCATATCAAGCGAGAGGACAAGGTTGTTGCCCGGCACCGGCGCTTCTTGCTGTTCACTGCGCAAGATATTTCCATTCGCATCAACGATGGCGAGTTCCGTGCCCGCGCGCCCGCGCAGTTGGTCTTCGTACGCGGCTTCCAGACCGCTTGCGCCGACCAAATCGTTTTGTGTGTACCCGCGCTTTTCGTATTCGGAAAATGCTTCGGGGGAAATCGCACCGAGATAACCCAAGACGTGCGACGCCAATTCTTTTTCGGGATACGTTCGCACGGGCGCAATTTCGACGCGCACGCCGGGAAAATCGGTGGTGCGTTCCTGCAATTGAAATGCGATGATGCGCGGGATATTTGTTTTGACGAGAACGGGAGTGAGCGGGTCGGTGGTGCGTCCTTGATTCACCAATTCGCGCAGCCCCGGTTTGCGCGTCGGAGAAACAAACGTGCGCGAGACATCGCTTGGCACGGAACCCAGCGCGTCCGCGCTTTCTGCTTCGACGACCGTATCCAGCGGCGCATCAATCATCACGCTCAACGTTTTGAGAATTTCGTCCTGGCGCTCTTCCGGCAAATCGGCGGGCACAATCGAAACGTTGAACTGCGGTTCGTTGCGAACAATAATTTTTCCGTTCGCATCGTAAATCACGCCGCGCGCCGCGTCCGTACGCACGAGGCGAATCCGATTTTCTTCCGCCGCGCGCGTGTATTGGTCGCCTTGCACCACTTGAATCACGTACAGGTTGTACGTGAGAAGCACAAAGGCAAGGATGATGAGAACGGTAAAAAGCCGAATAAACCAATTCGGCTTGACTTCGAGTTCTTCTTCTTCCTCATCAAATTGAGGGGGACGACCATGACGAAGCATAGAAAAATCTTAGAGCGAGGCGGCGAAAATTATACGCGCGCATACGCGGTCAAACAAATTATCAACAAACAATTTATGAGAATTGCGTGAGAGTGATTTGGCGCAGGCGCTATTTTCGCATACGATATTCGCATCTCGCAACGGAGAATTTCAACATGTCCGCATTTCCCAAAACATCGCGCAATCGTGTCAAACGCCTGCCCGAACGCGCGGCGTACGACAAAGAAACCATTTACAAAATTCTTGACCAAGCCCTCATTTGTCACGTCGGCATCGCGCAGGAAAATCAACCATTCGTCATTCCAACCATTCACGCGCGGCGCGGCGATGCGTTGCTATTGCACGGCGCAACGACGAGCCGCTTGCTGCAGCACATTCAAGCAGGCAATCCGATTTGTGTTGCGACAACGCTGCTCGACGGGCTTGTCGTCGCGCGCGGCATCTTTCACAATTCAATGAATTATCGTTCCGTCGTTTTGTTTGGCGTCGGGCGCGTTCTGGAGGAACCCCAAGCAAAATACGACGCGCTGTTTGCATTGAGCGAACACATCATGCCCGGCCGCTGGGACGACGCGCGCTTGCCGAGCAAAAAAGAATTGAAAGCGACGACGATTATTGAAATGCCCATTGAAGTTGCGACGGCGAAACTGCGCGTCGGCGGACCGAAAGACGATGCGGAAGATTACGAAAAAGATTGGTGGGCAGGCGTGATTCCGATTCAACAAAAATTTCTCGCGCCGCAGCCCGATGTGAAATTGCATAGAGAAATTCCTGTGCCGAGTTATTTGAAAAACTATAAACGCTGAAAACCCTCACACCTCTCCCTACAGGAGAGGTGTCTTTTTATTCCGTCACTTGAATTACTGCCAGCAAAATGGAATCGCCGCCCTCTGACGTTTGTAGTCGCGTTTCGGTGCGCGGGTCGTAAACGCCGACGCGCAACTCATATTCACCCGGCGCGAGCGTGCGCGGAATTTCAAACGCGTGTTCATCCGCCACATACGTGTCCAAGTCCCAACGCGTCGTCGGCAAATTCGCGGGATGCAAATTATCTTTTTGCGCCAACACAAAACCATCGCGCGCAGTGAGATGCGCGAATGTACTCAAATTGGAATTCATGCCGGGCAGCGCGCGTAGGTAGAGCGTCGGTCGCAACACATCGCCGCGTTTGGCGTTGGACGTGTTCACATCAAAACCAAGCAATTCCAATTTGCCGTCGAATGACACGATGCGGGTCTGTCCAATCCCTTCCACACGCGCGCCGTCAAAATGCGCCACGAATAAATTCTGCGTTGTATCCACATAAAACGTTTTGAATGCGAACAGCGCGCATGCGAGAATAAACAAAGTTGTAACTTGGCGTACATTGAACATTGCAAATTCTTGATATGTCTCCACACGCGTTCGTAATTGGATTACTCCAAACGCAAACACCACCAGCACACTCGCCGCGCTTGCAACCGAAACCCATTCTGCGAAATGTTCGATAGTTGTACCCTCATATTTGACGGAAACGATTTCGCCATTCGTCACGCGAAACGAAATCAGCCCCGTGCGCGGCGTCGGCGTGATGGGAACCACCTCGCCTTGTACGCGCGCAACCCAGCCGGGAAAATAAAACGCGCGATAAACCGCGTGCCACGAATCATTCGCATTGACACAAACATTTTCGGCAAGCAACGCAATTCGTTCGCCGCAAACATTGACACCTTCAGGAATCACCAAACGCTTTGGAATTTCGCCGCGCGCATAATTTTCACCGAACGGCGATTTGTCGGGAAGATTCTGTACCCACACCGGCACGTACTCACCAAACGAAGTCGTACCGAACGCGCCCGTTTTTTGTTCGTACGCAAACATTTCGGAAAAATTCGGTTTGGGCGAAATATCGCGCGAATAACGCGGATACAGCACCGGCAGCGCGCTCAAAACAATTGCAACAATTACGAGCCACGTTCCAAATTCCCAACGACGCGCCAAGACAAAAACGAAAATTCCCACACACGGCGCGAGACACAACGCAACCAGTCCGCGCAAGCGCATCGGCAATTGCACAAATGCTAAAAGTGAAACGCTGTCCCAAAGCGGCTGCGAAAACGAAAGCATCAACGCGACAAAGCCGAATGCTGCGAAAGCAAGCGCAAACAATGGCAGCGCGCGGCGCGAACGAAATTTCCACAACACAAAAATTATTCCAATGCTTGCAAACAAAATTTGCAAGACGCCAAGTGTCGCGGGAAACGACGGATTCAAGCGACCCGTATCCGCGCGCGGCAAAAATGAAACAAGTTCCGATGGCGAAACAAAATTGAAACGATAATCAAAATCGGGCGTCACAATCACGCGCGCAATTTGTACGAAATCGCGTTCGACAAGCGCGGGCAGCCAGAAAAATGCCGACAGCGCAAAGGCGAGGACGAAAGCGGAGAGAGGAGTGAGGAACGAGAATCGCGAATCGAGAAACGTAGGGGCTGTGCCTTGGGCGTGACCCGTCCGACCCACATGTGTGAACATGCAAGCAAGGGTGAACAACATCAACAACGGCGCGAACAAAAAACTCGTGACGTTGTGCGACAACATCACCGCCGCGAAAAACAAAACGGCAAGCGACCAATTTAACGCGTTCGGTTTTCGCATCAGCTCCAAAAAGCGCCACAACGCGAACGGCGCAAACGCGAGCGCCCACTGTTCCGCGAGATTCGCGCGCTGCAGCGCGTTGAACACAAGATAGGGCGAATACAAAAACGCGAGCGCGGCGACGATGGCAGAAAAAGTTATGAACTCGTTTTTTCCAAAATTTCGCAACAACGCGCGCGTGAAATAAAACATGCCCACCGCGCCGACAAACAGCGCGCCCGCGAGTGACACATTCAGCGCGCGCGGAAACGAAATGCCAAGAAAATGCAGCGGTGTGGTGAGGTAATACACCAGCGGCGCGTAATAATTGAACAACGGCATGCCGTACCCATACGCGAGGTCGGGCAGCCAGCGTGAAAAGAAAATCCCGTTGCGCCACAACGCGTCAAGTTGTACGAGACGATAAAGATGCAGCAAACCATCCGCGCTGCGAGTGGGGGTTGGAGAAAAAAGAGGAGAGAGGGCGGGGAGCGAAAAAAGAAACAAAAGAACGAGGTGACCAAGTCGGTTAGTCATTGGAAAGAAATCGTGGCATTGGTCTGAATAGCGCACTGACCATGCGTCCATCCGACAAACAGCCATCCGACTACCAGCTGAGACGCGGACGCACTACACGGTCCAATCTTTGCAAAATCCAGTACACGAACGGCATCAACACCGTATTTAAAATCGCCGTCGGCAGAACGACATTGAACGAATAAAACGCCCAGTTAATCGTATAGCCGAGCAACTGCATCACCGCCGCCTGTCCAATGTGATACAAAAGTGTCGCAACGAAAATTGTAAAGAGCGGCACGAGAACATTGGAACGAAAAAAATTCGTTTGCAGCGTGTCCGCAAGCCAGCCAATCGCCGCCAACCCGAACGTGTGAATTCCAAAGGGCGCGCCCGAAAACAAATCGAGCAACAGGCCGCCGCCCAAACCCCACAGCGCGGCTTGCCCGTTCCCATGCACCACGCCCCAGCCGATGACGAGCATGAGCATCAAATCCGGACGCACGGGTCCCGGGACAAACAACGGCAAAAGCGTCGTTTGCGCGAGCAAGACGAAAATCAAAAGAGGGAGAACGAGATAGGGAGACATGCCCAATCAAGGCGCGGGAGTTGGAGCGCGTGTTGGCGTTGGAGATGGTGCGGGTGTCGGAGTCGGCTCTGTTGTGATGTCTGTGGGTGTAAATCGCTTCATCACCAGCACAAATTCGAGTCGCGCCAAATCCACGCTGGGGCGAATAATCGCTTCCGTAAACAAATCCGTGTCGCGTTGGCGGACCTGAATCACCTGGCCAATCACGAGGCGTTTCGGAAATGCGCCGCCGATGCCCGATGTCAAAATCAAATCGTCCACTTTTACCGCCACGCCCAATGGCAAATAACGCATCACGAGCAAATCGCTGCCCTGTCCCTGACCTTGCACAATTCCCGTTGCGCGTGTGGACTGCACCACCGCATTCACGGACGAAGTTGTGTCGTTGACGAGAAGCACGCGCGACCAATTTGAACCTACTTCGGTGACACGACCGACAAGGCCGGCGGGAGTCACCACAGGCATTCCCACCGCGACATCATCTTCGCGACCTTGGTCAATGACAATGTAATTGACGAGGGTCGAAGGGTCCTGACTAAGCACGCGCGCGCGATTGTCATTTTCTTCCAGCACCGTCGCGCCGCTCAACAAATAATCGGGGTTCTCTTGCTTGTATTCCAGCTGCGCGCGCAATTCCGAATTTTCAATTTCCAATTCGCGCACACGCACGCTGTCAATCACCGCCGTATTCAATTGCTCTTGGAGCTGTTTGACTTGCGCGCGCAGCTCATTCACTTCTTGAAAGCCGCCGAACAAATTCGTGACGCCGTTGGTCCCGTCAATCAAAAATGTTTGCACGGGCGCAAACACGCCAAAGGTCGCATCTTGGACGAGCCCCATGTTGCCCGTGGCGCGCAATCCAATGCCGGCGAAAACGAGAAGGATGAGGATAAAGATAAAACCTGTACGCGAACGAATGAGGTCGAGCATGAAGAGGAATTACAAGAGGTAAGGGCAAAGTATTTTCAGAACAAAAGTTGAATGTACGCAGGCGCGTATGAAAATGCTTCGCCCCTACGCGAGGCGTTTATCGTCTGCCGCGTCCATTCGTACCCGCAAACCCGCGCGGGAGAATGTCGAGCATTTCGAGGAATTGACCCGCGCCGCGCACCACGCACGTCAGCGGGTCGTCGGCGACATAGACGCGCATTTTTGTTTCGCGCGAAAGACGTTCGGCAAGTCCGCCGAGCATCGCCCCCCCCCCTGCAAGCACAATGCCGCGTACCATCAAGTCCGCGACCAGTTCGGGGGGCGTTTCGTCAATCGTCGTCTTGAGCGCGTCCACAATTTGATTGACGGGATTCACCAACGCTTCGCGAATTTCAACCGAAGAAATTTCAATGGACTCGGGCAGCCCGGTGATGAGATTGCGCCCGCGAATAATCATCGTACGTTCTTGATGCAACGGATACGCGGAACCGATTTCAATTTTCGCCTGCTCCGCCATGCGCTCGCCGATGAGCAAATTGTATTTTTCGCGCGCGTAGCGAATAATTTCATCGTCCATCTCATCGCCCGCGACGCGAATCGAACGACTCACCACGATACCGCCAAGCGACAACACCGCCATTTCCGTCGTGCCACCGCCAATGTCCACAATCATTGAACCAACAGCTTCGGTGACAGGCAGACCCGCGCCGATTGCCGCCGCCATCGGCTCTTCAATCAAATGCACTTCGCGCGCGCCCGCGCTAATCGCCGCATCTTTGACCGCGCGTTTTTCCACTTCGGTCACACCCGATGGAATGCCAATCACAACGCGGGGGCGATGCGGCACGGGCAGCAACGTTTCATCATGCACGCGGCGAATGAAATGCGTGAGCATGGCTTCGGTGACATCGAAATCCGAAATGACGCCATCGCGTAACGGACGAATTGCAATAATGTCGGCGGGGGTGCGTCCCACCATTTGTTTTGCTTCCGACCCGATGGCAAGAACGCGTTTGCTGCGTCGTTCAATCGCGACGACAGACGGTTCGTTGATGGTGATGCCGCGTCCGCGCACGAGAACGAGCGTATTCGCGGTGCCGAGGTCAATCGAAACATCGCGCGAGAACGCGCCAAAAAGCGCGTTGAATGGACTTGCCAACGCGCTGGTCATACCACTTTGC
Source organism: uncultured Chloroflexota bacterium (assembly GCA_937870825.1). Taxonomy (GTDB): domain Bacteria; phylum Chloroflexota; class Anaerolineae; order UBA4142; family SHND01; genus SHND01. The sequence goes on along the minus strand of CALMZO010000356.1, from coordinate 12,145 downwards.
TCCTGCAATGTTCAAGCACTGTCATTCTGAAGGATTACGAACATCCGCTTGGGGATTATAACACAAGTGGAAAATTGTGTTTGTAACGCGAGAAACAAACAAAAACGCGCGTGTCGTCACCCGCGATGGTGTAACGACACGCGACGCTTGGCAAATCAATCCGACTATTTCTTGGCTTCGGCTTCGCCCTCGGCTTCTTCCTCTTCCTTCTTTGCTTTGCCGACGACTTCGACTTCGGCGGTCGCAACGGGCGCTTCGGTGGCAACAACTTCTTCTTTCACCGGAATCACTTTGGCGAGCATTTCTTCGGGATTCGTCAAGATTTCAAACTTGTCGCCCAGTTTCAAGTCCGACACATGCAGCGCATCGTTCAAATTGAGCAAACCGGAAACGTCCACCACAATTTCGGGAATGAGGTCTGTCGGTAAAACGCGTACGGTCACCGCTTCCAAACCGTGAATCAACAATCCTTCGCCGGTTTTGGTAATCGGCGGTGTACCTTGCAGCGAAATGGGAATGTCAATTTCCATTTTTTCCGTCATGGAAATTTCCATGAAATCCACATGCCAAAATTTTCCGCTGATGGGTTCACGTTGAATTTCGCGCGTAATGACGACATGTTGGCCGCCGTCGCCCGTATCCAAACGAATCAACCGATTGGAGCCCGCTTTGTTCAAGACTTGGCGCAGCGCGCGTTCTTCCACTTGCATATTGCGCGCCTGCACATGCGCGCCGTACACCGACAGCGGAATCCAACCTTCGCGCCGCAACGCGCGCACCTGCTTGCCCACAATTTCGCGCGGTTTCACCGTCAATAAAATTTCTTCTGCCATGATAACTTGCGTTCCTTCCTCATAATTGCGCGGATGAAAACCATCCACCGTACACAAAAACGCGCCTGTTCGACGCAAGGGGCTATTATAGGCGGGATAAGCGAAAGGTCAAATTTCCTGTGAATTTGTCATTGCAGTTTGTAAATTCAGTGTTAGAATCTCTTTACCTTTGAAATGGAGTTACCTCATGCGCCTCGAAGACCATCTCGCCAAAATTCTCATCCCCAGTGACCGCCTGCAAGCGCGCATCTATGAACTCGGCGCGCAGGTCACAAGCGACTATGGCGATACGCGTCCCTTGCTCGTATGCGTGCTCAAGGGCGGGGTGATGTTTATGAGCGATTTGTCGCGCGCCATGTCCATTCCGCACGAATTGGATTTTATGGCGATTTCCTCGTACGGCGGCAAGCGCATCGCATCCTCCGGCGTCGTTCGCATCATCATGGATCTGAACGCCAGTATCGAACAGCGCCACGTTCTGATTGTCGAGGACATTGTGGACACGGGACACACGCTGCATTACATGCTTGACACGCTCAAAGCCCGCAACCCCGCGAGTTTAAAAGTTTGCACACTGTTGAATAAACAAGAACGCCGTGAGGTGGACATCAAACTCGATTACATCGGATTTGAAATTCCGAACGAATTTGTGGTGGGTTACGGTTTGGACTTTGACGAGTTGTACAGAAATTTGCCGTATATCGGCGTACTAAAGCCGGAAATGTATTCCTGACGGTTGATTACGCACATCTGTAGTATAGCCCCGCGCGGGCGTCGAACGCGCACACGACGCGCTCCTGCAAATTTGCTCTGTTAGCAACCAGCCGATTCGTGAGGATTTCGTTTTACAAAGCCAACCTCTCGCGAGTTTGGTTTTTTAATGTACGCCGCATGTGGCTCTTGAATTTTGGCAATCCACCGGGCGTTGACTTGGGGTGTATAATGAATAGGGTAATAGACTGCGTCCAATCAAAAAAGCGTTTCTTGATTGTGTTCCGGAAAGGAGGAACCATCATGGACCATCGCCAGATTGGCGATTTTCTTGTCGCCGACAAGAAAATTTCGCTGCAAGAGTTGGAGCGGGCGCTCTATATTCAAAAGCGGCGTGCCCAAGTCGGGACCAAGCCGTTGTTGGGTACGGTGCTTTTGGAAAATGGTTGGGTGAACTTGCAAGACCTCGAGTTTGAGTTGGTTCAACAACAACGAGACCAATGCGCCTACACCGAACCGTTGGAAGCGTGAGCCCAACAGAGCCGATGTGAATCGGCTCGGTTTTTTTTGTGCTTACGTTCTAATCTTGAATTTTCTCCACCGCCGCGCGTATCCTACGCAGCGCCTCTTGGATATTCTCCAACGAATTCGCATAACTGAACCGCACGTACCCTTCACCATATTCGCCGAACGCTGTGCCGCTGATGCACGCGACGCCTGCTTCATTCAAAATATAGTCCGCCATTTTGCGCGAGCCCCAGCCCGTTCCCGTAATGTTGGGAAATACATAAAACGCGCCTTCGGGTTTTTTGCAGGTGAATCCGGGAATCGCATTGAACCCTTCGACAATCACATCGCGGCGTTCTTGAAACGCGCGACGCATGTTTTCGACGGACTCTTGCGGACCGTTCAACGCTTCGACGCCAGCCCACTGCGTCAACGCGGAAACGCACGAGTTGGAATTGGTCATCAATCGCGCAATGTGCGGCGCGAGCGTTTCGTTCATCACGCCGAATCCCAAACGCCAACCGGTCATCGAGTACGATTTTGAAAAGCCGTCGAGAATAATCGTGCGTTCCACCATACCGGGAAATTGCGTAATGCTGTGAAAGGTACCGTCGTAAATAATTTGCCAATAAATTTCGTCGGCGAGTACGGGAATGTCGTAACGTGTTGCGAGTTCGGCAATCTCGGCAAGGTCGTCGCGCGTCAACACACCGCCTGTCGGATTCTGTGGTGAGTTGAGAATGATGAGTTTTGTTTTTTCGTTGACGAGCGAACGAAATTCGTCGGGGTCGAAACGAAAATTATTTTCTTCGCGCAAACGATAAAAACGCGGCACGCCCCCCGTGAAACGAATCATGCTCTCGTAAATCGGAAACGCGGGATTCGGCGTCACCACTTCATCGCCCGCGTCAATCAACGCGAGAATGATAAAAAACATGATCGGTTTCGCGCCGGGCGTGACGACGACTTGATTCGGATTCACGTTGATGCCGCGCGATTCACTCACGCGTTTGGCAATCGCCGCGCGCAGTTCGGGAATGCCCGCGCTCGGCGTGTATTTCGTCGCGCCGCTTCGCACCGCGTTCACCGCCGCGTTGACGATATTTTCGGGCGTCGCAAAATCGGGTTCGCCCACTTCCAAATGAATAATGTTGCGTCCTTGCGCTTCGAGCGCGCGCGCTTTGACCAAAACCTCGAACGCGGTTTCCGTGCCGAGATTGTTCATTCGTTGCGCTAATTTCATTGAGGTTCAACTCCTGTGTTAGTTTTGGCAGCTCTGCCATAGTGGAGGATTAGAAACAACATCGTGCCGTTCGCCGTGGTCCAAGCCAAATTCGCAATCAAAAAAAATAAATCGGCAATCATCGCGCTGTACAATACCCCCATCGCCGCGTTGCTCGTGCCCATGATCCAGGGCCAGCGACTCAAGCCAATAGTGTTTTTTCGATGGTACGTTAAATGCACTTGACTGAACACGGCCAGCGCGCTGCCGAGATTTCCCAAAATGACAATCCAGCCCATAATGGTTTTGAAATCGAGCCGCGTGACGAAATCCATCAGTGCGCGTTTCCCTTGTGCTGCTCTTGATTTTTTGCGTGCTGCAAACGATGTGCCTGCCGCGCGGCAGCTTGTTCCCATCGACGTCTTTCTTGATCCGTCTCGACAAGCAACGGCGGCACCGGCGTCGCCTGACCGTACTGGTCGAGCGCGACGTACACAAGATACGCAGAATTTGTATGTGTCACTTGCCCTGTCACGACATTTTCCGCTTCCACACGTACGCCCACTTCCATCGAAGTGCGTCCCACCCAATTGACTGAGGCGTTGAGTGTCAACAGCGCGCCGACGTGCACGGGCGAAAGAAACGTCATCGAATCCATCGCAACGGTGACGGCAACATTGCGCGCGTGTTTCATCGCCGCGAAGCCGCCCGCCTCATCCACCAATTTCATAATCTCGCCGCCATGCACATTGCCCAACGCATTCGCCAAATCGGGATTCATGGGCAGTGACAAACGCACCTGTGAATCGCTGACGCGTTTGGGAGTGAGAGCGGAGTCGCCGCCGCGGATATCAGACGAAGGACGAACGACGGACGACGAACGAAGCGATGTTTTACGTTTCACGTTTATTTTATAAAGAGAATGCCGCGCGCAATTGTCGCGCGCTTTTTTCCCACGAAAATTTTTTCGCTTGCGCCAATGCTTTGGTCTGCATGATACCACGCCATTGCGCATCTTGAAGAACTCGCTCCAGCGCGCCCGCAATGGCTTGCACATCGCGCGCATCAACCGACCATGCCGCGTCGCCCGCGACTTCGGGGAGTGATGAATTGTTGGACGTGACCACCGCCGCGCCGCACGCCATCGCTTCCAACACGGGCAAACCGAATCCTTCATACAACGACGGATACGCGACAAGTTCCGCGAGCGAATACAACGCGGGCAAATCGGCGTCAGGTGTGAACCCGATGAAACGCACTTGTTCGCTCACGCCGAATTTTTGCGGCGCAGCATAAATATCATCGTACATCCAGCCGCGTCCGCCCGCAATGACAAGTTCCAATTCGCGCCGCTGCGGCAACTGCGAAAATGCTTGAATCAAGCGCGCGAGATTTTTACGCGGCTCGATGGTGCCGACATGCAGGATGAATGGTTTGTGCAATCGGTATGTGGTGCGAATGCGCGCGCGTTCATGTTCATCGGTGATGGGATGAAATTGCGCGTCATAGCCCGAATACAGTGTTTGCACGCGTTCGGGCGGTACGTGAAACAATTCGAGCAAATCATCGCGCGTTGCATCCGAATCCGCGAAAATCAAATCGGCGCGCGTGACGGCGCGCGGCACCGCGCCTTCCAAATACCATTTCAGTTTCGGGACAGCGGTTTCGGGAACGCGCTTGAACGACAAATCGTGAACGGTGAGAATCTTTTTTTTTGCGCGCGTCGGCGGCAGCACAAAATCGGGGGAATAAAAAATATCCGCGCGTCCCGTAAAAATTTCGACAGGCAACGGAATCTGCGCGCGCTGCCACATTGCCACCATATAGCGTTCATTCAACGGCGCGCGCGTGATGTGAAAATTTTTAGGAAACGCGCGCGCGTCGTCGAGATACAACGCGTCGCGCGGCACATACAGCGCGTATTGATTCTCCGTGTCCTGCTGCGCGAGCGCGTGAATCAACGAACGCGTGTAACGCCCAATCCCCGCGCGTTGCCGCGACGCGGACGTGTAATCAAGCGCAATGTTCATTTCACGAGTCGAGTTTGAGATGCCCGCCGCTGTGTCCGTAGCGCACCGCGATAATTTGGGCGATGATGGCGAGCGCCATTTCTTCGGGGGAGCGTCCACCGAGGTCGAGACCGACAGGACCGTACACCGTCTTCAAAAATTCCTCCGGGACGCCTTGCGCGCGCAATTCGTCCATGTGCTGCCGCCGCGTTTCGCGCGAACCCATCGCGCCGATATAGCGCGGTCTTGTCGTGGACAGCGCGCGCAGTGTCGGAATATCAAATTTCGGGTCGTGCGTGAGAATCACCACGTACGTGGACGCGTCCATAAGCAGTCGCGGAATCACATCGTCGGGCCATTCGATGAGCAACTCGTCCGCGTGCGGGAAACGTTCGCGCGTGGCAAAGCGCCCGCGCCCGTCCACAATCGTCACACGAAAGCCAAGAATTTTTGCATAGTGCGTCAGCGGAATCGCGGTATGCACGCCGCCGACGATGAGGAGACGAGGGGGGGGGGCATACGTTTCAATGAAAATTTGGGTGTCGCCATATGTGCGTGTTTCGGAACGTTCGCCGGTAATGAAATCCAACGCGTCTGCGCGGACCTGCGCATCCAATTCTGCCTCGCCGAGCGAATTTTCCGTCACGCCGTCCGCGTACACAAAAAGATGCGCGCCGACATTTTCGGTTCCGCTGATGCGTGTGGCAACGGCGAAAATTTTTTCGGCGCGCAAGTTTTCAGAAATGCGATTTAGGAAATCGGACATTACAACTTTTCAATAAACACCTTGATACTACCGCCGCACGCGAGTCCGACATCCCATGCCATGTTGTCAGAGATGCCATAACTGACCAATTTCGGTTTGCCGTTTTTCAACACGGCGCGCGCTTCGTCAATCACCGCGCCTTCCACACACCCGCCGCTCACCGAGCCGACAAATTCGCCGCGCGCATTGATTGCCATTTTCGCGCCCGTTGCGCGCGGCGTCGAACCGCTCGTCCATGTCACTGTCGCCAGGGCAACTTTATCTCCGCGCGCGCGCCATTGTTCAATGGCGTCCAAAATTTCGTTCACGCAATTTCCCTCTCATTCCTTTTTCAGTCCCAACAACTCTTGCACGCGTTTTTCTATAAATTCCATCGTGACGGGTCCGCCGATATGCACTTCGAAAATGTTTCCGTCGGCATCCACGAAAACGGTGGTCGGCAGTGCTTTGATTTGATACTTGCGCGCGGCTTCGTCATTGACATCGCGCACAAGACGAAAATTCAGTTTCCACAATTCGCCATAGCCCTTGACCGTGTCAACGCTTTCGCCTTGATTGATGCCGAGAATGACAAAATCTTCGTTCGTATGTTTTTGAAACACCGCTTCGATATTTTTCATTTCCGCCGTGCAGGGTCCGCACCACGACGCCCAAAAATTGAGCATCACGGGTTTGCCGCGAAAATTTTTCAAGCTGACCACTGTGCCGTCAAGCGCCTCGACAGAAAAATCGGGCGCGGGTGAACCTTTTTGTAATGTGCCTTGCGTCGCCGCGGGTGTGTTCACCAATGCGCCCGCGTCCTTCACAGGAGTGGGAAATATCGCGGCAGTCGGCGCGCGTCCTTGCAAGTACAAAGCCGCGCCGATAAACGCGCCGCCTACCAAAAGCAGGGCGCAGCTCAACAGAAGAATCACGACAAGATAGGTGCGGTTGTTCATAGCCGTTTGTGCTCGCACGCGCACACACCGGTAGGACGGGCGAGACGACCCATGCAGAGCAATTCAATTATACCGCATCCCGAACCTTTCGGACGCAAGTCTTATGGGACGCGATATTGGAGGAATGGCAAAAACAAATCACGCAAAATTCCGCGCGCCGAATTTTTTCCCGTGTTGTCTTGCATGTTCGATTCGGGAAACGCGCCGGTAATGTCCGCCGTCAGCGTGATAACTTTGCCTGCCGCGCTCGGTTGAAATTGAATGCGAAAGATTGCCGTGCCGGTCGCGTTGCTCGCGAGCGTTCCCAAATCCAAACGATAGACACTGCTGCTGTGTTGAGTAAAGGCGGGTGTCGAACTCACGTACAGCGTATCGGCGGGAATCGGCACAAAAATTTGCGTGTTGTTCATCGCTGCGCTGCCCGTGTTGGAATACTTGAGCATGTATTCCACCGTTTCGCCGGGGTGCACAAATTTTTTCGCGTTGTTCACCTTGAGAGTGACATTGAACAACGACGCGAGCGAACGATACGCGTCGAGCCGCCCATAACCGCTTTCATTGTCGCGCCCGGTCGTATTCAAATCTTTTGCGCCGTTCTGCAATGCCTCTTGCACCTGTACGGGCGTAAGGTTCGGATTCAAGGTGTACAACAACGCGGCAGTCCCTGAAACCAACGGCGCGGCGAGCGAAGTGCCAGAGGTGTACGTATAGTTGCCATTCGTGCACTGATTGCCGTTGCAGGTGGTATAAATCGCTTCGCCCGGCGCGACGAGGTCGAGTGCCGTGCCGTAATTGGAACCCCACGACGCGTTGTTGTTGTTGCACGCGTTGTTGGTCGGCGTCTTGCGTTGGTCGCACCAATTCGTCGCGCCGACGGCAATCACGTACGAATTCAGCGACGCGGGAAACGCGACCGAACTCGCGTCTTGATTGCCCGATGCAAACACAATCGTACTGCCTTTGCCGCCGCGTCCGCCAAAACGCGCGTTGATAATCGCCAGCTGCACACTGTCACTTGGCGCGTTCATCGTCCAACTGTTGTTTAAAACATCCGCGCCGTTTTGCCACGCCCAATCAATTCCTGCCGCGAGCGTCGCCGTCGTCGTCACCCAATTGCCTTGCGAGTCCGTTTCCGCGACTTTGACCGGCAAAATTTGGCAGAACCAACAAACGCCCGCGATGCCCGCGCTGTTGTCCGAGTTTGCGGCAATGACCCCCGCAATGCTTGTGCCGTGATGGTCATTCGTTTTCGGATTCGTGTTGCTGCCGCCGTTCAACGCGTTGTAGCCCGTCAACACTTTGCCTGACAATTCCGCATGAGACGCGGTAACGCCTTCGTCAATCACCGCAATCTTGATGCTGTTTGCGCCTTGTGTCACGTCCCACGCGTTCGTCGCCTTGATGTCCGCGCCTTGCCCCGCGCCTTGAAACTGTTGTGTATTTTTTAACGACCATTGCAAATTGAAATGACTGTCCGACGGCGCAAGCTCGGTTGTGCCTGCGGCGAGGGGGGGGGGAGGGGGGGGGGCGCGCAGCACAAAATTGGGTTCGGCAAATTCCACCGCGCCGCTTTCAAAATACACATTCGCCAATTCACGCGCGCTGCGCGCATTGCCCGCGTTCGGTTTCAATATCAACACGCGATTGGAATGGGGCAAGATGCGCGCAATCGAAACCTGATGCGTTTGGTTTAGCTGCGCGATGTCTGTTTCCGAAAAATGTTCTGGAAAGCGCGCCAGAAATTCATCCGTCTCGGCAAGTTGTACCGATTCGACGTCGTACACCGGCGATGCAAATTGCACCTCACTGCTCGCGCGCAAACGCGCGACGGCGGCGATGGGGTCACGTCCCGCGCGCAAATTTACAAATGCCAAGCCGCCGACAGGAGATTCGACGCGCGTGTCAAAAGTTTCCACATCGCCCGCCGCTTCGACAATGCGTTTTTGTGTCGCGCTCGAAACGGACGCACGAAAACGCACGGCAACCAGCCGGAGATTCAAGTTGAGCGGAATGCGCGTGCCTTGATAATAGTAAAAGCGCGTGGGGCTAGATTGGGCGTCGAGCGCTTCGTTTGTGGAAACGAGGAGGACGAACGCAAACAGGATGCCGACACCCCATTTCAAAAATGAATTTATCCCGCTCGTGTTTTGGAGGTAGCAACCTGCATATGACACGTATCGTGCGTGCATAGCCATTTTTGAAATGTGTTGGAGCCAGCGAACGATGTACGATTTTTGCAAAAGCATTCTTGATTTCAAACCAGCGGCGAAAGCGGAGCCACATGTCACGGCGAATTATAAGAGCAAGCAACGCGGTGACAAAATGCGCCGTCATGTGCCCGGCGCGCCATGCGTTTCAAAATGTGTTACACTGCGAGTGTACTATTTGCAAATCATTTGCAGCGAAACTTTTTGTCGGAGGCATTATGGAAATATCCGTTATGGGACGCCGCGTCGGCTATGACGAACGCGGACAGGGCACGCCGCTCGTTTTGATTCACGGTTTTCCGCTGAATCGGATGATTTGGGAAGCGCAGTGGGAAGGTCTGTCGGATGTGGCGCACGTTATTGCACCGGACTTGCGCGGCTTTGGCGAATCGGAAATGATTGACGCGCCGACGGAAGTTTCAACGTACGCGGATGATGTGCGCGAATTGTTGGACGCGTTGGGCATTCACGAACCCGCCATCATCGCGGGACATTCGATGGGCGGTTATGTGGCAATGGCGTACTTGCGGCGGTATCCGCAGCACGTTGCGGGTTTGGTTCTCACGACAACAAAAGCAACGGCGGACACAATGGAAGGCAAAGCGGGGCGCGACAAAAATATCGGCGTCGCCAAAGAAAAAGGCGCGGACGCGATTGCCGAAGGAATGTTGCCCAAGGTGTTTTCGCCAAAAACGTACGAAAGCAATCCCGAACTTGTCGCGCAAGCAAAACGTATCATGCAGAGCGCGTCGGTCCCGGGCATCGTCGGCGCGTTATCGGCGATGCGCGACCGTCCCGATTCCACTGGCACATTGCTGGAATTCAGCCAGCCGACATTGATTGTCGCGGGCGCGGATGATGCATTGATGAGCGCGGCAGACCAAGAAAATATGAAACAAGCCGCGCGCAACAGTACGCTCGTGACGCTTCCGAATGCGGGACATCTCGCGCCGATGGAGCAGCCCGAGGCGTACAACAATGCGGTTACGGAATTTTTGGCAACGCTCAAGTCATAAATGAAAACCTCGCAGGTCTCGGAGACCTGCGAGGTTTATGAATTTTACATCGGCAGTGGCACTTTGCGCGGACGTCCGCGCGGGCGGCGTTGGGGATTTTGCGGCATGGGGATTTCCGGCGCACCGGAAACACGCGGGGGAGGCGTTGGCAGCGGCGAGGGTTTGGCGGGTGCGGTCACTTCCTCGTTTTCGAGTTCTTCATCCCCCGCCACAACTTGGTGCGCTTTCAAGAATGCTTGCAAATCGTTTTTATGCACACGAAAGCTGCCCAATAATTTTACTGCTTTCAATTCACCCAATTTAATGTAGCGGCGAATGGTGAACGGAGAAATACCGAGATATTCGCCAATTTCGTTGGGTGAAAGATATTCGCGCTGAATTGCCATAATACACCTACTTGAACTCGAGCAACGCAGAATTCCATAAAACACGCGTTCTAATTATTTTTATATACGCTGCTCACTATTTTTCGGCATTTTATCATTCACTATACGATGTGTCAACGCAGACAACAGAATGCAGAAATCAGATGACAGATAAAACAATCTGGAGGGAATCTGTGTTCTGTAATCTGTCATCCGTGTTCTGCCATCTGCCATGCCCCGCCCCGACGGACGAAACCCTAACGAACTGCGCCCCGTGAAAATGACGCCGGGCTATATTGAATATCCCGAAGGTTCGGTCTTGATTGAAATGGGCAAGACGCGTGTCTTGTGCGCGGTGTCCGTTGAGAATCAAGTGCCGAAATGGTTGGTGGGACAAAATCAAGGATGGCTCACTGCCGAATACGCGATGCTGCCCCGCGCGACGCACACGCGCACACAGCGCGAATTGACTCCCAGCGCGCGTTCCCAAGAAATTCGCCGATTGATTGGACGCAGCTTGCGCGCCGCAGTTGATTTGCGATTGATTGGCGAACGCACCTTGAACGTGGACTGTGATGTTTTGCAAGCCGACGGCGGCACGCGCACTGCCGCGATAACGGGCGCGTACGTTGCCGTCTGCATCGCGCTCAACAAAATGATTCAGAAAAAAGAAGCATCGCCGCGCGTATTGAAAACTGCCGTCGCCGCTGTGAGCGTCGGCATCGTCAACGGCGAACCTGTTCTCGATTTGAACTATGCCGAAGATTCGCGCGCGGAAGTAGATTTCAATGTTGTGATGACCGCTGAAGGCAATTATGTCGAAGTGCAAGGCACGGGCGAAGGCGCGACATTTTCGCGGAAACAGATGGACCAGCTATTCGGTCTCGCACAAAAGGGCACCGAGCAGTTGTTGGAAATTCAGCAGCAAACGCTCGCCGCGACGCTAAAGTGAGGTGATACAGATTTTTTTCGTCAAGCCCAAGCGCGAGCGTTCAACACAAAATAGAATTTTAGCGATACAAAATCAAGACGCTGCTCCTCGGCGTCTTTTTTGTTTTATAATCCCAGCAATAGTCAGGTGATAAGCAGTTTCATTGGACGAGAGCGCGAGGCGTCATGAAAACCGATTTCCCTTCGGGAACCGTTACCTTTCTTTTTACCGACATTGAAGGTTCGACTCGGCTCTTGCAGCGATTGGGCGAGAGCTATGCATCCGTTCTCGCGGCACAGCGCAAACTCTTGCGCGCCGCTTTCCAAAAGTTTCATGGTCACGAAGTTGATACGCAGGGCGATTCTTTCTTCGTCGCCTTTGCGCGTGCGGCGGATGCGATTGCCGCGAGCGTAATGGCGCAGCGCGCGCTGGCGGAACAGGACTGGGGCGAGGGCGAACGCGTCCGTGTGCGGATGGGTTTGCACACGGGCGCGCCACAGCTCACCAAGTCCGGTTACGTCGGACTCGATGTGCATATTGCCGCGCGGCTTTGCGCGGCAGCCCACGGCGGGCAGGTGCTCCTCTCGCAGCAGACCCACGACCTTGCCGAGCAGCTGCAGCTCGACGAGGTGAGTTTTCG
>CALMZO010000355.1 GCA_937870825.1 uncultured Chloroflexota bacterium | reverse complement strand
ACGCGGCGCAATGCGACGAGTTCCGCTTGCACGAACGGCGATGCGCTGGTGTATGACAAGGAAAACAAACTGACGAGTATCACGGTTGGCGCAAACACAACAACCTACGCGTATGACGCGGACGGTAATCGCGTGAAAAAAGTCGCAGGTGGAACGACGACGTATTATGTGGGCAATCACTATGAGGTGACGAACGGCGTCGTGACGAAGTACTATTATTTCGGCAAGCAGCGCGTGGCGATGCGGGTAGGTGCGAACACGCCGCTGTATCTGCACAGTGACCATCTCGGCAGTACGAGCGCGACGACGAACAGTGCGGGAACCTCCACGAGCAGTCAACTGTATTATGCGTTCGCGAACGTACGCGCAACAACGGGAACTGTTCCAACCGATTACACGTTCACCGGACAGAAACGCGATGCCAGCGCAGGGTTAATGTATTTTGGAGCACGGTACTATGATGCCACTTCAGGCCGATTCATCAGTGCAGATACCGTTGCAGCCGCGCCATTTAATCCCCAGGCACTGAACCGCTATTCGTACGTTGGAAACAATCCACTCCGGTACACTGACCCAGATGGACACTGTTGGCCGGTTTGCACAGTCATCGCAGGTGCGGTAATTGGCGCCGTTATTGGAGCAGCATCTGTCGCCTTGCCACAGCTGATTGAGAATGTCCAAAAAGGGGAACCATTAACGGCAAACATTGATCCGGGAGAGGTTGCCAAAGCAGCTGCTGTGGGTGCTGTAGCTGGAGCAATCGGTGGGGCGACATTGGGTGTTGGCACAGCGGTCTTGGGCGCGGGTCTCGGTGCAACGATTGCAACGGGCGCCGTTGCTGGTGCTCTTTCAGGGCAGGCAGCGCGCGCAACTGATAATGTTCTCAGCAATGAGGATATAACAACGGGGCTCGGCAACCCGAGCGATATTGCGACTGATGCGATTGTAGGTGGTGTAACTTCGGGGGCGGGACACGTTGTTGGCTCAATGCTCAAAAATGCTGGTGCGGGACTTGAGAGCGTTGCAGCCAGCAACATGTGCAGTTTCAGGGGGGATACGCTGGTAACGACCGAGAATGGCAAGCAAGCAATCAACACCTTGAAGATTGGCGACCGTGTTCGCGCTTATAACTCAACTTCCGAGACAACCGGAAATTACGCGATCACAGCGGTTTGGGTGCATACGGATGCGGTCATCGAGTATGTGACGATTGATGGCGAGCGGATCGCGACGACACCTGAGCACCCATTTTTTACACTTGAGAACGGTTGGACAGCTGCGGGTAAATTGCACAGAGACATGCACATCCGTACTGCAAGTGGTTATTATGGCAAAGTACAAAGAATCGAGTATGTACATCAACCACAGCAGATGTACAATCTTACTGTCGCTACAGCACACACGTTCTTTGTTGGCACATCTCAATGGCTGGTACATAATTCTTGTCCTCTATTGCAAGCGCCGAAAATCCAGTATCACCATATTTTTCCGCAAGCAGAGATGTTCGCAAGCAAATTTGCAGCGAGAGGAATAAATATTGATGATTACACAGTGCCGTTGGGGCGCAGCACCCATCTGTCTGGTGTGCATGGACGTGGTGGCTTTGTAAGCTTCAAGGATATTCTTTTGCCAGGGCGCTGGAATTTGCGATGGAGACAATTTTTCGATGAAAATCCAAATGCAACGGCGAAAGAGGTTTACCAGTTCGCAGGACAACTGATGGATGAATTTGGCTTGAGCGGTCAGCCCATCGTTCCTTATCCATGATGGGAGAAAATAGAATGCAGTTCTATAAATTTACGCATCCGCAGTATGAGACCGATCAGGATGCTGATAAAGCAAATCCTATTCGCGTATCCACCGGGCTTCAAATGCCTGGCATGATCTGCAGTAGCTGTGGCGAGATTTGGGCAGGGAGCCGTCGGTTATATCTTGCCGTCACAGACCTAGCCCTCCGTCGCCGTCTTGGTGTTGTCGCACCATTGCCAGAACGAGAATGGATGCAGCTTGCTCAAGATGTGCGCCAAGTCTTGAGCTTGCCAGAGGATTTTGAATTTCAGCCGGGTGACGAGCTCGGAACGCCTATCGCTGAATTGAAAACCAATAATATCCCTGATTTCTTACATCCGTTCCCCGGACAAATCATTGTGCAATCTCGCGTCGTCGATGTCATTATGGGGGAGAACTTGACGGGAGTCCGCCTGTTACCCCTTCAAGTTCGCTGGGGTGATGGGAAACAAGTCCGCTCGAATCCACCACCTATTCTCTTTGAGCTGGTAATCACTGGGACGGGATGGCGTGTGGATTCAAATCTTGAGAACATCACTGCTTGTACGCACTGCGGTCGAACGATATTTCTCAAGTGGTCGCCTATCGATGAGGCGCGATGGGATAGCTCTGACTTTTTTCATGTGGATAGGAATCCAAACATAGTTATCGTGACAGAGCGAGTTTGCGCACTCTTTGCCCAACACCATTTCACGAACTTTTTGTGCGTCCCACTTCCTTGATGAAACGAGTGACACGGAACCCCTCATTAGTTTGGCTTTCGTTGGGGAAGTGTTATGCCTTAACCGGCGCGTCAGGCATAGCAACACATCATGGTGCATAGGGCAGTTCTGGTGAAGATTTTGCCGGTAGATTTGTGGTGTGTCCTGGGGGGCAGGAATGAACCATGGGTGTTCTGGTGGGCCGTTTGGCAACAAGATCAAGCCCAAATCAAGAATGTGAAACAATTGATTTCGCTCGAAGTTGCGCGATTAGTTGATGTTAAACACGCCATACCCAAAAACAAGAGCCGCGAAAATCGCGGCTCTTTCCTTTCATTGAATCCACTCCCAATATCTATCTCGCGCAAACGCTGCGCTTGGCAACACTGCAAACCGGACCGACGAACAACATTCAGAATTTTTCGTACGGTTACGACGCCGTCGGGAATGTGCTAAACATCAACGACGTGCTGCGCGCACAAAACACCACCTACACGTATGACCATCTGAATCGGCTCAAGACCGCGACACTGGCAGGCGTGTATGCTCACAGTTGGACGTACAACAGCATTGGCAACATGTTGACGCGCAACGACAACAATGGAAATGTAACCTATCAATACAACGATGCGAATCACAAACACGCCGTCTCGCAAATCGGCTCGCAGTATTTTTGTTATGATGCGAACGGCAACATGACGCGGCGCAATGCGACGAGTTCCGCTTGCACGAACGGCGATGCGCTGGTGTATGACAAGGAAAACAAACTGACGAGCATCACCGTCGGCGCAACCACGACGACTTATCTTTACGATGGCGATGGCAACCGCGTGAAAAAAGTCGCGGGCGGTGTGACGACATATTATGTTGGAAATCACTATGAAGTGACGATCGGCGTCGCGACGAAGTACTATTACTTTGGCAAGCAGCGCGTGGCGATGCGGGTAGGTGCGAACACGCGGCTGTATCTGCACAGTGACCATCTCGGCAGCACGAGCGCGACGACGAACAGTGCGGGAACCTCCACGAGCAGTCAACTGTATTATGCGTTCGGCGGGATTCGCTCGGGGAGTGCGCCAACGGATTTTGGATTTACGGGACAACGGAAAGATGCCAGCGCGAATTTGATGTACTATAATGCGCGGTATTATGATACGACGCTGGGGAGGTTTGTGAGTGCGGACTCGCTCGTTCCCGATCGAAAAAATCCACAAAGTCTCAACCGCTACAGTTACGTCTATAACAATCCGCTAAAGTATAATGACCCAAGCGGACATTGTCCCAATCCTGATTTACCCTCTGACTATGACGGTTCAGTGCTGTGCCTGGACTGGTTCATCTCCACCGAATATATTTTGGAGAACCGTTGGGAAACCCTACGCGGGTTATTGAGAGGGCATGGCGACGGGCGAGGTTTTAGTACTGATTCCGATCCAACCAAGTCGCGAGTGTTCCTTTATATCTATCTGCTCAAGGATGGGACAATTGATCCCAAACGTAGCCCTGAAATGTATGTCAATCGTTCGTGCATTGAAGGGGCAGGATGTTTTGGACCTATAATGGATAGGAACATCATAACAATTTCCCAGGATGCAAAGACGAAGGAAATCTCTATTGGTTGGAGTCTTGCGAATGGGTTCGGAGGGACATTGCTAGATGCGGCAGAGGAAAGTGAAGAGATAGCAGATGGGTTGGCAGGGAGTCCATTTGCAGGGATACGCGGATTACTGGGCATCGGACAGCGGTTTGGCGGTGAGCAGTTGAATCCCATTGACGGAACAATGAAACTAACTCCACAACCAACTGGGTATTTCGAGGTTACGGGCGGAGCGCGGGATCCATATCCCAGTCTGGAGGTGTATCGATACTTTCCCAACAAAGTCCTTACCATTTGGCAAAGCCCTGAACAGTATGGGCCGGACAACGGACCGATGTATGGACTAACTGATCAAGCCCCCCGCGACACTTAGGGTTCATAAAAGTATAACTTCCCGCGTCAATTGAGGGTTGACTGTAAACGCGGAGAAATGGTGTAGTTCCATT
>CALMZO010000354.1 GCA_937870825.1 uncultured Chloroflexota bacterium | reverse complement strand
GCGGGAAAAAATCAATTGACGCCGCGCGAACGCAATGTCGTACTCATTCCCGCGTATCAACGCGTGATGGAAGCGGCAGGAATTTTTCAAGAAGATGAAAAAACGTGGCACAAGCCGCCGCCGAAATTGAGTGACCTCTATCTTGCGCTGCGAAGTGACCAACGCCGCGACGCGCAAGATATTGCCGACCGTTTGGAAACAATGGCGGTGGGCGTGTATGCCAAAACATTCAGCAGTCCGACCAACATCAATTCCAATGCGTCGCTTGTGGTGTTCGGTTTGAAAAATGTGCATCCTGATATGCAAGCGCTCCGCATGAGACAAATTCAAACGTTCATTTGGAGCAATGTGCTTGCGCGGATGCAGCCCACAATGGTTGTGGTGGATGAAGCGTGGCGCTGGCTCACGCACGAATCGGCGGCGAATGATTTATCCGAAATGGCGCGCCGTTTTCGCAAACGTTACGCGGGCTTGCATTTGGCAACGCAGCATGGGATTGACCTCAGCCGTTCCGAAGAAGCCGTCGTCATTCGCGATACGGCGGCGATAACGATGTTGTTCCGACAAAACTCTTCTGCTGTCCCGGGTTTGCAAGCGCTGTTCAGTTTGGACGAACTCGAATGTCGCGAACTTTTAACGCTCGACCAAGGCGAGAGTATTTTGCTTGTGGACGGCAATCGCTTTCCGATTTACACCGCCATTCCGCCCGCGTGGTATTCGCATTGGACAACGCGTCCTGCGGAGATTCAAGAGCTCAATGAAATGCAAAATGCGGTGCGCGCGCAAGAACGCATCAAGTAAATTCGCGAAAAATTTTCGTTATGGGAATCAAAGGATTACTCGGCATCAGTGGCTGCGCGGTGTTTGGATTTTTCATCGCACTCATCATTGCGATTGTCGTACTGCTCGCGCTCTTTATCGAATTATTTCTTCCGTTCGGCAAAGAGCAAGCGTGGGATTGGATGTTGAACAAACCGCAGCAGGTCAGCACGCAGCCATTACCCAAAGGAAGCGAGCAGCCCGTAATTATTGGTGAAGGCGAATGGTGTGTGACGAAAGCATATCAAGAAACGCCCGACCAAGACCACAACAATCATGGACGCGTGCAAGGTTACGTGCGTGATGAACATGGAAATCCACTCGCAGGTGTGCCAGTGCATATTGGTTGGGATGGCGACGAAGGCGGTATCACCGAATACACGGATGCGAACGGCTATTACGTCATTATTCTTTCACCCGGCAGTTACTATGTCACGATTGGCGACGGACGCGCGAGTCCGCGCGTGTACTTTCGCACAAACATCAAGGCGCGCTACGGACACATTACGTATGACGTTGATTTTCAATTGGGCGCGTGTTCGTACCAAATCGCTTCGACATTCAACGACCCGCGTCAACCGTGCGGTACACCCGTTGAAGGTCCAATCACAGCGGGCTTTCAAGACAGCGACTATTTTGAAAAATTTCACCGCGTCCACAATGGCATTGACATTGCTGTTCCAGTCGGTACCGTCGTCAATTCGACGATGAGCGGCACTGTCATCGGCGCGGGATATTTCGGAGACGGTTCTGGCTACATTGTGCAAATTCAAAACGGCGCGTGGCAAGTTTCGTTTCAACATTTGTCAAAAGTGCAAGTGACGTTAGGCGCGATGGTGTCCATCGGACAACGCATCGGCTTGAGCGGCAACAGCGGACACTCGACGGGACCGCATGTGCATTATGAGGTTCATTACAACGGCGAACCCGTGAATCCGTTTCTTCAACTCACCGACGCGGGTTACAGCACGTATCTCTGTGCGGTGACGGTCAGCACCGCGAGTGGAACTACCGAGATGGAGGGGAATCGCTGGAAGGTGACATCCTTCGCAGGCAAGGATGATGGCAATTGGCTGCCGCTCGAAAATTTTCCGCGGCCGCAAAACAACAATGGGCAGTGCGTTCACTGGTTTCCAACGCCCAAGCAAAATGAAAAGGTTGTTGATACGTTCGTTCCCATTCTCGAACAGATGGAAATGAAATGGGTTGTGATTTTGCAAGACCCGAACGAGCCAAACGCGAACGATTACTTGCTCACGAAATTGCGTCAAGCCAACATCATGCCCATCGTGCGAATACACGCGCCGATTGGACCACTCGACCCCAAAACACTCGGCGCGACAGTCGCCCACCAACGCGCGTTCGGCGTGCGCTACTTTCAAATTTTCAACGAACCAAACAACAAGGACGAATGGGGAGTTATTTCGCGCAGTCCGCAATGGCTCGCGCGCTATTGGGTTGGCGCGGCGCAAGTTGTTTTGGCGAATGGTGGTCTGCCCGGCTTGCCGCCATTTGTCACCGACGGTTCAGACCTCGAATTCTTTCAAGAAACGCTAAACGAACTCGCACGTTTGGGACGCTATGATTTGCTGCACGCGATGTGGATTTCAGTTCACAACTATGGGGGAATGGATGATGCAGGATTTTTTCGCTATCGCCAATATCAAAAAATTGCACAGGATACATTCGGACGCACAATTCCAATGATGAGCACCGAAGGCGGTCTCGCGACGGCAGAACAAACCGCACAAATCATCCACGCGCAATTTGATTCCATGCGAACGCAGCGCGATGAGTATTTTTTCGCGTATTGCCCTTGGTTGATTGGCAACAGTATCGGCGGGGGAAAAGATGAGGCGTGGGAAGCGCAGGCGTGGTGTGAGGGAACGCTGGAGAAGCCGATGTGTCGCGTGAATGTGGGGACGTACAAATGATGAGGGCGAATTGGACGGTGTACAAAGGATTATGAGGACGGAAAGGAATCGCCGCGCTCCTCACCGATCTCACCTTGCGTTTGCTGACCTTGGAGTGTCGCTAAGGAACAGTTTTTGGTCGTGGACATCCACCTCAAGGTCCCGTTAAGAAGCGTTCATCCCTTCGCTTCTTCTGGATGATGCATATCGCGATATCTAATACTACGATGATAAAGATCTTCAAAGTAGACCTGATATGTTGTCTTCCTTTTCCTCCTCTCATGCAAGATGTATGGTTCAAGTTTTTGCCAGCACCTTATTATCGTACTGTGGAACATTTCAAGGACTACGCGTTCAGGTATCATTTTGAAGGCAACCATAATGCCAACATTATCAAACGCGACCCAAAGCTTGTGCATCTGATCGTACATTGCAGGAGTTATCTCATCCGGCGGGGGAAGATTGTTCGACAAGATATATCTTCGAGCTTTACTCATTTCTTCAGTGGTCAAGCCGTCAATGACTCTGGAGAAAGCTTCCAGAGAGCGTGCGGTCGCCATCTCTCTTAGCTGTAAATAAGCCAACACTGCTGCTATGCTGACAACAACTGCACCAACTAATGTTGCTAGCGAACTAACAGCAGCCCAGAAATCAGAACTCATGTACTTGCTCCCATCTTCGCACGTCGAGATAGTGGGTTATCCAAAAAACAGATTTCGACAGACTTTCTTCTTCGGGTGGTAACCCAATGAAGTGCTAGCCATACTCTTGGGTGCGATAATCTAAACTCGTAGGTTACATAATGACGCAAAAAATTCTACACCAAATACATGACCTTTACAACAAGACTTCCATGGGCTATGTCGCGAAAAGCATGGTACACAGTTCGAATAGATGTGGAGATAAACGCAAAATGAAATGAATAACTCGGTCATATATAGATGCGCTCATTGTAACACCACCTATCGTCCGAAAGACGCCATCCGCATAAATTTTTGGTGTTGTGGTCAAGAACTCGCTCGTACTGAATCGCAAAATTCCGCAAGATTCCAAAACGAACCTCACACACCGAACACCATAACAGAATCCTTTGAGGGTGAAATCATCCGCGACAACGATAAATTTTTTACCCGCCCGTGGAAACCATCTTGGCGTCGCGTCACATCTGATGAACTCACCGTCATCGAAGTAATTCCCCCGCGCAACAATCGCGTGGACGCGCTGCAAGCGGAAACGCTGTTGGGGAGTTTATTGGGCAACGGGATTTTTTCGCTTGAAATTGCTGCCGATTCACAAGGTTGTCGTTTTTTGGTACGCGCGCCGCACATACACATCAAGCACATTCAATCTCAAATTCAATCCGTGTACGAACAGGCGCAGTTCGTCGCGTTACCATCGGAACGCGACCCCGCGTATCGCGTTGAAACAAACATCGCGCAAGCACGAATGCGTTTGCGACGGAATGTGCAGTTGCCGCTACGGACTTTTCGTGATGGTGACTTTGAAGCGTCCGACCCGATGCGCGGTCTCTTGGGCGCGTTTGGACATATCGAGCAGGGCGAAATTGTTCTCGCGCAAATTGTTCTCGCACCCTCGCCGCTCAATTGGTCAGACCGCTTTCAAGGTTCGACGCGGAGAATTGACGAAACGATTTCGGGTGAACGAAGCAACACCCATAACGGATTTGAACAGATTGTTTCAGGCATCAGTTTTGTTTTCATTTTGGGTTTGGCGCTGTGGACATTCACCGCGTTTGTGCGGCAGAACTGGTTGGGTCTCATCGCATCGGGCATCTGTTTTATCAGTGGCATCATTATCGCGCTATTTCTTTACACCGCACTCGCGCGTGACCGCAACATGAATCCCGAACTCATTCAGCGCAAAATCAGCGTGCCTGCGTTTGATGTGTCGTTGCGTCTCACCGCCTCCGCGCCAAATCCAACTACAGCCCAAGCGCGTTTGGAAAATTTGATGCGCGGGTATGGACAATTCAATCTTGCGAGTGGTAACGCGCTGGAAGGCACGTACGAAATATTTGACCCGCGCGCGCTTGCAGTTGAAAGGTGGTCATGGTGGCAAGAATTTACGGGACGCGTCACGCGACTCAACATTGCTGAGCTTGCCTCATTGTGGCATCTGCCAACGGGCGACGGTGTGCCACTCGTCCCGCGTCAACTATCCAAAAAACTTTTGCCGCCGCGCCCCGAACTCGTCGCACACGGCGTCCTCGTCGGACATTCCATTCATCATGGACGAAACATTCCCGTCCATTTATCGCACCAAGTTCTTGACCGTCATACCTTTATTGTCGCCAAGACGCAGCAGGGCAAAAGCACACTAATGGCGCATCTGGCGCACGCGGCGATGGAACGCGACATGGCGGTTGTGGTCATTGACCCGCATGGCGATATGGTGCGCGCACTTTCGGGAATGGTGCCGCCGAATCAAGTGGACAAAACGGTATATGTGGATTTCAGCAACGACCAACGCATCGTCGGCATCAATCTTTTAGACATGGGTCAAGGACGACCTGCGTATGCGGTGATTGAAAATCTCGTGCATGTCGGAAAACTGATTTGGCAAGATTACTGGGGTCCGCGCATGGAAGATGCGCTGCGCTATCTGATGCGAACGCTGATTGAGGCGAATGAAAAATTATACGCGCTGGGCGAAAAGCAATTCACGCTGCTCGACATTTCCAATCTGATTGGCTTTGAGCCATTCCGCAAAAAAATTCTCTCGCGCTATGTTCGCAAAAATGATGTGCTGACGTGGTGGGGATTGCATTTTGAACAGATGCCGCCATACATGCGCGTCGAAGTGGTGAATCCGGTACTCACAAAAATTCATCGCTTTGAAGAACACGATGTCATTCGGAGGATTGTGGGGCAATCGTCGTCCACGCTGAATTTGCGCGATGTGTTGCGCGAGCGTCAAATTCTTTTGGTCAATACCGCGAATCGCATCATCGGTCCCGACGCGGGCAGTTTGCTCGGCTCGATTCTTTTGGACAATCTCAATTTCGCCATCGGCGAACAAATGCGAATTGCCGACGTGTCCAAGCGCACAAAAGTTTTGGTCATCATTGACGAATTTCAATCGCTGCCCGGCGTGGACTATCCCGCACTCCTCGCGGAACTGCAAAAGATGGGCGCGAGCTTTGTTCTGGCGACACAGGCGCTCAAGCAATTGGACGAATTGGGAATGACCTTGCGCGCGTCCATTCTTTCCAACATCAGCACGCTGTTTGTGTTTCAAACGTCCGCCGACGATGCAGACGTGTTACGACACGAACTCGACGATGAAGTGGAAGCCACCGACATTATCAACCTCGAACGGCACTGCTGTTACATAAAAACCGCGATTGGCAAAACGCGTCTGCCCATCATTCACATCGAAACCGAAAAGCCCGCGCCAGAAAACGATGACGTTGCGGCGAAAATTCGCGCGCGTGTGCAGCACTATACGCGTCCTGTCAATCAAGTGGAGAATGAACGAAATGCGTTTTGGAATCAATGGTACGGACGCGAAATGATTATGCTCAAAGGCGCGCTCTTGGGCGCGGCAACAAATTCCCAACAACGCACCGCGACGAATCAGCAAACTCAACCAATTGTTACAGCAACAACAAACGTCGCACCGTCACAAGAAACAATTGCGTCGCCTCAACAAGTTGCGAACAATGCATCGGAAACACAAGTAACAGGTGAAGCAGTCGAGAAAATTGTGGGCAAAGGCGGACGCAAGCGCGCCGAGAAAAAGTAGGGACAGCATGAGTGCAGCGCATACTCCAATCAATCCCTTCGCGCTCATCGTTTGGACTGCCGTGCTATTCATTCCAATTTACGCCGCCCTGCTTGGCGGATTGTATCTGGCGCGGCGATACATTCCCGAAGCGCGTGGCATCTTTGATATGGCGATAGAGCCGATTCTCTTTTTCCCTGCCGTTGTATGCGCGTTTTTCATTGCGCTCAAACTCGCGCATTAGAAAACGAACATGCACGCGCGTTCACTATTTCCAATTCTTGTCACATTCCTCTTGATGAGCTGCACGCGCACAGATTCGCAAATCACACCGCTCTCAATCATTGGCACGCCGACCGTCGCGCAGAATGGAACACCGGATCCAAAACCCAAATCCATCACTTTGCCTACACCGCAAATTCAAAATGCCGCGCAAGGTTATTTTCAAGATGATGATGGATTGCGGCTTGCCATCGCCGCAATCAACACAAGAGCAATCCCACAATCGAATCAAGATGACCGCAATTTTCAATATCTAGTTTTGACACTCACCTTCACAAATTTTTCTTCTCAATCAAAAGACATCACGGGTTTTCCTTTCACGGTGTGGGTGCGCGATGTTGAAACGAGTCAAGAGTACGCGCCCGAATTGTATGCGCCGACAGAAATTGGCATGTGGCAGATGATAGACAAGTTGAACACAGGAACAATAAAACGCTTGGGCAAGAAACAGACAGTACGCGGCGAATTGTTCTTCCAAGTGTCTGCGAGTGCATACCAATTCGATTTGATTTGGCAGCCGCACACGCAGCGACGCTGGATTCTCTCTGTTCCGAAATTGCGCTAAAGAAAACAAATGCAAAAGAAACAAGACATAGCCAGAATTCCAATCGAACAAATTTATCCCGACCCTGAACAACCGCGCAAACGCTTGCCAAAGGATTTTGCGCTTGCCATGCGCGACGGAATGGACGCGCACACGCTGTTACAAGAATTGCGATACCGCGCGGCAACGCAATCAGGATTGGCGACAT
Source organism: uncultured Chloroflexota bacterium (assembly GCA_937870825.1). Taxonomy (GTDB): domain Bacteria; phylum Chloroflexota; class Anaerolineae; order UBA4142; family SHND01; genus SHND01. The sequence goes on along the minus strand of CALMZO010000354.1, from coordinate 3,359 downwards.
TCCTCAAAGGACTTGACGACCTTGCAACTTCAATACATCAAGTCGGACAACTCGCGCCGATTCGCGTCTATGCTGATGGAAACAAGCGTTACGTTATCGAAATGGGCGAGCGTCGCTGGCTGGCACATCTTATTCTGTATTTCGAGCGCGGCGAATCCGCGTTTTCACACATTGACGCCATCATCACTCCAAAACGTTCGGCAGCGACCATCCCAGAAGAAACGTTGCAAAGGCGCATGGCAGAGAACGTTCACCGCGCGGAATTTTCGCCGCTTGAAATGGCACGCGGGTTGGCGGAACGAATCGTACAAGTCATCGAACAAAATTCAGAGTTGAACCGAAGCAAAGCAGAAGAAATTGTTGGACAAGAGAATGGCATCACCGCGCGACGCGTACGCCAATATCTGTCATTGCTGAACTTGAGTGACGGGGCGCAGAGATTGGCGCAAGAGGGCGGTTTGACCGAGCGCGCGTTACGCGGCGTGTTGAAAATTCAAGATGCAGACGCCCAAGTGCAAGCCATCCGCAAACTCATTGCAGGCGAACGCGATAAATCCCCATCGTCGCACGCGACGAGTGCGCCTGAAGCTTGGGCAGAAACGTTTTTGAAAAATGTTTTAACGATCGGGCGCAGCAAGGGACAAACGAAACCTTACGAACGCGCGCTGCGGTTCCAACTGAAACGAAACCCACGCGCGCGGAAATTGTTGAACAAAATTTTGCATACAAACGCGCCCGTGAATGAAAAGCATCACGTCAGCCGTGATACGGCAAGCACAGAAATATTTCGCCGTATGAAAAGAAACGCGCGACGCAATTCACGTCGCAGGCGATGAATATGCCCAAGAACATTTTGCTGAGTTTGCCCGCAGGCACCGACCCGCCGGCGAGCTTGTTTCAAGTTACATCCAAATTCGACCAGCACTTGCGCGAAGGCGCAATCGAACCGTACACCGCGCTGCCCACAGGATTTTCCCCACTCGACGAATACATCGGGCAGGGACTGATGCCCGAAAGTTTGATGTTGATTGGCGGTCCGCCGAACGTGGGCAAAACGGTTTTCGCGTTGCAGCTTGCGCGCAATATCGCCATGCGCGGCGCGAACGGTGGATTTTCGCAGCACGCGCAGAATGGTTCGCGGAAGCGCGTCGGCGCGTTGTACGTTTGTTATGAACATGGCGACGTGTATTTGGAGCAGCGTTTGATTTGCATGGAAAGTTTTGTCGCGAATCCAACCGCGCGCGAAGGGGTGACGCTGAACGAAATTCAACGCGAAATGCTTGCGCCAGTTTCAAACGACGAACAAATTGAAGAAGGATTGGACAAAATTTTGCATCGCCTGCCGAAAGCGCAGCAAGCATATCAACGCCTCAACAACTATTGGGAATATCTTTATCTCGTCAAAGGCGACCCGAGCAAGACAACGCCGCAAGTCTTTGACCAGTACATCGAATTTGTAAAAACGGAAGGGCGTTTGGATTCGCTCGTTCTCATCGTTGACTATTTGCAAAAAGTCCCGGTGATGCCGCATCTGCACGAAAACAAAAATCCTGTGCAAGTCGTGGTGGAGGAATTGAAAAATCTCGCGCTGCGGCGGCACATTCCCGTTGTGGCTGTCGCGGCGGGTGATGCGGAAGGATTGCGCCGTGACCGTTTGCGCTTTGAAGATTTGTGGGGCAACTCGAGCATCAACTATGAACCTGACGTAGCCATCATGCTGAATCCAACATGGCGCGATAACGCAGCCGCGCGGCGGAAACATCGCGAACCGAAAGTTCTATTTTCGATTGAAAAGAATCGGCTCGGTCCGACATGGATTGAAATGCTGTTCAAATTGTGGGGACAGTATTATGCGTTTGACCCGCAAGGGGAATTGAATCAATAAAAATTTTCATGTGTCTTGGTGAACAAAAAGTTTTGTCCGCGCTGTTCGAACATCCTTACGTCGACCCATATTGGCTTGGCGAATATCTCGGGGCGCGTTCGTACACGACGAGGGCGTTGCAATCGCTGAAACGGCGCGGCTATGCAACGGGTTTTTCTTTTTCGCGCGATGCGATTGCGCTGAAACGCGTTTGGACGATTACACCCGAAGGTGTCAAAGCATTGGCAAAATTGCGCGGCGTTCCATTCAAGACACTTGCGCGCACGCATTCCCATCGGCGCGGGCGAATGGCTTGGATTGTTTTGGCGATGGAACGCGTCACGCGCCTACGATGGTGGATGAAAACGCTCGAAGGATTCAATCCGCCAACCGTGGGAAGTCGCAACGCTCTCGCGCTCAAACCATTGACGCTTTCATTCGCTCCGATGTGGAAATGGCAAATTGTCTCATGGCAAGCAGAAATTTTTGTGCGGGCGAGAAACCAGCGCGTCGGATTTACCGGTGCTGTAACTTTGTGCCATCGCGAGAATGGGCGATGGCTCACACTCTATATTCATGTTGACGATGCAAACATGCCGATAGACGCGCAGCACAGTAAGTTTGCGCGCTGGATGCGCCCGCAACAAGAATCTGCTGCGTTCGATTCCGAAGGAAATTTGATTTTGTCTCCGCTCGCCGTTATCGCGCAGGATGCGTACCGTTTGAATGAATATGTGACCATGTTTCGCGCGATTGCCCTTGACCAACACCTCATCGCGCCAAACGTCTATCTCGCGCTCGATGAAAACGTGAAAGCCACGCGCGGCAATCCCGCGCAGCCGATTTGGTACAATGTCAACAGTGGCGAAAACAAAATGTTTCTTGCCGACGAACGCGGCTTTGAAAGCGAATTGTCCACATCTGCTTGGCATCCCATCTGCCCGCGCGTGAGACATGGAAAAAATTCTCTGATTGCGCCTGCCTCTGTGATTGAACCGAATGGCGTCGCATTGGACGAACTCGCAGTGACGGCGTTGGCGCTTTCCGATACAGACCACCGACTTGTACGCCTCATCGCCGCGCATCCGCTGCTCTCGGCGCAGGACATGACGCACTTGACGAATCGCTATCCATCGCAAATCGCGACAGCACTTGTACGTCTGGCAAAGTTCGGATTGGTAGAACGAATGACAATTCCCGCGCATGAGGTGTTAATGGAATCAGCAGAGGTGGAAACCGACAATCGCAAACGTAAACGCAAACGCGAAACGGGATTCTACATTGTCACCGAACGCGGGGAACGCTACTTGGCGGCGGTGGATGGATTCGCAACTGCGCTCGCGCAGTATCGCCAAGTGAATATGTGGTCACCAGAACAAACGCAGCGGCGCGTACGCGAATGGACACATACGCGATTAGCAAATTTGTTGTTCGTTAAATTGACGCGCGCGGCTCACGCGCGCGGGTTTGAATTGGAGTGGGTTCCTGAAAACGA
>CALMZO010000353.1 GCA_937870825.1 uncultured Chloroflexota bacterium | reverse complement strand
TGGCAATTCAAAACTACCGATGCGCGCACCAAACTCAAGCGGCTTTACCCCTCAAAACTTTTGTCGTGAACCACTAGTGCAGCATTAAACAAGCTCTTGGGAGTCGCGCACAATGGAATCGTTTAGAAAGCGTCTTTCAACGCATCGGTACGCAAAACAAGTTGGTTAATGATACACTAGACTGCTTTGCTCAAGAGCGTCAGCAACACGCGCACGCTCGCTTGCGCGTCCTCGTAATGAATCATCTCCGAGGGTGTGTTGAGATAACGCATCGGCAAGCCAAGCGCGGCAGTCGGCACACCCTCACGCGTTGCTTGAATCGGCAATGTGTCGCCCCCCGCGCGCGGCGTCACATCCAATTGATACGCCACATGCGCGTCGCGCGCCGCGTTGATTAAAATTTGACGCGCGTTCGCGCTCGTCAAACTTCCTTCATCCTGAAATTTCACCGCGGGACCTTTGCCCAACGCGATACCATTCGCCGCGCCGCCGGGAACATCCCCTGCGGCAGCCGCATCCACAACAAACGCAAAATCAGGTTGAAGCGTGTATGCTGCCGAACCTGCGCCGCGCGCGCCGACTTGCTGCTGCACCGTAAAGACAAACGAAATATCGTGCGGCGATTTTTTCAATTGCTTGAGCGTTTCAATCAATACCGCGCAGCCCGCGCGATTGTTCAACGCTTTGCCCACCAAAAATTTTTCCGCGTCAAAAAATTCGCGCGCGAAACACGCGCTGTCCCCGACGCGAACCTGCAAATTTTCCGCCGATACCGCGCCCACATCCATAAAAAGCTGCTCCGGTTCGATTTCCGTGCGCGACGCATTTTTTTCCTGGCGTCCAATCACGCCCTGCGCGCCATTTTCAAATTGCACGCGCGCACCGAGCAAGGTCAATGGTTTCACCGCGCCCAACATGCCGAACCGCGCAAAACCGCGCGCGTCAATAAACGAGACCATCAAGCCGATTTCGTCCAGATGCGCCGAGAGCATTATTTTTTTGCGATGCCCGCCGCTGCCCCGTCGCTGCGCGATGAGATTGCCGAACGTGTCGACGCGCACTTGGTCCACAAATTCTTTGATTTCGTCGCGCACCAATTCGCGCACACGTTCTTCGCTGCCCGACGGTCCGAATGCTTCGGACAATCGTTTCGTCAACAGTTTGAACGGCGCGAGCGCAGGATTGACCTCGCGCGCCAGTTCAGGTTCAAATGCGGGAAAATGCGCGGTTTGACGCTCGCGCAGAGAATTTTGTTTCGCCATAGAGTCGAGACCTCACACAGTCCACCACAAATCTCACGCAAAGCCGCAAAGCCGCAAAGACGGCAAGAAAACCAGTTAAATATGTATCGCGTTCATTCCACCCGAACATTCGCGACAAAACCAAGCAGGCGTTTTTCATTTCGCGTTATTTTGAAAACCTGTCGGGTCTGCCAAACGCGGCAAGACCGCGCGCATGAGTTTGAGCGCGTTGTTGAAATCGTCGAGCGAAATAATCGCGGCGGGGGAGTGAATGTAACGCGCGGGCAGTGAAATGACTGCGCTTGGCACGCCGCCGCGCGCGCGATGCAATTCGCCTGCGTCGGTGCTGCCGACCAACGGCTGCTTGTATTGAAACGGAATTTTGTTTTCGCGCGCCGTGTCGGCAACGAGGCGCGTGAGTTTTTTGTCCGCAAGCAGTTTGCGGTCTGCCAACGTCAACGCGGGTCCCGCGCCCAATCGCGTCGTCGGCGATTGTTCATGTTCTTTGGGTGAATCGTCGCAGACGGTGGCTTCCAACACAAACGCGAGGTCGGGCGCGACGGCATAGCCCGCGACACGCGCGCCGCGCAGACCCAATTCTTCTTGCGTCGTGAACGCGGCATAAAAATTGAATGGAAAATTTTCGCGCAGCAGTTCGACGAGCAGCGCGCAGCCCGCGCGGTCATCGAGCGCTTTGCCGCGCACACAATGGTCGCCGATGGGCGTGAAGGTGGTGGCAAAGGTGATGTAATCGCCGGGCGTCACAACACGCGCGGCATCTTGATGCGACGCTGCGCCAATGTCAATGCGTAAATCGTCGTAGGCGACCACTTTTTTGCGTTCGGCTTCGGTGGAGCGATGGCGCGGTTTGAAACCGATGACGCCGGGAATGCGCGCCGCGCCAATCCAGACCGCTTTGCTCGGCAAGATGCGGTCGTCAATTCCGCCCACTTTGTCGAACAAGACAAAGCCGTCGCGGTCAATGTGCGTGGCGAGCAAACCGACTTCGTCCATGTGCGCGGCGATGAGAACATTGAGGCGCGAATGGTTCTTGCGCGCCGCGCGTTTGAATGCGATGAGATTTCCCAACGCGTCAACGCGATATTCGTCCACGTATTTTTGAATGTGTTCGGCGAGCAAGGCGCGCACTGCCGATTCATCACCGGAGACGGCGCGCGCGTTGGAAAGTTTTTCAAGCAGCATGAATTGGAAATTGGAAGTCGGATGTTGGAAATTGGATTCTTGAACTCTTGATAATTTGACTCAGCGTCGGCGTGAACGCGATTTGATTCGTCGCTGTCGCACGCGCGATTTTGATTTTTGCTGCGCGCGTTTTTTGCCGATGCGTGGTTTGGAGGAATGCGCGGCGCGGACAAATTTTTCGCCTTGCAGCGCGTCGGCGTCTTCGAGCGTCAAACTTGTGGCGAACGCGCGCAGCAATTCTGCCGCGTTTGCCACATCGTCGAGATGGATGGTTTCAACGGATGTGTGCATGTAGCGCAGGGGAATTTCGACAAGTCCCGTCGGCACGCCCTCGCCGACAAGCTGCATGAGCCACGCGTTCGTTTCGGTATTGTCACCATACACGGTGATTTGATGCGCGAGGTTTGCCTGCGTTGCCGCCGCGCGCAGTTTTTCAAAGACGAATGGGTGAACATTCGCGCCGCGCGCAATGCAGGGACCTTGTCCTGTTTTCGGCGCGTACTCTTCGCGCAAACCCGGCTGCTGCGCGTGCGTCACGTCCAAACACAGCGCGAGGTGCGGACGAATGGCAAAGGTTGACGTGAGCGCGCCGACGTACACCGAACTGTCTTCTTCATTCACATTCGCAACGGCGTACACGTCCCACGCGTGTTTCGCATTCTGCAATCGCCGCAGGAATTCCAAGACGGCGACGAGCGACGAACGGTTATCCATGGCTTTGCCCGCGACAAAATTGTTTTGCAAAGAAACGACATTGCGGTCAAGGGTGATGAAATCGCCGACACTGACAAGTTCGCGCACGCGCGCATCGTCCATGCCAACGTCAATGAATAAATCGCGCATGGGGATGGATTTCTGTCTTTCGGCGGCGGTCAAGACATGGGGCGGACGCGCGCCGATGACGCCCGCGAGCGTTTTGCGTCCATGCACGAGGACATTTTGGGAAGGCAGGACGCGCGGGTCAAAATGTCCGATTTCAATAAAGCGAAGGAATCCCTCCTCGATGCCGGTGACGAGCAAGCCGATTTCGTCCATGTGCGCTTCGACGAGGAGACGGGGATTTTCTGTGCCGCGTTTCGAGCGGGCGCGTTGGATGCCAATGACAGAACCGAGCGGGGTGATTTGAACATCGTCCGCGTATTTTTTCATTTCGCGGAGGACAAGGGCGCGCACATTGTCTTCAAAACCCGACGCGCCGTGCGCGTGGGAAAATTTGGTGACGAGTTCGGCAAGGGTGGACATGCGGCGTCATTGTATTGGAAATGGGGGGGGCGTCAATGGGGGAAGGGCGCGTGCCAACGGATAAGAGAGCGGACACAGCCAGCGCATTTTTGCAGATTGACCCCTGAGCACCTGAAGTGAACCAGAAACCAAAAGATATAACAAAGAAATAGAAAATCATTACCAAATCTAAATCTTTCTGCGCTAGACTATCCCCATTGCCTCTATCTTTAGCTCGTTTTTCTTCGGCTTGAGAATCGGGGCGTTATTCTACATTGCACGCACTCTTGGAGGTCCCATGCTCCGCTTGGACTCGAAACACTTTCAAATTGCCGTCAGTTTTGTGTTGCTTGCGATTCTCTTTACTGCCAGTCTCGGCGGTGTCACTGCCGAATTTGGGCAAGACCAGCCACAGTCGCAAGAGCAGGTTCAGCCGCAAAGGCAAGGACAAGCTGCTGCGACTCAAACGCGTAACGCCAAGAAAACGCGCAAACCCACGCAAACGCCGAACGTTAGGAAAACGCGGCAAGCCCAACGGACCCAGACGGCGGCTGCAAGCCGAACGACTGAAGTCGTTACTACGGAAACTCCTAGTGCAACCCCTACCGCCACTTCGACTGCGTTCAGTGCGACAGCCACAGAAACGCCTTCAAGCGTAACTACGGAATCGCCCACCCCGACGACGACGCGCACCGTTTCTGAACCCCGCCAAACGCGGCAGGCACAACAGACGCGCACCGCGCGCCAGACTCGTCGCGCCCAACGCACTTTAACCCCCGCCGCCGATATTGAAACACCTACTCCCGCGCCAAGCGCAGATGAGGTCAGCGTTGATATTGACCCCGCCGCCGGTGGTGAACTTGTCGCCGAAGACGGCAACGTGCGCGTCGAATTTCCGCCAAACGCGCTCAAGCGCCGCGCGCGTGTCTCTTTTAAGCGATTCAAGAAACCGCAACATGAGGACGAGGACGCGAGTGGGCAACTGGTCGTCGCTCAATTTTCGCTGAACGCCCTCAATCTCGAAGTTCCTGATAGATTCATTCGCAAGTTCGACAAAAAGTTGAGTTTGAAACTGCGCTATGACCCCGTGCTGCTCGGGCATTGGAAACCGGAACATTTGCTCGTGGTGTATTGGGATGAGACGCAAAACCGCTGGCTGCCTCTGGAAACGTACTTGGATGAACAAAACCAGACGTTGACTGCCGAAACCGACCACTTTACAGAATTCGGGCTGGCGAACGCACCCGATGTGCAAAACTATTTCCCGGGACTCGAAGGATTTCAAACCGATTTGTTCAGCGGCGGCGCGGGCTATTCCTTTCCGATTCAAGTGCCGCCGGGACAAGGCGGACTCACGCCGCGCATTTCGCTTTCCTATTCCAGCACCGGCATCGAAGGCGTGAACTCGAACGCGACAACTTCTTATGTCGGCGTCGGCTGGTCATTGGATACGAGTTACATCGCGCGTGACCGCCGGAACACGCCCGGTCCGAATGACGATGTGTTTAGCATCGTCCTGAACGGCGCGGGCTATGATTTGGTCTTGGGTGCAGACGGCAAATGGCACACCTCGAAAGAACAGTTTTGGAAAATCACCAAGAGCGGCGACACATGGACGGTGTTGACGAATGATGGGACACAATACAAGTTTGGTCTCTCGGCGAATTCGCGTTCACTGGGAATTCGCCGCGAGCCGGGCTTGCCGAACTGGTTCACTGACTATTACCAATATTGGCTGGAAGAAGTGATTGACACGCACGGCAACAAAATTAAATACACGTACTTGCATGTGACTGCCACCAACTGCACGCAGGGTTCGCCGGACCTTGCCGTGTATCCCGACTATATTGAATACAATTTTGACGGCGGAACGCCCGGCACCGGCACGTATCAGACCCTCATCAACTTTAACTATTCGAATCGCGAGGATTCCAACGTCTATTATTCCGCCAACTCGTGCGGACCCGAACCCTATCAAAAGAAAAAACTGACGCAGATTCATGTGAAAACGGAGGACGCGGGCGGAGTGCAGCAGTTCGTTCGCAGATACAATTTCCTCTACGACTATTCCGTCTTTCCCGGCGTGCCGAGTAAACGCGAAGACGGTTCCACCTATTACGGCAAACTCACCCTCAAGCAGATTGACACCTATGGCAATGACAATGCCACGACACTTCCGCCGTACACCTTTACCTACAAACCGAACGGGCGGTTGAACATTGCCAAAAACTCGCTCGGCGGAGAAGTGGATTTTGACTATGAACTCGTCACGGCGGGTCCAACGAGCGACAAATACGAACAGGACTATACGGCATGGACGTGCGGCGCAACCACCTGCACGATTCCTTCCTACGCCTTTTGGGTCAAGCAGGGCGGCGCAGGAAATACGTATGATGTGCGCCGCGACCCCGACAATAGATTGTCTTTGGCATACCAAGTCCCTTCTTCTATCAACGGAAACTATTTGAAATGGAAAGTAACGCCCTATGTGCCGAACGGGCAGTATGTCATTACAAATACGGTGATGGCAGATGCCAGCGGCGTGCAAATGCAGCTGCGCTTGTACGATGCGTGGACGGGCGTTGAAACCAACATTGACCCCGGCTGGGTGACGGTGCCCAGCAATAACGCCGCGAATTTTGCGCGCACCTTTTCCCTGGCGGCGCAGGCAAAGAATCCGGAACTGCGCCTGTACGTCAAGACCATCAGCGGCGGCAATCCGCGCTTTTTCATCGAGAAAACCCTTTTGCAGCCCCAATCCACCCACAACCGCGTCATTACAAAAAAGGTGAATGATGGGCAGGGGAATGAGAATAGCTGGAGTTACAGTTACAGCGGGATTGCGCTAAATGACGCGGCGCATTCAGGTTCCGCACAGCAGAGCAAGCCGCGCCATCCAATGTATTCCCAGTTTCGCGGGCACCAACAAGTGACCGTGACCGACCCATTGGGAAACAAGACCATCAACGAATTTTTGCAAAATGATATTTATGCGGGCAAAGCGACGGTCATCACGCAGACGAACAGCGCGAATGCGGTCTTTGGCATCACACGCAACACGTTCGATAAAACGAATTACACGATAGCGAACGATTACAACATCACCGGCGAACGGATTGATTTCGTCAAGTTGGTGGATACGACAGCAGAGACCTGGGACGGCACGGGTTCGTTTGTGGGCAAGCGGACGGAATATACGTACGATGCGACGGGAAATATTATTGAGACGCGCGAATACAGCGATACGGGAACGACGAACCTGTATCGCAAAACGGTGCGTGAGTTTTTCCCCAACACGACGGCGAACATTACGAACAAAGTCGCGCGGGTTTATGTGACGAATGCGACCGGAAACCGGGTGGCTGACACGCGCTACTGGTATGACGCCAATGGGGCATACAACCTGACGCCGACCGTGGGCGAACTCAGCCGGGTGTTGGGGACAGAGGACGGCAACACCTTTTTCACCAACACATTCTATGGCTATGACGACTGGGGCAACGTCACGTCCGTGACGGATGCGAATGGGAACACCACCACGACGACGTACGATTCGCAATATCATATTTTTGCCGAGAGCAGTGACCCGCCGTTACTTCCTGCCACGACAATGGACTATGACGTGCGGATGGGACTCTTGACCGAAACGCTTGACCCAAACAACGCGAAAACGACAACAGACTATGATATTTTCGGGCGGCGCTGGAAAATTTATGCGCCGGGCGAAAGCAAGTTGTCAGGACATGCCGCAACAGCAGAATATGACTATTGTTTCCCGCCAACGTGTTCGCAACCGCGTGTGCATGTCAAGGTGCGCAAGGACAACGGCGGCGCAGCGACCGCCGCATACCAAGAAGCATGGTATTTTTATGATGGTCTCGGGCGTTTGATTCAGAAACAAGCACAAGCCGAAAGTGGGGCCCAAATCATTCTCGTCAACACCGCCTATGACGAGCGCGGCAAGGTCAAGTGGGTCTCGCTGCCGTATGCAGTGACAGCAAGCGGCGGTACGTACGTCGCCCCCGACTGGAATCAACCGAAATCGTTCACGGAATACGACGCCATCGGACGCGTGAAAAAAGTGACGGGCGCCGACGGCACGTACACGGAAACCACTTACGACAAATGGCTGACCACCGTGCGGACACCGAACGGCACTTTCGGGGAAATGAAAAAAGATTTCCTTGCGGATGCGTTCGGACGCACGACGCGCGTGCGCGAGTACAACAACGATAACTTTACGACGCCGTACGCGACGACAACCTACGGCTATGACGTGAGTGACCGCCTCACCGACACGTGGGACGCGGCGAACAACAACACGCATCTCGAATACGATTGGCTCGGGCGCAAGTTGACGATGGATGACCCGGATATGGGATTCTGGGCGTATGACTATGACAACAATGGAAACCTCAAACGGCAGACCGATGCGAAAAACCAGAGTGTATGTTTTAATTACGATGCGTTGAATCGCGTGACGACGAAAACAGCGCGTACGGGAACGGACTGCAATGCCGCGATTTCGTACACGGTCACCTATGGCTATGACGCGTTTGATGGCAGTACGCAATTCGGACGCGGACGTCGCACATCCATGAGCGACACCGCCAGCAACACGAGCAGCGCGTGGGTCTATGATTCAGAAGGACAACTCAAAACGAGTGGGCTGACCATTACGGGCATCGGCACGTACAACACCTCGTTCGCCTATGATGCGATGGGACGCGTCATGACGACGACGTATCCTGACGGCGAAGTTGTCACCAGCACGTACAACAATCAAGGCGTTGACACCCTCAACAGCAACTATAACAATTTCATCACCGCATCCACCTATACGGCGTCGAGCCAACTCGATACGCTGACATTCGGAAACGGCGCCGTCACCGATTACACCTACAACGCGCAGAATTTGCGGCTCACCGATATTGTCACGACAAAAACCGGGACGACGCTGCTTGACATTGATTACACCTTCGATAACGTCGGCAACATTCTGACTGCCAAACACAATGTCGGCACCGGCGGACTGACCACGTACACCTATGACGACTTGAATCGTTTGATGAGCGCGACAGCCACGCTCTCGAACACCTACACGCGTTCGTGGACGTACACCACCATTGGCAACACTCTAACGCGCAATGACGGCGGCGGCAATCTCACGTATGTCTATGACCCGACGGTTCGTCCGCACGC
>CALMZO010000352.1 GCA_937870825.1 uncultured Chloroflexota bacterium | reverse complement strand
GCCGCTATTCGCGTTGCGTCCTGCGCAACGCGCGCCTGTTACGGTGTTGTCAAACGCTTGACGCACGCGTACAGGCAGCGGCATAAATAATCAATTTGCAGGCGGTGCGCGATGAGGCGCGCAAGCGAGGATAAGAGAGCTGCCAACGGATGGAGCAAGCGGATAAACGGATGAACCGTTGCGCGCGCACAATCGCTCCTTTGCCTAGAAGGGACACCCGCACGCGCGAGTTGGAAAAATAATTTCCAACGGCCGATTACTCTGTGAAGGGAATGGTTTTTATTCACACTTCACGGAGGTAACCGATGGCGCGCTTGTTTTGGGGCGAAAAGGGCTGTAAACGCAGTGACCTGCTCGAATTGCTAGAACGGTTTGAATACGGACTCAGGGAAAGCGAAGTGGCAGAGATTTTGGGCTGGGACCGACGCACGGTCAACAATTATTTGCGCGAATTGGCGGCAGAAACGCGAGTCTATCGGGAAGGGCGGTTGTGGTTTGCCGATGAACAGGATTGAAAAAAATTTTGTCCTCGGTGGCACGCGCCGCGCGCTAATTTTCCAACTGGCGGCTATACTGACAAGTGGGAGGCAGGATGGCTAAAGTGGACCAGGACACCATCGAACGCAGTCGCGAGCGCGTTTTTTTGACACTGCGCCAATATCCGAACGGTCTGGCAGAATCAGAATTGGAGCAAATCACGCGAATTCAGCGCCGCACCTTGAATAATTATCTGCGCGCGTTGGAGGACGAGGGCAAAGTGTACAAAGACGGGATTTATTGGCTTGCCCTGCCGTTTGATGAACTGCGCCTGCGGCATTTTGATTTGTCACCCGAAGAAGCGATGACGCTGTATTTGGCGACGCGGCTTTTGGCAAAAAATCACGACAAGCGGAATGAACCGGCGGAAACGGCATTGATGAAACTCGCCGCCGCACTGACCAACAAATCCATCGCGGGCAGAGAAATTCATCAAGCCGCGCAAGAGTTGGCGGAACGTCCCAAGCAGGAAGAATACGACCCAATTTTTCGCGCGGTGATGCAAGGTTACATTTATCGTCACGTTTTGCATATCACGTACGAGCCGCTCAAGGGCAGGGCGTTCGAGACGGATTTTGCGCCGTATCTCATCGAACCGTCGGCGATTGGAATGACGACCTACGTGATTGGACAAAGCAGCATCGTCAACGCGATTCGGACGCACAAGCTGGAGCGCATCCGCGCCGCCGCATTGACGCGACAAGAATACACGATTCCGCGCGAATTTCGCGGACTCGAATTACTGAAAAGCGCGTGGTCGGTGATTTATGGCGCAGAATTGGTGACGGTGATTTTGCGATTCGGTCCCAAGGTACGCAAACGCGTTTTAGAAACGCGCTGGCATTTTTCGGAGCAAAAGGACGACGACCCTGACCATCCCGGCTATTTGCTCTGGCAAGCGCAAGTGGCGGACACGACGGACATGCTGCCATGGATTCGCGGCTGGGGAAGCGATGTGGAGGTGGTGGAGCCGGTTCCTCTCCGTGCAGAGCTTGAACGCGAGACGCGCCGATTGGCTGAGGTTTATCTTCAGGGAGACAGTATTGAGAATTTTGATCCCGATAGTTCGGACTTTGATGATGATCGCGCACAGTCTCTGTTTCGGGGACAAAAACAATGAAACTTTTTGATTTTCAGAAATCAGTTGCACGACACTTGCGCGCAGGGAAGAATGTGATTTTGCAAGCCCCAACAGGGTCCGGCAAAACGATCGCCGCGTTGTGGCCCTTTCTTGAGGCGTGGGATCGGAAAGGTGCCGAATTTCCGCGTCAGTGCATTTACTCGGTTCCGATGCGCGTACTCGCCAATCAGTTCACATTCAAGACGCGCCAACTGATAAACGAAGAGATGCGCCTGATGCGAAATCCACAGGTTGAAATTCAAACAGGCGAAAATCCCGATGACCGAAAAGTGCAAGGCGATCTGGTTTTCACAACGATTGACCAAACTTTGAGCAACATTTTGTGCGTGCCGTATGCGGTTGGCGGTGGAAGCGCAAACATCAACGCGGGCGCAGTGATTTCGTCCTATTTGGTGTTTGATGAATTCCATTTGTTCCCACCCGAAGGCGCGTTGAAAACAACGCTTGAAGTCCTCTCCTTACTGAATGGCATCACGCCATTTCTTTTGATGACAGCAACCTTCTCATCCAAGATGCTAGATTTACTCAAGGAGAAATTGGGCGCTGAAGTCGTGACCGTCTCGCGTGAAGAGATGGCGAAAATTCCGTCGCAGCGAAATAAAATACGCCGCTATCATGTTCGCGAAAAGATTCTAGAGGCGGATGATGTATGGATACAGCACCAGGGTAGCAGTCGTTCAATCGCAATCTGCAACACTGTCGAACGCGCGCAAAATTTATTTGAGACGCTAGAGGATAGGGCGTGCGGGACAGATACGGAAGTGATGCTCTTGCACGCGCGTTTTCTTCCAAAACATCGCAAGAAGAAAGAGGAGTTCATTCGCCAAGAGTTTGGCGACAAGCAAGAAGAATGGACAAAAGAGAGTTTGATTTTGGTAGCGACTCAAGTGATCGAGGTGGGACTGGATATTACGTGCGACAATTTGCACACGGAAATTGCGCCTGCGAGTTCTATCTTGCAGCGCGCGGGGCGTTGCGCGCGGTTTGAAAACGAACAAGGCGATGTGTTTATCTACGACGTTCCGCTCGACAAAAATGGAAACCGTAGGTTTGCGCCGTATCACGAAAAAGATGAAAAGCCGTTGTGCGAAAAAGCGTGGACAGCATTTCTAGCGCGTTCGGGACAAGCGTTGGATTTTTTCGGTGAACAAAAAGTCATCGACGAGGTTCACACCGAAGCGGATGAAAAAATGTTGAACGAGTTGGAAGCGAACAAGGGACGAACGTGGGACGAGATTCGCCAAGCGATGACAAAATCAGACCTTTCCATGCGTCCCAGATTGATTCGTGACTCCAGCGACAGTCGTACTTTACTCGTGCATAGCGATCCTTATTTATTAGGCAATCCGTATTCTTGGCGCGGGTTTTCAATCTTTCAAGGTAGTCTAAAAAAGTGGTGGAAAGACTTGCAAGAGTCGGGTCTTGGCAAAGATATTGAATGGATTCTCAAATATCCTGAGGAAACGAAAGAATCGAGAGACTCGCAGGACGCGAGAGAAAATCCAAAATTTGAATGGCCTGAGTGCCCAAAACATTTGGAAGAACCCGTCTATTCCCCGCTATATGTTGTGAATCCCTCGCTGGTTTTGTACGACGAGCGCATAGGATTTCGATTTGGTGAAAACAGTAGTGTTCACACTACCGAGTTGATAGAACGCGCCAAAGGAGGCAAACGCGATTTCGACTCAACCTACCAATTAGAAGATTATCCAACTCACATCAAAAACATGATGAGACACTATCGTGAGCGTTACGCAGAACGTTTGCGCTTTGCCGCATCACGCTTAGAAAACAAGTTGGGATTGGATGGCGGAAGCATTGACCGCGCGACGCGGCTTGCGATTGCGTTTCACGATGTTGGCAAAATGCAAACGCAATGGCAAACCTGGGCGCGAAATTTTCAAGAGGCAATTGGGGAAAAGGATTTGGTCAGAGACACAAATTTCATGATCGCGCATACGCATAGCGAGACCGAAGACCATCGCGCGAAAGAAAAAAAGGTCAAACCGCGCCGACCACATCACGCGGGCGAAGGCGCAGCCGCAGCGATGAATCTGATTAGGGAATTTAGTGACGCCAATGATGCTTTCTATAAAGCTGTGCTGACCGCGATTGCCCGCCATCACAGTCCGCGCACTGACAAGTTCGATGAGTATCGAATGGAGCGCGCGTCGGTTGCGGCTGTGGCAAGTGCTTTGATCGAAGCAGGCGAAAGTGTTGAGACCAATCTTGTCGCGCGTACATTGCAGCTTGACTCGCCCGATATTGAATTGGATGTGGAATTATTGGGGAGTGACAATCGCGCAGAAGAATGGTTGATGTACTTGCTTGTTGTACGTGCATTGCGTTTGACAGATGGAGAATCACAGGAAGGAGGAAACGATTGAACGGACAAATATTTTATTCGACCAAAGCTACAGGCACTTCTACGGACACGCTTGCCGCATTTGGCTTGGCAGAGATCCTCAAAGGCGTTCTACGGAATGGCATTTCGCATGAATGGAGTGGTGAGCGCGTTTGGTTGCGCGATGAGGGTCCTTATTATGTTGTCAAGTTGGATAAGCCATTGCCCGATGATTGGGCAACGCGCGTCAAGTTCTTTAATCCCGTTTCGCCAATTGCGACAGCAAAGCAACCTTGGCAAGGTGAGATGAGCGCGCGTGATTATGGCGCAGAGTGGGATGATTTCAAGAAATACCAAGAGACCGCCAAACAACTTCGAGAAGCCGCACGCAAAGCAGGTGTGGAACCCGATTTGCCTGAGCCGCCTCCGCCCGATTTTTGGGTGCTTGCGTTTTTAGGTGATTACAAAATGCAAGCTTTGAATGGATACAACAAAGCCATCAAACAGTGGGAAGATACACGCGAACATTTTGTAACAAATCTTGAATCTGTGATGCAACTTGCAGCTGAACCGTATCCTGATGTTGAAACAATCAGCCAGCAATGGGCAAAGACGGTCAAGCGCAAAGAGGTTGAGCGTGAGATTACCGCGTCTCAATTATTCAATCCTACGCAAGGGCAAGGTCAAAATCATCCGAAAGCCAACAAATTGAACACGCGGCAAAACATAGATTCGTTCTGGCTCTTGGAATTTCTCAAAGCGGTGGGCTTGTGGAAGTGCGCGGTGCCGCGAACGGTGCGCGGGGGCAGTGACCGCAAAACCTACGTGATCTCACCAAAACGCATCACACTAGGAATACATGAAGATGTGTTTCCAAAATTTGGCGCGGCGTTGTGGAACGAAACAGCAGTCAAGATGGATATTTTTGCCGCGCTGCAATACGCGAATGTGCTGCTTGAATACAGCGAGCAAAAACGCGTGACAGAAGGACGAATCCCTGACCGCGTAATGACGGGACTGCATGTCACAACGTACAAACTCTTGAGCCAAAATGCTTATACGACGATGAACCTTGCATTCATTGGAATTCCTGAATGGATTGGCGAAATCAGTAATCGCGAAGAAGCAAAAGCGGCGCAAGCGGTGATTGCGGAACACATCAAAATCATCGGCGCGATTGAAGAAGGACACAGCGATGGGTATCGTCTGTTGGACCTGTATCGTGATTTTCTTTCGGGACGGGAGTTGAATACATTTTTCGATTTCTATGTCGCGTACACGCAATATCTCACGAGCGCGATTGATGGCAAAGAATATCGCGTTCGGACATTCACGGTAGAAAACCTAAGGAGGTTATTTATGAGCGCAGAACCAAAACTCGCCGAGATCATCGAGAATGAAGGATTTCGGCATATCGCCTATGCCATTCGGCGCAGCACGATTACGCCGCAATATCTCAGAGGCGAAAGCATGTACGAAGTCCGATACGGCTTGGGCACTGACTTGAAACGCAAAGCGGCGTATCGCAACGAGTTCATCACCGCATTGATGGAATTTTTGCAGGCATACAATCAAGAGAACGCGCAAAAGTTCGAGCGCACAAAGCAACAGATGCGCGAAAATTATCGGGACGGTGATCTGGACGAAATTGTGCGTCTCGTGGACAAGTTCGGCTCGGAAGTCGTGTGTAATTTGCTCATTGCTTACGGCTATGCGAGCGAATCGAAAGATGCGGAAAAATAAATCAACAATTGATTTTCATTTCAACAGGAGAAAACCCAATGGCAACGCAAACCATTTATTCCCTT
Organism: uncultured Chloroflexota bacterium; assembly: GCA_937870825.1. GTDB lineage: Bacteria > Chloroflexota > Anaerolineae > UBA4142 > SHND01 > SHND01. Next base: position 2,258 of record CALMZO010000352.1, on the reverse strand, counting down.
TCCATTTCAGCCGCCGCCGCGCTGGATATGCACTCGCTCAACAATGAAGGCGGTGAAGGCAATCAGATTTCGACGCGCATGGTGACAATAGTTCACAAGGTCAGCGGCAAATACGAACCGACGACGGTGAACGCGATTAGTGGCGACATGTTCAAACACATTCAAGCAGAACACTTGTATCGTCTCGCAAACGGAAATTTGCCGTTGTGCGCGGGCTGCCAAAAATTTAGCGGCAGCCGCATTTTGGATGATGAAGAGTTTATGAAAAATCTCGCCAAAAAAGATGGAGATGTTATCAACGATTTGCTCGAACGCTGTACGCTCGATGACCTTGAAGGCAATCTCATTGCCAAAGGCAATCGTTCGGTGCCGCGCAAGTCTATTGCGGAATTCGGTTGGGTGGTGGGCATCCCCACAACCGACGATGGCAAACGTCTCACGCAAACCGAATCGTATTTTCATGTCCGTTACGCGCAAGAACGCGGCGAAGAAAGCACTTCACAACCAATCTTTCATCGTCCCGCGAGTTCGGGCGTGTACGCGATTGTTGCGAATTTTGAAATCGCGCGAATTGGGTTTAACGACATTCGCCAACAATACGCGATTGGCGACGACGAACGCGCGAAACGATTCAAAGCATTCATGGAAAGTATTCTCTACACCTTTATCGAACCGAACGGCGCGATGCGCGGCACACAGAATCCGCACATTCTTGGATTCGAGGGGGCAGTAACTGTGAGTACGCAAGTGATGCCCGCACCCGCGTTGAGCGCGCTGGATGAGAATTATCGAACTGAATTACAGCGCGTAAAGAACGCGTTGAACCAAGTACGCGCGGACGCGGTGATGGTTCACGAATTTAATTCGATGGGTGAGTTTGCGGAAATCATGCGTGAAGTGATTGCGAACGGCGCGCCGTACAAATTCAATTATGGAGGGTGAAACTATGTGGCAGATTGCGGTCTATCGTCCTGCCGCGTTGTTTTCGCTCAAAATTGGGATTGCAACCGCAACGGCGGCGAAATCACTTTTTCTTCCAAGTCCCTTTGCAATTCGTACCGCGCTGCTTGACGCGGCAATTCGCGTTGATGGTTTGCAAAACGCCGAGACTGCATTTGAATCCCTCAAATCACTTGGAATCGCGGCGCGCCCACCTGAAGCAGTATCGGTGACAAATCTTTTTGCCAAAGTACAGAAACCGCGCCGAACGGATAAACCAAAGGGCAAAAAGCAAGAAGAGCAAGAGGAAGAATCAACTGTGGGCACAAGTGCAATGATTAAATCCATTGCCTTTCGCGAGTACGTCCATCTTTCTGGTGATCTCGCACTAGCATTTTCAGGCGAGGCGGAAAAACTAGAAAATCTGCGCGGATGGCTGCCTCATATCAATTATTTCGGCAAACGCGGCAGTTTTTTTCAACTGATGGAACTCCCACCTGTTGCTGAGCAAGTGGAAAAATTTTATATGCTCGATGGAATGACAATGAACGGTAGTCAGATTGTTTCGCCGACGAATGGCGCATTTCCATTGGGCATTATTCAATTGATGGACGACTGGGGCGAGAGTCTCACGTTCGAGGCATTGAACATTTACACCGATGAACGAATTCGAGTTGGGCAAGACCGAGTCCGCAAGGGAGTTATCTTGCCCTATCGTCTGACGCGTTCCAGCAAATCATTCAGTTTGTACGAACGCGTGGAATGATTTTCGATCCATCGTGGATTCCAGAAAGGTGTGTTCAGAACCGCAATAAATTGCTCTGCTGAACACTAAAAAAATGTTTTCTCTCACCACCACCCATCTCCGTTTTGTGTGTGAAGCAACCACGCCGCTGCGTTTGGAGGCGGATATTTTTCGCGCGGGTTCGAACCTGCGCGGGGCGTTGGGACGCAGAACTGCCTTCTGATTTTGTCCAAGCGACGGCGGAACAGACGATGTTTTCTTTGAATGGGACACTGCAAGTGTTGGATGACAGCGCGGTAGGTCTCACGTTTGAGAAAGCGAATATCTACAGCGACAAGAAAATACAATTGGGCAAAGACCGCGTACTGCGCCAAATCATTTTACCGAATTTCCGATTGACGCGTTCCAGCAAATCATTCAGTCTGTACGAACGCGTCGAATGAATGTTCACCCACAGCGGATTTCTTGCAGGAGTAGGCAAGCCCGCGGCAAGTAATCTGCGCGGGGCATTGATTCAATTACTGGCTCGCACCAAGTGATTCGCCGAGCGCAATGCAATCTGCAATGAGCGTGG
>CALMZO010000351.1 GCA_937870825.1 uncultured Chloroflexota bacterium | reverse complement strand
TCATTTTGCCCATTATTCCAAATTGACGGAGGACGGACGACGGATGACGAAAAATTATTCGTTCGTCGTTCGTCCTCTGTCCTCCGTCATGAATCACACCGACCACGTCAATCTCCTCCGCCCCGCCATCGCACAACAAGGCGGTGTGTGGGCGGATTTCGGTTCGGGCAGCGGCGCGTTCACACTGGCATTGCGCGAACTCGTCGGCGCGGACGCGGAAATTTTTTCGATTGACCAGGATGCAGGACGTTTGCGCGAACAGGAACGCGCGTTTCAACGGATGTTCCCCGAATCGAACCTTCTTGTTTTGGGCGCGGATTTTTCGCGCGAATTGAAACTTCCGCCGCTCGATGGAATTGTGATGGCGAATGCGCTGCACTATTTTCGCGACAAAGAAAAGTTGTTGAAGCACGCGCGCGGTTTTTTGAAACCGCGCGGCATTTTTATTTTGGTCGAGTACAATGTTGACGCGGGCAATATGTGGGTGCCGTATCCGTTGTCGTTCGAGACGTTTCAAAAACTCGCGCCGCGCGCGGGCTTTGGCGAACCGCGTTTGTTGGCAAAAGCGCCGTCGAATTTTTTGCGCGAGTTTTATGCCGCTGCCGCGTGGAACGACCAAAGTTAACGACGAATGTCGTTGCTACATTTTGCTTCTCCTCTGCGCGCGTGCTATAACATTTTCCCGGCTGATGAAATCTCTCTGGCAGCGCCCCAACGCGTTTCATTTTTTCGCGCTCTTTGCTTACAGCTTGCTCACCGTCGTAATGACGTATCCGTTGGCGTTTCGGCTTGGCGATACGCTGCTCGGCACGGACAGCAACGCGCTCAACGACACCTATTTTTCTGTTTGGATTTTTGGCTGGCAAGCCCATCAGCTCATTGCCGACCCGCTCAACCTTTTCCAGGGCAACATTTTTTATCCGTTTCCAAATACCCTCGCATTTTCGGAAATCATTTTTCCCGCTGCACTGTGGTACCTGCCCTTGGAATACGCGACGGGCAATCCGATTTTTGCATACAACCTCGTCGTCCTCCTGACCTTTCCGCTCAATGCGTTTGCGATGTATGTGTGTGCGCGCGACTGGCTCGCGAATTCGAATCTCGAAATTCGAACTTTGAACTTGGCTGCCTTTGTCGCCGGACTCGTGTTCGCGTTCTGCACGTACAAGATGGGCGAACTGCGGCATGTGCAACTGTTGATGGGAATGTTCATGCCGTTGACGTTGCTGTACGTGGCGCATTTCCTGCGCGTGCCGAATTTTCACAATGCGTTTTTGACGGCGTTGTTTTTCGCGCTCAACGCGGTGTCGTCGTTGTATTACGCGGTGTTCCTCGCGTTCGCGGTGGCGTTGTATGTCGGCATTGATTTGTGGACGCGGCGTTTTCGCCTCACCCGCGCGCATGTTTTGTACGGACTGGGCGCGGCGGCAATTTTTGTATTGCTCGTCGCGCCATTGCTGTTGCCCTATTTGCGTCTCGAACGCGAACACAATTTTTCCAAAGGACGGGACCCGCGCCTTTTTAGCGCGCGCCCCGCGAGTTATTTGGCTGCGCCGCGTTCGCAGTGGTTGTATGGTGAAGTAACGAATGGTTTTCGTGTCGCGTCCAAAGGACAGCCGCTGTTTCCGGGCATTGTCGCCGTGGGCTTGGCACTCTTGGGGCTTGTGATGTTAATTCGTAAAAAAAGTGGCGCGTGGATTTTTGTGCTGCTGCTCGCGCTCATGGGCTTTGTGTTGTCATTCGGACCGGACTTGATGCTAGACCGTACGAACGCGGCAGGATTAAATTTTCCACTGCCCTATTTCGCGCTTGCGAAAATCGTTTCGCCGCTGAATAGTTTGAACGCGCCCGCGCGCTTTGTGATTTTGACGATGCTCGCGCTCGCGTTGTTAAGCGCGTACGGCATCGCGGAATTGGTGCGCCGCGCGCCGCGTTTTGCGAATCCGATTGTTTTTGTGTGCGCGGCATTGATTTTGCTGGAATACATTCCCGCGCCGCTCGTACTCGCAGAGGTGGACGCGGGCGCAAACATTTCTCCTGCATACACATTTTTGGCGCAGCAGCCGCGCGGACAGCCCGTCGTTGAACTGCCGATGGGCGCGCCGAATTTTGTGGACCAGGACAAGCACGTGGTCTATACGTACAATTCGCTCTATCATTGGCAGCCCCTGGTGAATGGGTACAGCACCTTTATTCCGCCGGACTATTACGCGCTGGTGCGTGATGTGCAGGCATTTCCCAAAGCGAGCGCGATGCGGCGCTTGCAGGCGTGGGGCGCGCGTTGGCTGGTGGTTCACTCGGAGCGTTACCCGGATGCCGCGTCGTTGCGCCGACAATTGGCTAAGCGAAAAATGCTGGAGCATGTGCAGGACTGGAACGAGATTTGGTTGTACCGTGTGGTACAACCAAGAAACAGCGAACCGTGACCCGTCATCTGAAACCCGATGAAATGCGTCCGTCGTCCATCTTCGGTCTGGTGTTGTTTGCGTTCGTGCTGCGCGTGCTGTTTCTTGTACTCGCCGACGTGCGTGCGCCGTTGACGGGCGATGAGTTGGCGTATCAGCAAATTGCGGAAAATGTGGCAGCGGGACGCGGTTTTTGGCAGGACAACAATCCGTTCTTCCCCGGACAAATTTTGTATGCGTGGCAAGCACCGCTGTATCCCCTTGCGCTCGGCGCGCTGTATAAAATTTTGGGCGTCAACATTTTCCTTGCAAAAATTTTTGGCATCCTCGTCAGTACCGCGAGCGTGTACGTGATGTATGACCTCTCGTTTCACGTCTCACGTTTCACGTTTCACACGTCTCGCTCGGCGTTAAAGAACGCCCCTTACGCACGCGTCTCGCTTCTCACCGCTTTTCTCATCGCCATTTATCCCGGTTTTCTCACGAGCGCGCATTTGTTGTTGTCGGAAACGCTGTTTATTTTTTTGATGCTGCTCGCGTTCGATTTTGTCGCGCGGGCTGTGTCATTTCGAGTTGCGACGCCGTTCGCCGCAGAGAAAAATCTTGATTCTGCCAACGCAGAGATTTCTCGCTCCGCTCGAAATGACAAACACAATTGGTTGTGGATTTTTGGCGCGGGCGCGCTGTGGGGAATGGCAACGTTGACGCGGGGCATCACGTTGTATTTCACGCCGTTGTTGGCGTTGTGGCTTGTGTGGGCGTTGTGGCGCGAACGCGAGGGCGACCACAAGGGTTCGCCCCTACGGGCGATTGGCGCGGGAATTTTCTTTTGCGCGGCAACGGCGCTTGTGATTGCGCCGTGGACGGCGCGGAATTATTTTCAGTTTGGACAAATCGTGGTGCTGGAGACAAAGGGGGGGGTGAATTTGTGGCTCGGCAATAGTCCGCACACGCCGAATGAATTTATTCGCAATGTGTGGAAAGTCGGCGTGCGCGAACCGATGTTGAATGTTTTGCCGACGGATGAATTGGCGCGTGACCGCGCGGCGTACGCGCTGGCGTTGGATTTCATTCGCGCGGAACCTGTGACCTTTTTCGCGCGGATGCCGAGCAAGTTTGCGGACTTTTGGGGATTCGAGCGCAACTTGATTGACAATGCGGAAGCGACGCGGCGTGGGGGGGGGTGGAATTCGTTTTCGAAAATTGGCGCTGATTTGTTGGCGGCTGTCGTATATATTGTTGTGATGGTGTGCGGCGTCGCGGGGTTTGTGTTTGCGCCGTTCGATAGGTTCAAAGTTTTGTTTGGCGCGTTCACGCTCTATTTTTTGTTGGTACATCTCGTCATTTTTGGCGACGGGCGTTTTCATTTCCCGCTGATTCCGTTTTTTGGCATGTATGCCGCGTGGTTTGTTTTGATGCGGCGAAGCGTTTCACTTTTACGCGCGCGCGTTGGCTTGACGCTGCTGCTGGTGTTGGTTCTCGCAGGCGTGTGGGCGCGCGAAGTTTGGGCGGCGCTGCAGGCGCTGCGCGGCTGAAAATTTTTGAAAAACTCATTTGCAACAAAATACGTTTCGCATATAATTCCCGCAGTCGGATATCGGCGTCAGCGAAATGGCGCGGCGATGTCCTTTTTTATTAGCTATTCCGCAAAGAATCCAGAGGAAGTTTTCACATGGCAGACAAGCCCGTGTTTCTCACCGCCGAAGGGCTGGAGAAAATTAGACAAGAACTCGAATTTCTGATTACGGTGAAACGCCCCGAAGTGGCAGAGGCGATTCATTCCGCCAA
>CALMZO010000350.1 GCA_937870825.1 uncultured Chloroflexota bacterium | reverse complement strand
GTTCCGACTTTCCACAAGTATTCGGTCCATTCGGGCGCGAGTGGAAGCGGCATCGCCTTGTTTAGCATCGCGTAAAACAAGCGCACTGGAATTTGCTCTTGCGATGCACTCAAGAGATAAAAGCAGTCTTGTCCCGGCTGCATTTGAATCAGCGATGCTTGCGGATGCAAGAGGACGAGCGAATGTAAGCGCGTCATTGCCAACGGCTGCTCGAATCGCAAATAGGATGTTTCGCGTTTGAAGCGAATCAGTGTTTGATTGATCTCCAATGCGCCATTCCCCGCGAGCGACGCCCACAACGAACGAACCGCCTGCTGCGGACCTGCGGTGTGAAGAAAAACAACATCGTCCATGTTATCCACCGCATAGCCCAGACACGCCGCTTGAATTCCCTGAAACGAAACCGAGCCGCAATGTTGCGGCTCGTGTCCCGGAACGCTCATCATTTCACCCGACATGTTCACCATCTCGTCCTTTGTGAATGTCTGTATTTCTTTTTGCAATTCATCAATGCTCTCCTCTCTATGCGCGCATTGCCTCAATCACGAGTTCAATCTTCATCTCGCGCGCGAGCAGTTTGCCCAACTCCATCGCGCTCTCATACGTCGCGCAGGTATGGGTCTCAATATCGCTGCCATCGTCATCACACAGCGCGACAATCCATTCAGGAATTTCATCGCCGATGTCCGCGCTGATGCCGGCGCTGTAGGGTCCGTCAAGGATGACAGATGTGATTTGCGACGAGTCGGTCGTGTTCTCAATCATTTCTCTTTCCTTTCTTGTTGCCTCTTGGTGCAACGGTTGAAAATAAAATCGCCTGCAATTCGGAAAATCGAATTGCAGGCGATTCTTTCAGACGCGCTTTTTTATGAGCGGTGACTCTACTTGATTGTGAATGACCACCAATCAGACGTGGTGCAGCCAATAGCATTGCATGCTTTGATGCGCCAATAATATGTTTTGCCTTTTACAAGTGGTTTTGTGGTGTATTCACTCGCAGTAACCCTCTTTCCATCAACTTTAATCCCCTTCTGACTGTCTTGTCTCACCACGACTACAAATCTCGTTGTGCAAAGCTCGTCTTGCCAGTCGAGTCGGACTGCAGTTTTCTTGCTAGTGCCGTTGTTCTTTGGCTTAAGAAGTCCTGGTTTGGCAGGTTTTGTTGTGCAATTGGGGTCAGGGGTATTTGTTGCCGTGGGTGTTGAGCTTGGCGTTGCTGTAACAGTTGCTGTAGATGTAGGCGTCGGAGTGGGGTCTTGCCCATGCACCGTCACGCGGAACACACCCCGCCCATGTGTAAAAGCAAATAACTTGTACGAGGTTCCTGTGGTGATTAGGCTCAGCGATTCTGTAATCACATTCGCAAATCCGGTATTCTCTACTCCCCAGTTCGCTCCATCGTCAAGCGACACAAAGACACCCAAGTCGGTTCCCACGTAAAGCCGATTCGTGTCCGTTGGATCAACTACAAGCGAGTGAACCGGAATATCCGGCAGTGCCGTTGGTCCTGAGCCGTCAATACTCGTCCACGTTGCACCTGCATCAACGCTTCTCCAGACGTGCGCCGCTCCAAAGTTTGAGTAGGTCGCGTAGGCGACGTTCTTGTTGGTTGGATGAAAGACGAGCGAGGTCACAAAACCATATGCGCGAGGATTGGCTACAGCCCATTCCGTTGAATCATTCGTGCTAAGTCCTTGCTGTGTTCGAAGAATCGTTCCGGCATCGGAAGAACCAGCCAGGACGTAATTTGAGTCCGTCGGGGCAATACCGATTGCAGAAATGAAATCCGTGTATCCGTCATCTAATGGAATAACCTGGCTCGCGGCAGTCCACGCTTGTGTGCCATTAACCGTGCGCCACAAACGCGTTCCGCCCGTCCAGAGGATTTGTGAATTTTTCGGATCCATCATAAATGGCGCAATGAAGATGAGATCATCATTGATTCCATTACGTGCGCTTGACCAACTACTTCCACCGTCTGTAGATTTCACAATATTGCCCCACTGGGTCTCGGCAAAGAGGATGTTCGTGTTCGTCGGATCAATGGCAACAAAGCCGCCGTCGCCGCCGCGAATCTTCTGCCACGCGTTCATTCCCACTGCATCCTTGCCGCGAACCGTTCCATTGTCCTGCGTCCCGCCAAAATAGGTCTTGCCATCTGGATAAGGCAACCCATAATAGAACTGGGTGACACCATAGTTATTGTTCAGAGGTGACCAATTCACATCTCCCCAGTCGTTTTGGCAAGGTGTACTATCACCTAATGCGACTCGAGCTCGAGAATTATAAGACTGGTACACGCCACCGTCGTTCCCTAGAAACATGATTTGATTTGTCGCCCCGTCGTATTGAGGATGGAACAAGATGGCATGAAGATCTGAATGAGTATGATTTTCGAGTCCTGCTGCGTTACCCCAGTTTGTTCCTCCATCGTCCGAACGGAAAATGTAAACACCGCCTGCCCACACTCGATTTGAATCTATGGGGTCAACTGCGATGACGTTATCATAATATCCTTGGCTCCCAGAAATCTGGATACCTCCCGGAGTACAGAGCCAGTAAGAGAGTAACGCCGTATTCAATTTCACGGGATCAGTATTCCGGACACGAGCAGTCCAGGAGCCGGGATCCCCATTGCTATCCGAACGAAAAACTCCAAGCAAACCATGGCGATATGTGCCGCTTTGCAGGCTCTCTGCGAGTGCGTAAATTATGGCTTGATTAGACGGAGCGAGGGCGAGTGACACGCGACCCATATTGGGCTCACTAAACATCGGCTCCCAAGTTCCACTACCCGCTGCATCAACATTTCGATAAATCGTTCCATCCATATTGGACGTATCACAAGCCGAAAATAAATAATCCGTTGTTCTGTCAGTGCGAATTGCAAGATCATAACAAACGCCCGAGAGGTCAGAAAGGGTCAATTGGTTGATCCAGCTATTCCCTCCATCAGGCGAGTAAAAAACCCCCTTCGCAGTCGAAGCGTAGAGATGATTGGAGTTATTTGGACTAATCGCAATATCAGTCACATAATAAAAGTTCTCGTTGCTCGTATTAGGCAGTTGTGACCAGACCGCACCTGCATCCGTTGTTTTGAAGATTCCGAGTCCTCTGAGCCTTACCGAATACTCGCCAGTCCCAGCAAATAATGTATTCGGATCGCTTGACGACATGGCAAGCGAATTCACGTTGATATTTGCCAGCATATCGGCGAGAGGCGTCCACGAAGTCCCGCCGTTTGTCGTTTTCCAAATTCCACCTGAAACTCCTGCCGCATACATGATGCTAGGGTTGATGGGATGAATAAGCAAAGCCCGTGTGCGCCCACCGATGTTACCGGGACCGAGCGATTGCCATGAACCGATGTTCTCAAGTAATTCACCAGATTCGGCTTGTGAGCGAAAGGAACGATTGAGCGCAGTCGAAAAGCGCGGCATACGGTTCATATGCTCGCGCGCTGTCAGATATTTTTCAACTGGGATTTCTGTTTCGCCTCGGGGTAGACGTTTGAGGCGAAAGTATTCTGCTGCTTTGTCGGGTTCGTCGTAACGTTCTGTTTCTTCTTCAAGTGGCAGAGGTGCACTTGGCGAAACCATCATGACAAGACCAGCCAAGAACATGAAACCAAAACCAACGAGGAGCAATCTGGACATTCGCATTGCAAGACTCCTATTTTTGAAAACTTGCCGTGCAAGAGTAAGAATAATGATTCGCCTCAAACTTTCGCTGGTAGGCGCAATCCACAACAGAGACTAACTTACGCATATTTTAGCACCGAGCACACCGACATTCAACAAGAATTTTGGCGATTGACAACGAACGTGGTAGCAGGCGTTTCGGGCATACCAAGATAGGGACGCATTGTACAAGGTCGTACAGAGTGCGCCCTCCTTTCCTTACCTCAGATTTCTATATCTCAATATCCCCAAACGGCGCAATCGGAAACACCCGCGCGTGCATCATTGCCACCGCTTTTCGCAACTCGCTTTCGGGCGCGAACAGGTTGATCCAGTCAATTAGCGGATACACCGGAAGTTCGTTCAATAACGCTGTCATCTCGTCACAACGAAACGACCAAATGACCGCTGCGCGTGTTGCGGGCAATTTTGCATCATTCGATTTGGGTTCGATTTGAAACGCCCAACCTGCGCGATTCAATTCGGCAAGTTGCAAAAAGAATTCGTCCATTGCGCTCACCTCATTTTTGTCTGTGGTGAGCGCATTATAGGACGAACG